>CAVZSD010000070.1:0-14140 GCA_963777615.1 uncultured Bacteroidota bacterium | reverse complement strand
TTTTGAATTTTGAACTTTATGCCCAAATTCCAGAGCGTCCTCAATAGTAGCAAACAAACTTGCTCTCGTATTATGAATTGAATCAAAAGCACCGGCAAGCACTAATCCTTCAAGCCCTCTTTTGTTTACCACCCTGGTATCAACATTTGTACAAAAATCAAAAATACTTGTAAAATTTCTTCTAAGCTCATTTCTCTTTTTAATTATTTCTTCAACAGCAGAAATTCCAACGTTTTTTATCGCGGACATTCCAAATCGAATTTTGCCTTCTTCAACATCAAAATAAACAGAAGGATTATTAACATCCGGGGGCATAACTTCAATTTTTAATTTACGGCAATCTTCTAAAAAGTTTGTTACTTTATTTGCATTACCGAATTCGTTAGTTAAGTTCGCTGCTAAAAATTCAGGAGTGTAATGTGCTTTTAAATATGCCGTTTGATATGCGACATAGCTGTATGCAACCGAGTGGCTTTTATTAAAACCATAGTTGGCAAATTTATCAATGGCTTCAAAAATTTCTTCTGCTATTTTTTTGCTGATTCCATTTTTCCCAGCTCCATCAATAAACTTAACTTTCTGCTCCTTCATTGCAGTGAGATCTTTTTTCCCCATGGCACGGCGGAGAATATCAGCTTCAGCTAAGCTCATTCCGCCAACTTTATTTGCAATTTGAATTACCTGTTCCTGGTAAACAATAATTCCATAAGTCTCTTTTAAAATCGGTTCCAGTGTATTATGAAGATAAGTAATTTCTTTATTACCAAATTTTCTATCAATGAACTCATCTATGAAATCCATAGGGCCAGGACGGTAAAGCGCATTCATTGCCGAAAGATCACTTAAACTTGTTGGCTTAAGCTTTTTTAAATACTCACGCATCGGGGAAGATTCAAACTGAAATACGCCTGTTGTTTGTCCTTTTGAAAAAAGCTGAAAAGTTTTTTCATCATCAAGCGGAATATTATCAATATCAAGTTCTATATTATGATTCTTTTTAATTAAATCTAATGCATCACGAATAATTGTTAAAGTTCTCAAGTCCAAGAAAATCCATTTTCAACAATCCGGCATTTTCAATTTCCTTCATATTGAACTGCGTAACAATATCCGTTTGAGAAACTGCGTTTGCAAGCGGCACATAATCGCTGACATCACCAGGAGTAATTACAACTCCCGCAGCGTGCTTGGATGCATTTCTATTCATCCCTTCCAAAACTTTAGCATATTTAATCAAGTTCTGAATATCTTCTTCTTGCGAATCTTTTACCCATTTTAATTCGGGCACTTCTTTTAATGCTTGGTCAATCGAAAACACTTTTCCAAACTTTGAAGGTATAAACTTTGTAATTTTATTAACAGTTGGAATAGGAATTTTAAGTACGCGGGCAACATCTCTTAATACCGCTTTTGATGAAAGCCTATTAAAAGTTATAATTTGACTTACACTTGAGTTACCATATTTTTCTCTCACATAATCAATTACTTCACCTCTTTTATCATCAGCAAAATCAACATCAATATCAGGCATTGATTTTCTTGCAGGATTTAAAAATCTTTCAAAGAGCAGATTATAATTAAGGGGATTTATATTTGTAATACCAAGCGTGAATGCAACCAAACTTCCCGCAGCACTTCCTCTTCCAGGACCAACAGGAATTTTCATCTTCTTTGCGGAATTAATAAAATCCTGAACAATTAAAAAGTAACCTGAAAACCCCATTTTTTTAATTGTATCAATTTCAAAATTAAACCGCTCTTCCATTTCCGTGAGTAACGTTTTTGAATTTGTTATGAAGGCCTTCGCGGGCAAGCAGTTCAAAATAATCATCAAGAGTTTTTGCTTTAGAATCTTGCGGGATTTTAAATGTAGGGAAATGATATCCTTCAAATTCTAATTTTAAATCAATCTTTGATTCGATTTCTAAAGTATTTTCAATGGAGCCTTTATATTTCTTAAAGAGTTTTACCATCTCTTCGGATGATTTAAAATAAACTTGATCGGTTCCATATCTTAATTGTCTATAATCAGCACCATTTTTATCAGACAATAAGAGAAGGATGTTATGTGCAAGTGCATGATCACGTTCTATATAATGGCAATCATTAGTGGCTAATAATTTAATTCCCAATTCTCTGGATAGTTTAGGCATTCCATCAAGAATAGGTTTATCAACATCCATATTATGATCTTGAATCTCAAGATAGAAATCTTCTTCAAAAATATCTTTATAAGTTTTTGCAGCTTCACGTGCCTTATCATAATTTCCGTTAACAAGATGAGTAGAAACAACTCCGCCTGCACATGCTGAAGAGCAAATTAATCCATCTCTATATTTTCTTAAAAGCTCTAAATCAATTCTTGGTTTGTAATAAAATCCTTCTGTGTGACCGAGGGTAGAAAGTTTTGAAAGATTTTTATATCCTTGTTTATTCTTTGCAAGCAGGATAAGATGATTATAATGTTTAACTCTCCTTTTATCTTTTAAATCATCCGGTTTTCCTTTATCGGAACGGCTGCCTTCGGAAACAACATAAGCTTCCATTCCAATTATAGGTTTAATTCCTTCTTTAGTAGCTTTTTTATAAAACTCAGCGGCACCATACATTACTCCGTGATCAGTAAGCGCCACTGCGTGCATATTATTTTTCTTTGCTGCGTTTACTAAACCCTCAACAGTGCAAGCACCGTCCTGCAAGCTATAGTGAGTATGATTGTGTAAATGAATAAAATCGGACATCAATTTTTCGTTTTAAATTAAATCAAAGAGTTTGATAATGATTTTTGAAAAGTAAGTTTTTATCTGAAGAAAAAGTTATAAATAAAATTCATCAATGTTAATATTGATTTTTGTTTTTTTCATAATCTTACAAATTTTAAAATGATAATTTGATTAAAATTCAATAAGAATCAATTTTTCCCTGTATGTCCAAATCCGCCTTCTCCTCTTTTGCTGTCATTAAGGTCTTCGGTTTCGTTGATATCTGCATGATAAACTTTTGAAATAACTAGCTGTGCAATTCTATCTCCGCGGTTAATTACAAAATCTTCTTTGCTGAAATTCATTAAAATAATTTTAACTTCGCCGCGGTAATCGGAATCAATTGTTCCGGGAGAGTTTAATATTCCAATGCCGTGCTTAATTGCCAGTCCGCTTCTGGGCCTTACTTGAATTTCGAATCCATTTGGTATTTCCACGGATAAATTTGTAGGAACTAATTCTATACTCCCGGCAGTGATTGTAAAATGTTCTTCAACTGCAGCACGTATATCCATGCCTGAACTTCCTTCAGTTGAATATGAGGGTAATGGAATATCATTAAACTGTTCACTTAATCTTTTTATTTTTATGGGGATTTTTTCAAACATAATTTTCCGTTTTCTTAAATTTTATTTCTTTTTTCAGACAATTTATTTTTTACGAATGCAATTTCCTTTTTATCAAAAGCAAATAAATACATTGACAATGTGAATGCAATAATTAAAACGAATTTATAAATCATATTTAATTGGCCGGAATAATTCAATGAATAATAAATCGCCCCTACAACCGCAATAAACAAGAATATTTTAAGGATCTTTCCTACTTCATAATTTATTTTATAAAATTTTTGAGTTACAAAATAATAACCGAGCGCCATAATAAGATATGCAGCAAGTGTTGCTAATGCTGCGCCCATTATTCCCATTACAGGTATCAATAAAAAATTAGTAACAATATTTACAAATGCACCTAACCCGGAAACTACAGGTACATATAAACTTTTTTCCTCGATATAAATTCCTGCTGAGAAAATAACATACATCCCATTAAACAAATAAGCCAGTAGAACAACCGGGACAATGGAAAGGCCGCTCCAATATTTTAAGCCAATTAATGAGAAACCAAAAATATTTATTTTCGCTAAATCTGAAATGAATAATGACAGCACAATTAAAATAAAGCTGCCTATAATCGTAAAATATGTTAATACTTTTGAAAACATTTCCCTGGCATTTTTTTCTTTTGCATTTTGAAGAAAGAAAGGCTGCCAGGCATATTGAAACATATTTACAAAAAGCATCATGAAAATGCCCAGTTTATAATTTGCTTTGTAAATACCGACAGTTTTGAAATCAGTTAACTTTTCCATTATGGGAACATCAACAACCTGCACAAGCATAACGGCAAATCCGGCAGGAAGATAAGGGAGTCCAAATTTTATTAACCTTTTAAACAGCTCAGAATGAAATTCAAATTTAAAGCTTGAAACAATTGTTGGAAGCAATAATAATAGAGCAACTAAAGAGGCAATTAAATTGCTGACAAAAACTGCTTCTATCCCCCAATGTAAAATAAATATAAGTATAATATTGGAAGAAATGTTCACCACAATATTAATAGTTTTAAATAATGCAAACTTTTTTGCTTTTCTTTCAAGTCGCAGCTTTAAAAAAGGAATAACTGCCAGGGCATCAAGCATAAGGATGAACGCACCAATATAAATCAAGTAATCAAATTTTGGCGGTATGCTTAGAGGAGATAAAATTGAATTTTTTAATAATATTATAAGTAAGCTAAAAACTACTGAGACAGCAAAAACAGAAATGTAGGGAGTCGAGAAATTATCTTTTTCATCACCAATATCCAGAAACGAAGCAAACTTTAAGTACGCTGAATCCATTCCATAGATATAAACAATATTTAATATTCCTAAATAAGCAAAAATAATTTGAACAATTCCATAATCTGCCGGGAGGAAAATATTTGTATATAACGGAACAAGCACAAAATTCAAAAACCTTCCCAGCATGGTGCTGATGCCGTAAACAGCAGTATCTTTGGAAAGTTGTTTTAGTTTATCGAGCATAGATATAAGTCAAAAGTCAAGGGCCAAAGTTCAAAAATATTTTTCAATTTATTTTTATTTCTAATGAAATGTCCAATGCTTTAACACTATGCGTTAATGCTCCAACAGAAATATAATCCACGCCGGTTTCTGCAATGTCTTTTACTGTTTCTAAATTTACCATTCCTGATGCCTCTACTTTACATTTGCCATTAATTATTTTTACTGCTTTTCTCATATCTATTAGATTAAAATTATCCAGCATGATAACATCCGGATTGCAGCTTAAAGCTTCTTTAACTTCTTCTAAATTTTTAGTTTCAACTTCTATTTTAAATTTCGATTTATTTTTCAGATTATTTTTTTTACACGCTTCAATTGCCTTTGTAATCGAACCTGCAACTTCAATATGATTATCTTTTATAAGATACATATCAAACAATCCAATTCTATGATTTTTACAGCCGGACAATTTGACCGCCAGTTTATCAATCACTCTTAATCCGGGGGCTGTTTTTCTTGTATCAATTATTTTCGCTTTTGTATGCTTGATCTTTTCAGCGAACTGATTTGCATAAGTTGCGATGCCGCTCATTCTCTGAAAAAAATTTAAAGCTGTTCTTTCAACAGTTAAAATTGATGCTGCCTTGCCTTGAACTTCGGCAACTATTGTACCGGCTTTTATTTTGTCGCCATCTTTAAAATTCATTTTAAATTTTAATGAAGGGTCATAGATGTTAAAAGTTTTTTCAACTATATCTAATCCGGCAATAACTCCATTTTGTTTTACTAAAAAGTTTCCTTTGGCTTTTAATTTTTTTTTAATTGTTGCTTTTGTTGTAATATCACCGGAAGCAATATCCTCCATCAAAGCTTCTTTAATTATTTTTTCAATTTGTTTATTCATTCGTCGTAAGATTTTTGCATTGCGTCAATAAAAAATTTGGGCGCACGGGTAGGCCTTCTTGTCTTTGCATCAAGAAATGCTAATTCCAGGTAGCCTTCAGCTATAACAATATTTCTATCTCTGCTTATTATTTTATGATCAATATGGACTTTTACCACTGGTAATTTTTCAACTCGAGTTTCAATAATTAACTGCTCATCATAAAAAGCCGGGTTTAGAAATTTTATTTGAGTTTCAATTACAGGCATGAAATATCCGTTCTCTTCAATCTTTTTATATGTAAGATTTAAATCACGCATCATTTCAGTTCTGCCCACTTCGAAATATTCAAAGTATTTTCCGTTGTATGCATATTTCATTTGGTCAGTATCTGCATAACGAACACGGACTTCAGTTTTATGTTCAAGCATAATTTTTATAATGTTTTTTAATTACAAATGTATTAAAAGGAAGGATAATAGCGAAAGATAATTTTTATATAATATCTACTATAAAATAAATATGTTGTACTTGATTATTAATATTCCATCTGTCATTTACGTAAGTATTGGTATTATTTCAAAATTTCCCATTCACCTTTACTAATTTTTGCTTGCTTTAGAATTCTGGATAACAATTCCCGACCTATTTCTGCTTTATGTGGATTAGGAATTGTAATTGTTAAATTATCTTTTATCATAAAAGGATGCTTCCCCCCGGAATAAGGTCCATCAAATCCAGATTTTTTAAAAACTTTATCAAATCTTTTTGTTTTATTGGACCGAATTTCGGCATTATGCGGCAGCATCTTTTTTTATTTTTATTTCCAGTCCATCAATTTTGGGGACAGATAAGTTTTTATAGATACGAAATAGCAACCATTCTTCTAATACTTCTTCAAGTTCATTTCTACAATTTTCTAAAGTATCAGCATTTGCATAAACTCCAGGGCATTCATGAATTTCGCCATAAAACGAATGGTCATCAGATAAAATTTCGTAGTTAGCGTGTTCCAGAGCTTTTTTAAGATACTGTGTTAGCATTTTCTTAACTTTGATTTAATTTCTAATTACATCAAATTTTAACTTTTCAATATTCTTAACAAGTTCATTTAAAAAATTTTATTTTATAATCTAATTTTAAATATTTTTACGATTAGAAATCTATTTCATATTAGAATTAAATTACTCATTAAATTCTCCCATGCTACCGAATTTTTCTAATCTGCTCTCAACTAATTTTTCAGGTTTTATTTTAATTAGCTTCTCAATCTCTTCTTTTAAAACTTCTTTTAAGTTTGATGCCGATTTTTTATGATCTTTATGAGCGCCGCCCATTGGTTCAGGAACGATTCTATCAATTAATTTTTGTTCAAGAAGATCAGGCGCAGTTAATTTCAATGCTTCTGCTGCCTGTTCTTTATAATCCCAGCTTCTCCATAAAATGCTTGAGCACGACTCGGGACTAATGACTGAATACCAGCAATTTTCTAACATTAAATATTCTATCACCAACTCCAATTCCTAACGCTCCTCCGCTAGCACCTTCCCCAATAATTACAACAATGATTGGAACTTTGAGCCTGCTCATTTCAAATAAATTCCTTGCGATGGCCTCTGCTTGTCCGCGTTCTTCAGCTTCAAGTCCGGGATAAGCGCCTGGTGTATCAATCATAGTAATAACAGGCTTATTAAATTTTTCAGCCAGTTTCATTAAATCTTAAAGCTTTGCGATATCCTTCCGGATTAGGCATTCCAAAATTCCTGTAAAGGTTCGATTTTGTGTCGCGCCCTTTTTGATGCCCGATAATCATAACCTTGTATTCATCAATTAAAGCAAATCCACCTACAATAGCTTTATCATCTTTAAATAATCGGTCGCCATGAAGTTCAATAAAATTGTCTGTCATATTATAAATATAATCGAGAGTATAGGGCCTGTCGGCGTGCCTAGCAAGTTGCACACGCTGCCACCTGGTTAGATCTTTATATAAGTCTTCTTTAAGCTGCCTAACTTTATCTTCTATTTTTATTATTTCTTTTTCTATGTCTAAACTTCCTGAATATTTTTTCATTTCCTCAAGCTTGGCTTCAAGCTCAACGATTGGTTTTTCAAAATCTAATATAGTATTTGCCATTTAAGATCGTACGCTCCACATTTTATTTAGTGTTTTCCCCAGGATTTCAAGATCAAGCCAAATGTTCTGATTTTTTGCATAATATATATCTAACTTTTCTGTTTCTTCTTGGTTCGAATTTTCAAGATACCAAAAGCCGGTTAAACCTTGTTTGCCTAGAAAAAGATTTCCGTTCTCGTTGATATTTTTTGGGCCGACAAAACTTACTCTGCCCGTAAAAATTTTAGGTACATTAAGAACCATTTTTCTGAAATCAGAATTCTTCTTACTTACTTTGACGAATAAATATATGAAAGGATAGATCAAAAACAAAACAAATAAAGCTAACAGATAGTCAAATAATGATTTGATAAATCTAAGCAACGGGTTTGAAATATTATAATTAATTTCAAAAAGAGGAATGTCTTCAAGAATGGATACGGATGATTTTCCTACTAAGAAATCAAGATTGTTTCCGATCAATTTAAATTCCACATTTTCATCCTGACAGGAAGAAACGATTTTCATCATTTCATTATATGTTAGTTCTTCCGATGAAAAGATTACTTCATTTATTTTTTTTTCGGATATAATTTTTTTGATGCTCTCTATGCTTCCTACTATTTCAATGTCTTCAATTTTATTCCCAACTTCTTTATGAGAAAACCCGATCAAGCCAACTACATTATGAAAATCCTGAGCTTTGGATTTTAACTTGGTTGCAATTTGGATCGCCGGCTTGTTTACTCCAACAATTAAAGCTCTTTTATTTACGGTTGAATATTTATCAATACCAACTTTAAAAAATAACTTTAAAATTATGCGCCACAAAGCAAGGATAATAAAAGCTAAAATAAAAGTAATAATTACAACTGCACGGCTATATGCAAATTGTTTAAAGAAAAAAGTTGCTGAAGAAATTAGGAAGAAGCTTATTACCAGTGCACCAAAAGTTCTGAGAACCGAAAGAGAATCCCTTCTATAAACCTTCATTATACTTGAAATTAAAATATAAAGGAAAGCAGGAAAAATGAAAATAAATGACAAGTGGTTTTCATTAAATCCTAACCATGTTGTATAATGCTTGTAAAAATTTTCTGCCAGATAAATTGAAAGATCGAACATAAAAAAATCAATTATTAGGGACAAAAGAACTAATTTCCTTCGCCCCATAAAGGCAATCAGCTCCCTTAACCCGATGGCAACTCGTAGAATTATCTCGATTAAAAATGAACTTGACAAATGCTTTTTCACAAAAAGATGCATGGCATTGTAAAATATTTTTGTTTCATCAAGACTGCTTCTTCTTGTGCTCTCTCCCTTATAGTGAATTATTTGAGTGTCATGATAATAATAAACTTTTTTGTTATTCTTTTGAACACGATAACAAAAATCCAAATCTTCACCATACATAAAAAATTGCTCATCAAGCCCGCCAATTTCTTCATAAATTTTTCTTGGAAACATCATGAACGAACCGGAAATAGCATCCACTTCATAAGTTTTATTCTCATCTAGATAAGTAAGATTATAACGGGCAAATAACCTGCTGCCGGGAAACAAATTACTCAATCCGGTTACCTTGCAAAATGAAGTCCACGGCCCCGGGAAACTTCTTCTACATGCTAATTGAAAAGTTCCATCCGGGTTTAAAATTTTACAGCCTGCAAGTCCGGCATCAGGGTTGGACTTGAAAAATGAAATCATTTTTTCAAAAGTATCTTCACCAACTATAGTATCAGGATTTAATAAAAGCAGATAATCCCCTTTAGATTGAGCCAACCCGATATTGTTAGCTTTACTGAATCCTAAATTTTTTTGATTCGAAATTAATTTTATGCCGGGAAATTTATCTTTAATAAATTCTACGCTGCCATCGTCGGAAGCATTATCAACTATTATAATTTCGTAGGAAATATTTTGAGCAGCTTTATAAATTGAATGGATAAGATTTTGTAAAAATTCTTTTACGTTGTAGTTGACTATGATTATCGAGAGATTCAATTCGATTAGTTTAACTTATTTTTAAATTCAAATTTCAAAAGTCAAGATTCAAAATAGTCTATTCATAAAGATTCCAATTAAACACATTACTCTTTTATTTGAATTATGTTCAATTTTGACATTACTATAGTAATCCAAAGGTACTTCTTATTCTTAACTTCCAAACCATAAAAATCGCTTCGCGTACAATCTTCCTTGACATTTTTGAAGTTCCTGATGTTCTATCAATAAATATGATTGGTATCTCACCAATCTTAGACCCTTTTTTCCAGGCTTTAAAAATCATCTCAATTTGAAAAGCATATCCATTGGATTTGATCTTATCCAAATTAATTTCTTCAAGAACTTTTCTTCTAAAACATTTATAACCGGCAGTTGTATCTTTAACAGGAAGCCCTGTTATAATTCTTGTATACAAATTAGCAAAATAACTTAACAGTAATCTTCTCATCGGCCAGTTAATAACATTTACTCCGGTTAAATATCTGCTGCCTAAAACAAGATCATACGTCTCAATTGCATTTAAGAAGTTTTGAATTTCTTTTGGGTCATGAGAATAGTCAGCATCCATCTGAAAAACAAAATCATAATTATGTTGAAGTGCATATTTAAATCCAGCTACGTAAGCTGTCCCTAAACCCATTTTCCTTTGTCGTTTTAAAATTTTCACACGATCATCCGCTTTACCGAATTCAATCACAAAATCCGCAGTTCCATCAGGAGAATTATCATCAACAATTAAAATGTCCATATTATTATAACGATTTAGAACATCTGGAATTAATTTCTTCACATTTTCTAATTCATTAAACGTGGGAATTATTATTAATGATTTTTTATCCATTAAACCTAAAGCAGTGATAATTTATAAAATTGAAAAATTAAAAATAGGATTAATCTTTGAGAAATCAAGCAATTTATTCGTAATGGCCTTTCCCAAACAGTACTACAAAAACAGTTCTGAAAATTATTTTGAGATCCATTCTTATAGACATGTTTTCAATATAAAAAAGATCATAACGAAGCTTGATTTTCACATCCTCTATTGTTTCATCATATTTATGTTTTATTTGTGCCCAGCCAGTAATACCCGGGCGAACTTTTAATCTTCTTTTGTAGTAAGGTATGTCTTCAGATAATTTTTCCACAAAAAAAGGCCTTTCCGGACGCGGCCCAACAATACTCATTTCACCCTTAAATACATTATACATTTGCGGTATTTCATCAATTCTAACTTTTCGAATAAAAGCACCGGCTTTAGTAATTCGTGGATCGTCTTTTTGTGACCAGACTGGCCCGGTTAACTTTTCTGCATCAACCCTCATGGAACGAAATTTCACAATTTTAAATAACTCACCATTCATTCCACAGCGTTCTTGTGTAAAAAAAATCGGGCCTTTATCTTCAAGCTTTATAGCAATTGCAGCACCAATACAAACCGGCAATGAAACTAATAAAATTAAAAAAGAAATAATTAGATCTAAAATTCGTTTTAATTTTTTTTCCCATTCAGGCATCAGTTCAGGAACAATGTCAATTAATGGGAAACCATAAATTTGAGAAGTTCGTGCCTGGCCGCTTAAAATTTCATATAGATCCGGAACAATCTTTAAACCCGATTTTTTTGTGTCACATTTAGCGACCAATTCCATTACTACATCTTCATTCCCCTTTTCAAGCGCGATGATTATTTCTTTCGGGTCATATTGTACTTGCAGTTCATCAATCTTTTGAATTGTACCTATAACAGGAATGCCTTCATAATTCTTATCTAAGTTTTCATTGTTAGTTGTAATAAAACCTTTCACATCAAGTCCCAATGCTTTATAACGTTTTATCTGGCTGAAAACATCAAATGCTTTGGGGTTAAAGCCAACAATCAAAGCATTCTTTCTTCCAATGCCATTTATAAGTAGTCTTCTTTGAATGCTTCTAATTAATATTCTTCCACTGCCAACAAAGAAAAGAAGCAAAGCCCAATAAATAAAAATCAAAATTCTATTTGATGAAGCAACCCCTTCAATATAATCTGAAATAAAAATGATAAAAAATAAAATAAATATCCCCACAAAAGTTGCTTTGAAAAGAGTAGATATTTCATCAAATCTTGAAGCAGCAAACCAGGTGCGGTACATCCCAACAAAAGTAAAAATAAGAAGCCAAAAAAAATAAATTGCAGCTAACGGCGGATAAAATTCCGGAGTTGATAATAATTGGAACCATCCGGTTTGAGTTCTTAAATAGAAATATAAAATCAATGCAAGATTGATGGTAAGGAAATCAACAAAGGACTAATATTTTTTCTGTTGACTTAGTCATTAAGTGTTTAAACTTTTATCCTGCAATTATATTTATAATAAATATATATAATTCCAAATATGTGTTTAAAAGTAATCTTTGAAAACAATTTTTTCTTCGTTATTCTTTGCTCATGATGAATAATACTGGTAAATGGGAAATATTTTACTTTCCATCCGGCCTTACCTATTCTTAAACAGAAATCTATGTCTTCGGGACCATAAAATATTTTATCATCATAGCAACCAATTTTATCAATAATCTCTTTCCTAAAAAACTGGCATGCCCCAATTAAATAATCTACTTCTTTTATAGTATTGTGATCCCAATCTTTCATCATATGATAACTTAAAGTCTCAGAATCTTTAATAAACTTAAAATTTTCTAATCTTCTATAAAGTAAAGCTGATAATGTGGGAAATCTCTTACATGAATATTGCAAATTTCCACTTGCATCAACCAATTTAGCCCCAACGATTCCAGTATCAGGGTTTTTCTCCATAAATTCAAATAATTTATTTATGGAATTCTCAATTAATTCCATATCAGCATCAAGAATTAAAATATATTTACCTTTTGTATTCTTTAATCCTTGATTTCTAGCTGGCGCAACACCTTTGTTCTCATTGTTTTTTATGAGAACAACTTTTGAAAAATAATTCTCGATCATTTCAACAGTACCATCTTGGGAATTATTATCAATAACAATTATTTCAAAATTAACTTTCATTGTGTATTGATAAATGGTATGAAGACATCTATAAAGATAATCTTTCATTTTCCAGGTAATTATAACTATACTAATTTCAATGTTCATATTTAAAATTCTAGTTTATATGTTTATTTCAAAATTTATAAAAGTGATAGTTAAAAGTTGGATTATATTTGTACAGATTTGTTAAATGAAAAATCGAGGATTTAAATATAAAAATTTTGTATTTACTTCGAATTACTCACCTCTATAACTACTTGCCATGCTTGATACTTAAAAAATCTCATCTTGAATAAAAGTTGATCTATTCCATTCAAAAAATTAACTAAGGGAATAAAAAATCTCTTGTCCCTAAATGGAATTGCCAATAAAGAAGTTAAATAATAATATTTGATATTTATTTCCGTAAAATATTTACTTAATAATTGTAAATCTGCTTTAAGCAACGGATGTTCATCTTCCGTTCGTAAATTAGAAGTCAATTTTCGGAATAGGTTAATAAATGGATTATGACCTAATGGCTCAATAAAAAATGCTTTTCCACCCGGCTTAAGTACCCGAAGTAGTTCTGAATAAGAAGAATTTAAATCTAAATGATGTAAAATGGAAATACCACAAACAACATTAAAAAAATCATCAGTAAAATCTAAAGACTCAGCATTCATAACTTTAAAACAATATTATTAATATTATTATCTTTTGCTTTTTTTTGAGCTTTATTGATAGCTACATCCGATATATCAATGGAATATACCTCTTTGGCAACCTCTGCTAGCTCGAAAGAATGATTCCCTAAGCCACATCCATATTCAAGAAGTCTTTTATCTTTACATGAATTATATAAAGCATTTTGATAATGATTATCAATTAAAAAGCTAATCGAATAATATTTATTTAGTGAATCTCTGGTTTCATTTTCAAATCGTACATTATGAAAATCCTTCTCTTTCTGAATTCTATCTGTCATAGCGCCCTATATTTATTATTAATACTTAACATTTTAAATCGCTCAATTAGTTTTCAAACTTAATTTCATTAAAAGCATCAACTAACTTTTCAACTGTTTTATTAACTTTAAACATACTTGCCCTTTCCATTCCTCTAACTCTAATTAATTCATAAAATTTTTCATCTTCAATTATTCTAAAAATATCGTTAACAAAAGATTTATAATCATTAGGAGCGTGTAAAACTCCTCCAAAGTTAACAATTTCTGCCAAAGAAGTATTATTTGATGCTAATACAGGAAGCCCAGATTGCATGGCTTCTAATGGAGGGAAACCAAAACCCTCAT
>CAVZSD010000069.1:0-179088 GCA_963777615.1 uncultured Bacteroidota bacterium | reverse complement strand
AATAGATTAGTTATTAAAAAATTTTAAAAGCCACAAAAAAGATTAATTGTAAAAATTTAACTATAAATATTTTTAATAGATAACAAGACATCAATTCAAATTACAAAGAAGCACGGAGCTATTAGGGATTCCTCCTTTTTCCAATCTTTATTTTCTTATTCAATTGCTGTGGATATAAATTGATCCATAATTTCTAATTAAATTCTATTTAAAACTTTATCCATTACCCAGTTAGTTCGTGCCCCGGATTCACCCGTGCTGACAGACTTTCCTTTTCCTAGAAGATCATCTACTACTGTTTTAATTAATGGTTCTGCACATGCTTTGCCCAATCAGGATTTATTAATTCTTTTTTTCCTTCAGAGATTATTTCAATTGGAGTCTGTTCAAAAAATGAATAAATAATTTTACCTTTCGTGCCGACTATTTCTGTTCTATCTAATTTATCTTCTTCATTCATAGTAAAACACCATAACCCGGAACCAATTATGTTTGATTCAAATTTAAATGATGCACTTACAATATCTTCGGCGGGATAAAGTTTTGCTTGATTTGTAAAACTTCCTTTTGCTTCTTTAATCGGTCCAAATATATAATCAAGATAATCTAACTGATGAGAAGCAAGATCATAAAATAGTCCGGCCCCGGAAATTTCAGGGTTGTACCGCCAGGGAATATTATTTTTATCATATGTTTTTATCTATCTGGCCAATACAATTTTATGTTTACAAATTTAATTTCTCCAATCTTGCCGGAATCAATTGCTTCTTTGATTTTTTTGAAACCATGAAGTTCTCTTCTGTAATAAGCAACAAATAATTTTACATTATTCTTTTTACAAACGTTAATCATTTCAACGCATTGTTTATAGCTTGCAGCCATTGGCTTTTCAACATAAACAGGTTTCCCGGCATTCGCTGCTTTAATTGTATATTCTAAATGAGAAGAAGGCGGAGTTGCTATATAGATTGCATTTACATCTTTGTTATTTATTAATTTATCATGCATCATCATACCATTTGGGGACGTTATGCCTTTCAGCATAATCCCTTGCTTTTTCAGTATTTCTTCTCATCACAGCAACAAGTTCAGAGTTTTCAACTCGTGAGAATGCCGGCCCGCTTTTAACTTCGGTTACATCGCCGCAGCCGATAATACCCCATCTAACTTTATTCATTCTTAACTCCAATAATTATTTCAATTTTTAATTTAGCACAGTAGAGACGCTCCGCTGGAGCGTCTTATATCTGAATTGTTTCTTAACTTAACAATTAAATTCCTAGTTATACGTTCAATTCAGAATCAATTTATAAGTATAGGCAAATAAACTTTCTCCATTATTTAATTTAGTATAAACTTGAATTGGAATTTAGACGCTTCACCGAAGCGTCTCTACTATCTAAAAAGATTAAACTCTTCTTAACTGAATTTAATGCTAATAAATTATTATAAATAAATTTTGAAATCAAAATTTATTTCTTTAGTTTTGAGCATATGCTCATAATAAAAAATGCCGAGACCGAAGAAATATCGTAAAATATGCTGTAACCATTCAGCTTATTATTTTAAGCCGAGGGGAATTCCCATGACTGAATTAGAAGAGGTAATTCTTGAACAGGATGAAGTTGGTGCTCTACATCTTGCTGATTTACTTGCATATTCCCACGAAGATGCAGCAAAAGAAATGAAAATCTCAAGGGCAACTTTTGGAAGAATTTTGGAAAGCGCCAGAAGAAAAGTTACTGACGGTATTTTAAACGGCAAGGCTATTAAAATAAATGATTAACAATTACAAAAATTAAGGGAGTTAAAATGTCAAATGAAAATTCAAGCTTCTCTGGAAAAATTGCATTTGCAACAGACGATCAAATAAACATAACCGGCCATCTCGGTAGATGCAGGTCATTTATGATTGTAACTGTTGATGGAAATAAAATCACAAATAAAGAGCCGAGAGAAAATGTATTCACACATCATAGAATGCATCAGCATGAAGAAAACCACGAACATAATCATGGAGAAGGCGGCGGACATAGCCATGCAAATTTAATTGAAGGATTAAAAGATTGTTCATACCTCATTTCAAAAGGTGCCGGATGGAGATTGGTTGAAGATTTAAAGCAGAACAATATTATTCCTATTTTTACAGACATTAATTTAATTGATGATGCAGCTATTAAATTTATTAAAGGAGAATTGATAAATAATCCTGAATTAACATGTAACCATAATAATCATTAGGATGAAAAGCTCTTCAATTATTTTTGAGCCCATAGGAATAATTCATTCTGATTTCAAAAATGTTGAAGGCATCCCTATACAGCCCGTTGCGGCTGAAGGTATAAAAGGAAAAGTAATCCTCTATAAAAAGTTTGCGGATGGCTTAAAAAATCTTGAAGGTTTTTCACATATAATCCTAATTTATCATTTTCATTTGTCAAAGGGATATTCTTTAAGGGTTATCCCTTTTCTTCATAATAAAGAACAAGGTATATTTGCAACCCGGGCTCCCAAACGTCCTAATCAAATAGGGGTTTCGGTTGTTAAGCTTGAAAAGATAAATCAAAATATAATCGAAGTTTCAAGCATTGATGTTGTAGATGGAACGCCGCTGCTGGATATTAAACCTTACGTAAGTAGTTTTGATAATGTTAAAAGTGAAAAGTCCGGCTGGCTGAATAATAAAGTTAAAAATGTAAGGAATACCAAAGCCGACAAAAGATTTAAAGGATAAAATTATTAGATATAAATTGAGTTTGAGATTTTAATATTTAAGTTAACTATCCAGTGTTGTGTCAACCTTTAAATGACGGTTAAAACTTTGTCAATAAACCCAATTTCTTAGAGAAATTGGGTTTATAATGCGTTAACAATTGACATTAGGCCAAAAACTTTATTTCTAAAATAGGCTATGAAAGAAATTCTTATAAAAGTAATTGAAGATACCATTCAGATTACTCTTCTAGTAACTGTAATGATGATACTTATTGATGTGTTAAATCTCTGGACTAAAGGAAAAATCGGCCTGCTGCTGCGGGGTAAAAATAAGAACAGACAATATATAGTTTCTTCATTCATAGGAGCTTTGCCGGGTTGTTTCGGCGGATTCACAAATGTATCTTTATACATTCATGGTTTAATTAGTTTCGGCGCATTAGCCGGTTCAATGATTGCCGTTTCCGGTGATGAAGCTTTTGTGATGGTTGCTATGTTTCCTAAAACTGCAATCATTTTATTTGTAATACTATTTATAATTGGGGCAGGCGCAGGAAAAGTAACTGACTTGCTTGTCAAGCGTTTTAAAATTAATACTTGCGGCGATTGCGGTGAACTTGTTGTTCATAACGTTGAAAGAAATTTCAAACACTTTTTAAAAGAACATATCTTCCATCATATAATAAAAAAGCATATCTGGAAAATTGCACTATGGACTTTCGGGGCTTTGTTAGTTGTTGAAATTGCTTTGAAGTATTGGAACCTTGAACATTTTACCACAAGCTATGCAATCGTGTTTTTATTTGTGGGTGCTTTGATTGGTTTAATTCCTGAATCCGGCCCGCATTTAATTTTCGTGTCTTTGTTTGCAACCGGCTTAATTCCCTTTTCAGTTTTACTTACCAGCTCAATAGTGCAGGATGGGCATGGAATGCTTCCGCTTCTTTCATACTCATTTAAAGATTCAGTTAAAATAAAGATGTTCAATTTTGCATTCGGTTTGATAATCGGATTGATTTTATTTTCTTTTGGAATTTAATAATTAATAATAGCAATAACCATAAACCCAATTTCTCTAAGAAATTGGGTTTATCAAATTTTACAAATTAAGTCACTACGCTTCTCTCTTCAATCTGTTTTAAATGATGCTTCATATGAGTAACGTAATCTGTAATTAAAAATTCCAAAGTTACGGGTTCATTGTTCCCTATTTTACATTTCACTTTTAGTTTTTCATCCTTGACATGAAAAATAATATGTGCAAGAAGAAGATTGTACAATCTCCATAATTCAACCATTTCATTCCATGGTACAGTATTATACGATTGTATGCTAACCCAGAAATCTTGTTCATATCCGGAAATTCAAAATCATCAACCGCCTGTGCCCTTACAAAACGGTGATGATTATTAACTGCTGAATCTATTAAGTGTCCAAGTATTTCCTTTACCGACCATTTATTTGGAGCGGGTTTTTTACTTACCAAATCCTTATCTAAGAACTTAAGCTTTCCTGCTGTTTCTTCGACTAAGGAAGATAATTCTTGTGCTGTGTCTTTTACCATGAGTATACTTTCTATTTAATTATTATTTACTTTTCCAATAATCTTGAAAAACCTGTATAAGGCTTTAATTCTGTTAATTTAAATTTTATAACTTTGTTTTTCACCAATGGAAGTTCATCCAGCAAACTTTTTGCTTCTTCTTTATCTTTACATTCTAAAATAATTACTGCACAATGCTTATCATTAAAATATATTTCACGTAATGAATCCGTCCAGGTAAAGTCTGTAGACCTTCTCAGCTTCATTTTTTAAGATACTGCTTTCATCTTCTAAAATTAATTTTTGAAGCTCTTCTTCAACGGCAAGTATTTTCATATAATAAATGTCACTTTATTCTTCATCATTTCTCATTGAGACACCGAAAATTTTTAAATCAAAATCTTTAAATAAATTTCTTGCTTCTTCAAATTGTTTTCATTAACATAAAATTGAACCGGCTCAAGTAAAGGCCTAACACCTAAAAAATTTTCTCCATTTACAGTAATAATCAATTTTATTATCATCAAGGATGGATTTAATTATTCCAATATCTCCTTGATTAAGTGATGACAATAAAAAAGTATAATTCTGAACATCCAATACTTTTGGTGGGTTAACAGTGAAATCAATAAATGCTTCACATTCAGGGCAATGAACTTTTTTACTTTCTCTTTCATCTTCCGAAAGTTCTAATTCACTTTCACAGCTTGGACATGTAATGTCTTCAGGTAATTCTGAATTATCAGGATTCATCATCTTTGTTTAATAATTTCTGACATTCCGGATTTTTACAATAATAATACTCGCCGCCATCTACTAAACAATCCTCACAATAGCTCTTTCCACAGTTGTGACAAATAGAGTAAGCTTTTCTTTCAGGATGATTATAACAATAATGTTCCATATTCTAACCCCTTAAATATTTAGTTAACAAAAAATATCACTTTTTTATTTACTCAATTTACGCAAACAATATAAAAGAATGTCATTTTATTCCCGAACTTGTTTCGGGATCTACATTTTTAACAAATTGCGGATGCTGAAACTAGTTCAGCATGACAATTACATAACTTATATTTTTTACCAATAATGATGAACACTCTGCTTAATATATTTTTCATAAATATTATTTACTTCTTCCATTGTCTTTTCAGAAAGTGAAGAGATATCAACAGCACCAATATTTTCTATCACCTGCTCAACTTTCTTTGCTCCGGGAATTGCACATGTTACTGCATCAAACATTAAAATCCATTTTAATGCAAATTGAGTTAAACTCATGTCTTTGGGACAAATCGTTTTTAATTCTTCAACTGTCTTCAAACCAGTTTCATAATCAACTCCTGAGAAAGTCTCACCTCTATCGAATGCTTCACCATGACGATTAAAGTTTCTGTGATCATTTTTTTCAAATTTGGAATTTGAATTTAATTTACCGGTTAGCATTCCGGATGACAAAGGAACGCGGGCTAAAATTCCAACTTTATGTTTTTTTGCTAACTCAAAAAATAAATCTGCAGGACGGTGACGAAACATGTTAAAAATTATTTGTACACTTTGTACATTAGGATATTCAATTGCTTTTATAGCTTCCTCAACTCTCTCAACACTTACACCATAATAAAGCAGCTTTCCGTCTTTAACTAAATCATCAAGTATTCCAAAAACCTCAGGCATATAATAAACATCGGTAGGCGGGCAATGAAGCTGAAGTAGTTCAATAGAATCTGTTTCAAGATTTTTTAAGCTGCGTTCAATAAATGATGTTAAATTCTCCCGGTTATAACCTTTTGCATTATGTGGGTTTAATCTCCTTCCAGCTTTGGTAGCAATATAAAATTTTTCTTTACTTTCCTTTCGCAATTTTGCAAGAAGTTTTTCACTGCGTCCATCGCCATAGACATCAGCTGTATCAAAAAAATTTACACCAAGGTCTAATGCTTTATACAAAGCTTTAATTGAATCGGAATCATCGACTTCTCCCCAAGCACCGCCAATAGCCCAGGTGCCAAAACTGATTTCCGAAACTTCCCAGCCGGTTCTTCCTAATTTTCTGTAGTTCATAGGTTCACCCAATTCGTTTAATACTAAAATTTTTATTCGCTAATGGCTTTAAAATAATGAAATACATTTAAATAATTTGCAGTTTTATTTACAAATTTTTGAGATTATTCAGCAATATCAATTTAGTTAGTATTTTGAAAAACTTAATTTATAAAAGAAATTTTGTCAAAATTTTAAATTTTCGGGATAATTTAATCTCTTTATATTAATAATTTATTAATTCTAATTTTTTTATTGCCTGAAAATTTTTTTTAGGTGATATTAGTATTCTGATTAGGGCAAATTTTTAACAAACTAGTCAAAATTTTAATTAACCATATTATTTATTTTTTATATTAAGTGGAGGTGTTATGAAGCGACTTTTTCCGATGCTTCTAATATTATTTCTTGCAATTTTTCTTGTTAACACAAACCAGATATTGGCGCAAGGCGTAACTACTGCCGCAATTCAAGGTACAATTACCGACCAAAACAATGAGCCTTTACCTGCCGCAAGTATAATTGCAGTGCATGAACCAACCGGAACACAATATGGAACTACCACACGTGAAAATGGTAAATTTAATTTCAACGCTGTTAAAGTTGGCGGACCTTATGAAATAACCGTTTCCTATGTTGGTTATCAAACACAAAAATTATCAATAGATAGATTACATCTTGGCGAAGTTTACACTCTTGATGTAAAACTTTCTGAAACTACAATAGAACTATCTAGCGTTACTGTTTCAGCTAATAGAAGTGCTGTCATCAACGAAAACAGAACAGGTTCATCACAAAACGTAACTGCAAAGCAAATTGCAGATATTCCTACAGTTAGCAGAAGCTTTGCAAACTTTGCGAAAATGTCCCCAATGTTTTCCGGAGCAAATGATCAAGCCAAAGGAAGCCAGGCTGCCGGAAGAAGCAATAGATATAATAACATTCAAATAGATGGAACTCAGTACAATGATTTATTTGGTTTGGGCTCATCAGGAACACCTGGCGGACAAGCAAGCACAAACCCTATAAGCCTAGATGCCATACAAGAATTTCAGGTTGTAATAGCTCCATTCGATGTTAGACTCGGTGGATTTACAGGCAGCGGTATCAATGCTATTACTAGAAGTGGAACAAATGAATTTACACGGATCTGTCTTTGGATATGGTAGAAATCAAAGCCTGGTTGGAAATAAATATGAAGGAAATGATCAACCAGTAACTGACTTTAAAGAATGGCAATATGGATTTCGTTTAGGTGGCCCAATAATAAGAGATAAAGTATTCTTCTTTGTAAATGCTGAAATGACCGGGCATAACGAACCACAACCGAATCTTTCTTTAACTACAGGAACTTCAGGTATTGCTGATGTTGCAAGTCAGATTCAATCAACATTAGCAAGCAGAGGATATACAGCCGGCAGTTTCGGAGAATTCACACTTAAACGCCCATCTGATAAAATTTTTGCTCGTTTTGATTTTAACCTTTCAGAAAATCAAAAATTAAATCTGCATTACAATTATGTAAATGCTACTGATGATATTCTTGGAAACAGAACATCTTCTACAACATTCAGTTTTGATTCTTACTTATATCAGTTTAAAAACAAAACTAATAATTTAGTTGCTCAATTGAATAGCACATTCGGCAATAACATGGCTAATGAATTGATTCTTGGTTACACTACAATTAGAGATAATAGAGGCCCCGATGGAGCTTTATTGCCTGAAGTTGAAGTTGATGAAAATGGCGTTCAATATCATGCCGGTACGGATAGATTTTCATCTGCAAATAGTTTAGATCAGGATATTTTCGAGCTTACTGATAACTTCTCATATTTTGCAGGAAATCATACTATCACAATTGGAACACATAATGAATTCTTTTCTTTTTCAAATTTGTTTTTAAGATCTTTTGGCGGATATTATCAATACGCCAGCCTTACAGATTTTATGGCTGGAAATGTACAATTTTATCAGAGAGTAATTCCGACAGTTGGAGATGGAGCCGCTTCCTTCTCAGTTAGTCAATATGGTTTTTATGCTCAAGATGAATGGCAGATTATGTCAAACTTTAGGTTAACTTATGGATTAAGGGTTGATATACCAACTTATCCTGATAAACCTTTAGCAAATGATTCAGTTAGTCATTATTTCCCTGGAATATCAACAGCTTCGGCACCAAGTGGCAATTTACTTTTCGCACCTCGTGTTGGTTTTAATTGGGATCTTAATGGTGATAAATCTATTCAATTACGAGGCGGAGTCGGAATTTTTAGTGGAAGGCCTGCTTATGTTTGGATATCCAATCAATATGGAAACTCTGGGAATACGCAGTTTGAAGTTAGAGGCAGCGGAACTGATTTACAATTTTCCGCGAATGCTTCTAATATACCAGGTGCCGGCGATCCGGGAACTTTTTCTGCAGCAAGAACAGCAGAAATTGACTTGAGTGACCCGAATTTAAAGATGCCACAGGTGCTAAGATTTGACGCTGGAGTAGACCATCAATTACCTTATGATTTTACAGGAACAGTGGAATTCCAATATTCAAAATCAGTTAATGATTTTGTTTATGAAAAATTAAATATCGTAAATCAAAATAATCCATCAACTTTAACTGCAAACGGTCCAAATGATACAAGACCTCTATATGGTGGAACAGATAGCAAGAACAGCAATTTCTTCGATGTGATGAATTTAAAAGATACAAATGAAGGTTATTCATATAATCTTACTTTCCAGCTTCAAAGAAACGTTCCTAGAGGACTTTCTGTTAACACAGGCTATACTTATGGAAGAGCAGAAGATTTAAACAGTGTGCTCTCTTCACAAGCTCGTTCACAAATGAGATTTAATCCCATAGCTGGTGATCCAAACAATCCAGTGCTTTCAACATCAACGTTTGAAATTCGAGGACGAATTTTTGCTTCATTAATCTACACCGATGAATTCTTTAAGAATGCACCAACTACAATATCATTATTTTATAATGGACAATCTGGTCAGCCTTTCTCATTCATCTATGGAAGCGACATAAATAATGATGGATTCGACCAAAACGATTTATTCTACATACCAAAAGATAATAATGATATAGAACTAGGAAGTGTATCAAGTGGTGTATTCACACCTAACCAGACTATGTATGATGCGTTAAACGGTTTTATCGCTAACGACGATTACTTAAGTTCACATCGTGGCCAGATTGCTGAACGAAATGCTTCTAGAAATCCATGGGTAAATTATATAGATCTTCATATTTCTCAGGATCTTCCTATTGTTCCCGGACATAGATTCACTTTAAATTATGATGTGTTGAATTTATTGAATCTATTTAATAGTGATTGGGGATGGGACAGTAGTGTTTTCAGCACTTACATAATGGCAAGAAAAGCAGGAACAGATGCAGCCGGCAGAAACGTTTATACTTTTTCTGCTCCTAAAAATAACACTCCATTTACTGCAGACAATATATTTTCAAGATGGAGAATGCAACTCGGAGTTAGATATACTTTCTAATCTGTTTTAGGCTACTAATAAAAGGTCTTTAGAAATTCTCTAAAGGCCTTTTTTTATTTTGATTATTTACCATACTTTGAAATATTATTTCAGATTTGCTATTTCAAGAATCCTCAATAAAGGCTTAATGATAGTTTAGACTTTATCAACCCTCAGCAGATAAACTTTGCAACAAAGATTGCAGTTTGGGGTTGGATATTTGGAGCTGCTTATTTTCCTAAATTAAAAAAGCCCGCATATTACGGGCTGTCAAACTTAAAGTTTCCTAAAAATTATTTCGCGCAGCAGTGGTTTACTTTTAGGAAGTTTTCGGAAGAAGGATAAATAAGATTAAAATCTTATTCTACAAAAAATACATCAATAGAATAAAAGATTATAAGAAAATTGAAAACCCAAATAATACCCTATGTGAATTTATCTTATATGTTGAAGTACCCATATATATACTTTCATCGAATGAAAAATGCTGATACCTGTATTCAATTTTAACAGCAACTCGCTTACTGACAAATATCTTTACTCCGGCACCAAGATTTAAATTAGAAATGTCCAATTTATCAGAAGACCTTCCAAATAAAGTATTTAAAATTGGAATCGAATTTCATATCCGGCTAAAATAAATGGTTTTACATTTGAATCTATAATATCAAAGTTGTATGAGACGTTAGCACTCAAGCTAAAGCTCGGCTCAGTATTTTCAACAGTAGTCATCAATATTTCCGGCTCAAGTTCAAGAGAATTTATAATGAAAAACCCAGGGCGAAAATTCAATATTAAATAAGTCGTTGACTGGCCATCGTTGCTATAATAAGGATTGTCAACAGATTCAGAATAAGACCCGAATAAGCCGGAAAGCGATAACTCATAATGCCCTTTTTCAGTTTGGGAAAAAGCTCTGATGGAGAAAATAAAAAATAAAACCACAAGAACTAAAGCCGTCTTTTTCATAACGATTCCCTTTTAATTTGTTTATAATGATTTTTATTAGAATTATTTATAACAAAAGAACTTTTTTATCTCTATGGATTGATTTCAGAAGTGATCGCCCTTTGATATTTTATGATCATTGATTAGCGTTTAATTTAACTGCTGTCAACTTACATAGTATTTAATAATAATTACTTCCCGGGTATAATAAATTAATTATTAACAAATGAAATTTATCGTAGATTAAATCAAAGAGTGTCCAGGCTACTATTATTCCCAGCAGTTCAAAACCGACTACACTTAATTTTTCCATATACCTTCTTCCTTTTTCTTCACTTAAATACATAGGAAGAATTCCGCTGCCATCCAATGGAGGAAGAGGTATCAAGTTGAATAAAAATAATATACAATTTAAAACAAAGGCTATACTTAAAAGTTTTGCTATACCCTCAAATACTCCCGGATTGACTGCTGCAACAATATTTACACTCTTGATTGTATCGGGTGCATAAAAAACATTTGTCCATATACCAATATGAATTAACAACGCTGATATCAATATTAAAATAAAATTTGCCATTGGGCCGGCAGCAGACATGGCAGCAGATTTTTTTGGATTTTGATATGCCCATTCCGGATCATAAGGAGCACTTGCCCATCCAAACATCCAGCCGCCGATAAAGAATGAAAGTATCGGAACAACTATTGTTCCTACCGGTTCTCTTTTAATGTGCGGCAAAGGATTTAAAGTTACCTGTCCGCTTTCGTAAGCTGTTAAGTCTCCCATTTTCATTGCTGTAAATGCGTGTGCTGCTTCGTGAAATGTTGTGGATAACAAAAACACAACATACCAGATAAGCGCGTCAGAATATTGTATCATGATTTTTTATTTCCCTTTTTTTTAGAGTTTTAAATATTTATTGCTGCATCCCAAAAAAAAATTTTAGATTTTATAGAAATTCTAAAGAATTGTTTCTTTTATCAGCTTTCCATTATCATAAATTTCTTCTTTAACAATTTTTCCGTTTTCATTCATCGAAACTTGTTTGCCCACTTTTTTATTATTTTTGAAACTAACTTTTGAAGAAATTGAACCACCCTCATTATACCAAATCCATTCCCCTTCTCTTAAATCATTTTTACAAAATCCCTCGGAATAAAGCTGCCTGGTAGCAAAATAATATTTCTGCTGGCCTTCCAGCTTTCCATTTTGATAACAGCCCAGATAATAGCGCTGATAAGCATCGTTAAAAAACCACCGACCAGGGCATAATAAATATCCTGGTGCTTTTTAAGCCGTTCAATTAATTCATCAGTCAATTCGATAACGGCCTTAGGCGCATTATTAACCTCTTCTTTTGGTTCAAGATTTTCGTTTTGATTTTCTTCCTGCATGATATCTCCCTTTATTGATTTCGAAATTATTCTAACTTTATAAGTGGATTTATATTATTTGAGAAATGGTTTTAATTAAGTATAAGAATATTATAAAAAGAAGTTAACTAGAAAGGAAAAGATGCCGACTTTTATAATGCCGGCATCATTAAATATTTATTTTGATTTTACATCAGGGGATGCTTCTGAAGTGGTGTGTCCATTTTCAGTAATTGAATTTTTTAAAGCTTCCGTTAATCCATTTATATCGCTTCCGTTCAATCCGATTTCTTTTAATAGCGAATCAACTAAAGGAGCCTGGCCTCTATATCTTAAAGCGCTGTTAACAAGCTGGTCAGCAAGATTACCGTTATTAACTGAGGCTCCATTTACTGCAGCATTTTTGCCGCTCCCGGTTAAACCATCGACTTGAATAATTTTTATATTATCAATAGCTTCCATCGGTTTTACACTTTCAGCAATAATTTGTGCAAGGTTTTCGATAACCGATAGTTTAACTTTCATGTCGACAATTTCTTTTGAAAGAAGATTCTCGGCTTCATTTAACGCTTTTCTTCCTTCAGCATCAACGAGATAACGTATTTTAGCTGCTTCAGCCAAAGTTTTTTCTTTTTCAGCTTCAGCATTAGCAACAATTTTTACAGATTCCGCCCTGTCTTGTGATGCTTTCTTTTCAGCTTCAGCCTGTATTGTTACACCTATGGCTTCTCGCTCCGCTTCCTGGGCAGCTTTAATTAATTCAATTTGTTTTGTTCTTGATGCAACCTCAGTATCATGTACAGTAACAACCTGTTCTTCTGCTTTAACTGCTTTTGCTCTTTCCTGTTCTGCTTCTGCCTGAGCCATACTTTGGGCTTTAGATCTCTCGGCAATAGCAATCTGCCTGTCTTGATCAGATAGTTTTACAATTTTTTCTTTTTCTATTTCAGCAGCTTCAATCGATTGGTGTTTTTGAATTTCTTTTTCATTAAGCAGCCTTTCTTTTTCAATCCTTTCTTCTTCAACCTGCCTCTCTGCAAGAATTTGTCTCAAATCTACCTGTTGTTTGGCTTCAATATTTGCTTCATCTGAAAGCCTTTTCTTTTCTGCCTGTTTGATTATGGTTTCAGCGGCTTCTTCTGCATGCCTGACTTCTACTTCTCTTTTTTGTGCAAGCCTTGCGTACTCTTCTTCTTTTTTTAGTGATAATGATAATTTTTCTGCTTCTAAGTTTTTTTGCTGAATCTTAACAGCAGTATCCTGTTCAATATCATTTCGAAGTTTACGCCTTGCTTCTATTTCTTCTGTTAATTTTGTCAAACCTTCGGCATCGAAAGCATTTTGCGGATTAAAATAATCCCGGTTAGTCTGATCAAGAGATGTTAATGAAACAGATTCTAATTCCAAACCATTCTTTAATAAATCTTCCGATACTGCTGCCTGAACTTTTTGTGCAAAGCTAACACGTTGTTCATGCAATTCTTCCATCGCCATTTCGGCTGCAACTGCTCTTAATGAATCTACAAATTTACCTTCAACAAGTTCTTTTAAGGCTTCCGGATCAAGAGTTCTTTTTCCTAAAGTTTGTGCAGCATCAGCAATAGCTTCTATCGTTGGTTTAACTCTTACATAAAATTCTGCGGTAACGTCAACTCTCATTCTATCTCTGGTAATTAAAGCCTGCTCATTTGCTCTTCGTACTTCAAGCTTTAATGTGTTCATATTAACTTTAATTATTTCATGAAGAATAGGAAATATTAATGCTCCTCCATTCATAATTACTTTTTGCCCACCGGCCCCGGTTCTAACAAAAGAAATTTCTTTAGATGACCTTCGATAAAGTTTTGATAGAATCAAGCTTATCACCAGGAAAGCAACTAAGATGATTCCTACAATATAAATTATGTCCATAAGTGCGACCATTTAATCCTCCCTTTGGATTTTTCTAATAATATAATTTTACAATTTATTTTTTTGTTGTTAAAAAGTTTTAGTTATAATATGTGTTAGTTATCTGATAATAAAATGTTTGTATTTTTAATTGCCTTATAAACACTTCCATTTCTACTTACAATTAATACCTGTTCCGATTGCCTGAAAATATCATTTTCTTTATCAGGTTCTATCATTAAATAATGTGTCTGGCCGAACTTATCTTTTAATTTTGCTTCGGCCGGTTTTCCTTTTTCTGCTTTGCCGAGAGTAATGGTAGCAATTTGTCCGATGAATGAATCCTGGGAAACAGCACTGGTATCATCATCTGGAATAATCTTGGATAGTATTTTTGCTGATACTCTTATTACCGGCATTGAAATAATTAAAGCAGGAAAAATTGCAATGAACCAGGGGAGATATCCGCCAATAAAAAATTTAGAAGCTGATTGTACAAAAAACCCTGCGATACCAAAAACTGTTAAACCTGCAATTAGCAATACAAGTAAAGGCACCTTCCCAACTTGAATCCATGATAGAAATTTTGTAAAGATCGAAGGGCCTGTATTAATGTCGATATCAGTATCAACATCAACGTCTACATCAGCATCTATATCCACATCCAAATCAAGGTCAGGTAGAATCGAATCTAACAGATTTGAAATCCCCATCCCCATAACGGATGTCACACCTTCAAGCACTGCAATTGCCAACATTAAAACAATTGCTACAGTAAAAGGAATATTATCTCCGGATAAAAAGAAATCTATCATGATCCTTTTACTTTTGCTTTAATTGATGTAAGCCGTTCTTTAATTCTATTATTACGATGCATTTCTTCCAATTCTGAAAGCTGTGCAGAGTTTTTCATGTCAATTGAATCCGGCCCGGCAAATCCCGTTGTATTTTCTATAACTCTATCGAAAGCAGCTTCGGCTCTGGCAACTTTATTATCAACTCCACTGTTAGCAGAAGTTCCACTTGATCCTGAAACTGCACTTTTACTGTTCTCCTGAGCTTTTCTAAATTCACGCAGCTCTTCTCTCATTTCTCTTTTCTTTGCCTGAAGTGCAGTTATATAGCTTTCAAGCTCTTTAATTTTTTCATTCGATTCGGATATAGAATTTTCAAGAACAGGAATTTGAGCTTCAATATCTAATTGCTGTGCAACTGCTGCTTCAGCTAAATCATCTCTGTTTTCTGAAATAGCAAATTCAATTTTAGAAGATAAATCTTCGTGCTTTTTATTTGATTCCATAAGACGGGTATTGGCAAGATACTTAGCAGCAGATACTTTACCCAATTCACTGCGGACATCAAAAATTGCAGAATCAATTTCGTTTATGGCTTCTTCCATAACAACTTCAGGCACAGCGCTTTCCAGCATATCAACAAGCCTTCTTGCACTCCCGCTTATTATTCTTGATACCCTTGCGGTTATACTCTCTTTCATTGTTTTTCTCCTTTTGATTTTCGATATAATTGAATTACTTCATTTAATTCCAAAACCGGTTCTATACGGCTGGTTAAAACCTTTGAATTATAGCATGACGAATTTTCTGTAATGCTCATTCTTAATATGCTTTCTGTAAGCGCAAGAATTCTAACAGCAAGCCCGGCTTCAAATTCTTCCAGGTTATTTTTTCCGGCTTTTTTATTTTCAACCGGCAATGCTGTTATAAAATATGCAAGTGATTCGCTAACCCAATCAGTAAATTTCGCAACCAATTCCGAACGCATTTTATTTTCTCTTTCCAGGTCTAATATGCGTCTGTGTGTTGGGTTAATAATATTTTTTAATACACTTAGACTGTCTTGAAATTCCCTGGTCCCTTTTTCAAGTAAACGTGCCTGGGAAATGATAGCCCGAATTTTATCGCTTGGAGTAGCTGCATCATTAATTTTTAGCGATGCTAAAAAATCAGAATCTTCCTCGGAAAGCCTTACGCTTAGTTGAGTTGATTTGGGCGGCATATAAATTCCCTAATTATTATGAAGAAGTTTTGTTTTCATTTGTATTACAATTTACTACATTAAAATACAATTGAAATTATAAATAGTCAAGAAAAATTTTTCCTATATTAAAAATTTATTTTTAAGATTAAAAGAATAAATTTGTAATGAATTTGACTGCTTCACCAACCTGCAAGTTATATTAAAGCTTATGAAAGATAAGCTATGACCGCTATGGGGAAAATTTGAAAGCTAAATTATTACCGAACACTTTTTACAAAAATCCGGAGTTTCATTTTTAAGAGACAATCCCCTGAAATCTTGAAATTCTTTTGAGTTAAGACTTTCCTTTAATCCATCTTTAAAAACATTCCCAAGAGTCATTTCCTTGGGGAAAGGTTTTGCACAGCATGGGGGCAGAAAACCATCCCAGGAAATGTAAAAATAATTCCAGGGATAAATACACGAACTAAATCCTCCGCCTGATGACAACTCTGAATAAACAAATTCTATCTCTTCATACCTGTTTGCTAAATCTTTTGCAGCCTTTAGTTTTGTTTGATATTCCTCTGAAAAGAAAAATTGATAATAAGATACATCTTCATTGGTTTTAGATACTAAGTTTATGGGAATCATATTAACATATTTTATTCCAATAACATGTGCATACTCAATCATGTCAGACATTTGATGATAATTTTCTTTTACCAAAACTACATTAAGCATAACATCTGTATCTGAATTGTTTGTAAGCTTTACAATTTTTTTAAGATTATTTTCGAAGAAATTAAAGTCGCCTCTTAATCTTACTTTATCATAAACTTCCCCAATGCCATCCATCGAAACCTGGACAGTATCAATTTTATTCACAAGCTTACTTATAATCTCCACACTATTTTTTAAATGGGCGTTTATCGAACATGATACAATAATTCCCTTACTTTTACTCTTTATATAATTTACAGCATTTATTATATCTTTATATAGCAGCGTTTCGCCTAAACCTGTTAATCCAATTGAATCTATATATGGATAAGCTTCGTCAACAATTTTTTTTAACTTTTCATAATTCATATATCCTTTGTCCATTTGTTCCCCAAAAAGATATTCACGCGGACAGGTTATGCATTTTAAGTTACACTGATTAGTAACTTCAAACATTATTGTTGACGGATATGCAACTTTTAAGCTTTTACTTTTTTGTAAATAATACGAGTGTATTTTATTTGATGCATATCTAAATAAATCAAAACCCCTTGGAAGATTAATCGCTCTTTTTATCATCTTTTTTAATCTTCGTCTATTCATTCAATCCTTTCATTACTTTTAAACATTTTTAAATAAAAATTATAACCAATTAACATTTAACTACTTAAAATATTTACAAAGTTAATTAAAAGTTAATAATTTTTCTTTAGGCAAATTATTATCTATCTATTGAAACCGTCACTCCAATACCAAGTACGCCGTCAACTGATTCATTTATATAATCAGTTAAATAAATTCTATAAAAAAGCTGAGGTGTTACGATGCCCTCTTTCCACTGTGCCCCAAAATTAAATAAATTAACAAATCTATCACCAAAAGTTTGTGCTTCTTCTGAAACAATTACAACTCCCGTTAATTCAGTTTTTATTAATAATCTATCTAACTGATATCCGGCACTCAATCCATAATGCACAAAGAGTTCTGTGCTTAGCGCCTGTACCTTCGGTTGGAAAAATTATGTTAGGACCAGCTTCTAATCCGAAATTAAATCCTTCAGGGTTGAGGTCATGAAATGCATAATTAAAATAGATACCAAAATAATGAGGGAAGAATTTTTGAAGATTATAATAATCTGCAGATAATCCATTGAAAGCTGCTTTCTCATCTGCAGTGGGTAAATATAATCCAAAAGTCACAATAGATCTTTTAGTTTCAAACGGGTTACGATTAGTTTGAAATCCAATAAAAATATTTCCAAAACCATTTTCATCATACTTATAATTATAAAACCCATAATCCGCTTCATAACTATTAATTATAAAAGGTACTTCCCCAATAATATTTAACTTAGAACTTACCGGGATATTCAGAGATAATTGATAAACTCCGGATAAGGTTGATGGGTTTATGCTGTGTGAATAGAATGGTTTATCAAAACTAAAACCAAACTGCATTTTATCAGTTGGTATTGTTTGAAAATTTAATGTTTGTGCAGAAACTGTGTCTATTATTAAAAATATTATAAGATAAAGTAAACATGAACTTTGGTTTTTCATTTCCCAACCTTTGATTTATTTTAATAATTTTGCTGAGCAGAAAATATTTGCAAAAGCCTTAAATAACTTTTTAACTGATTCATTTGGGAATATCCTATCAATCGAACTAGAATGCTTCCAAAACAATATTCCCTTTTTCAGTTTCCAAATAAATTGTGCTTTCACCATTCCCCAATTTTCCCTTTATTTCTTTATTTGATTGAGAATCAACTGTCAGATTTAACCCGCTGTATGTTATAGATCCGCTAATCGTTTTTAAATCAACCATAGCAGAAGAGTTAGAAGGAATTTTAACATAAATATCTCCTTCATTTGAATAACATTTACAAAAACCATTTGGAGGGATATCGATTGTAACAGTTATTTTTCCTGTAATTGAATGAACTTCTGCAGAGCCGCTATGATTAGTTATTAATGTTTGATATGATGTTGTTTCAATCAATAATGTAGTGTCAAGAAAATTCGAATATACTCCTTGATTCGGAATTGTCACAGCTACTGGTTTATTATAAGGGATATCTAGGTTTTGGTTACATTTGTAAATATTATTAAGATTATCAGGATAATTTATATTACAATACAAAGTATCATTTGACGGTACATGCTCTAAATCTATATTCTTCATTTCACTTTGAGCTAAATCAAAAGAATTAGCAGTTACTGCCCTATCAATAACATAACTAATCTTTGTTGAATCGAGACTACCATTTAAAAAAGTAACACCGACAGGATTTGTAATAATTATTTCATTTATTGAAGAAGGTAAGCTGAAACTATTGGAATACCTTTCTGTAGCTTCAAATAACTTTTCAGGCTGAGTTGAAGTATTATTGCATCCATTTAAATACAGCAATAAACCAAAAATGGATATTAATATTTTTAATTTGTAATGCATAATGCTCCCTATTAGAAAAAATTAAATTAAGATAGCTGAAATTATTTTATAAAATTGATTACTTCACAGCTTCGCCTAGCAGCTCACATTTTATTTATATGTGTACACAGATTCTATTCTGAAATAATTATAATGTTAGAGAATAACTTCAGCTAAATCTGATTTGAGCTGTAATTTTTTGTAGGAATCTTTCGATGACGTAATTACTCATTGCTTGGGATACAAAGCGATTGGAATTTAATTGTAACTTATGTTTCCCGCTATTAGTTAAGAAGATCCCCATAAGAGTGTAAAATAAATAAAGCCTTATTAATTATATTTTATTTTCTCAAGAAAATGCTATTTTTTTGCTCGAAAATCAAGGGCAAATACCCTTAAATTTTAAATCGCTTCAGTGTTTTCTCTGTTCATTTTCATTAATAACAATGTGGCACAAGAAAACATGAATATAGCAGAAAAAAGTGGATTGATTACATAATTTATTTTATAACTTGCTTTATATCTTTTTGTTCAGAGATATTCTTTGCCGGTTCAATTTTCTTTTCGGCAGGCTTCATAAAAATTAATGCAAGAATAAAACCGATTACTATTCCTAATACTCCGGTTAATAAAATCATTATTATTCCCGGTATCTGAAATTTCCAGAATAAAACACTTATCTGGAAATCACCTGAGTTTTGAGAAATAAAAATCGTGAAGAAAATAATTAAGATCATTACAATAATAATCTTTGCTTTCATTGCATTTCCCAAAAGTTTAATAAATAAAAATGGCTAGTGTATTAGACGCTTGAAATATAGCGGAAAGTTTTCATAAAATAAATTGTAGTAATATTCTTTTAGGGATTAAGAAAGGATTTTTGACTAAGCTTTTTGAGATAAGATTTTTTTTACTTCTTCAATATTACTTTTATTAACGAGTGTTAAAATGGTATCTCCTTCTTCAAGAATTGTCCCTCCGCTGGGGACAATGCTCGTTTCATTACGCCATATTAAAACAATTCTACTGTCATTAGGAAATCCAAGTTCTGCTATGGGTTTGCTGGTGATTGCTGAATCATAAGGAATAATAAAATCGATAAGCTCGGTGTCAACTCCTTTAGTTGGATTAAACTCAAGCGGATATTGTTTTTTCCTTTCCAGGGGTGCATCAACTTTAAAGAATTTTGCTGCGGGAACTAAAGTCCATCCCTGAAGCAAAACAGAAGTTAAAACAATAAAGAATACTATATTAAAAATGGCATCTGCATTTATTACCCCGGCAAGCAAAGGGAACGTTGCTAAGATTATAGGGACAGCACCTCTTAATCCGACCCAGGAAACAAATGCTTTTTCATTTAATTTAAAATTGAAAAAAGACAAAGAAATGAAAACACTAACCGGACGTGCAATGAAAATTAAAAATGCAGCAATTAATAATCCTGATCCCGTAACAGCAATTAGATGAGAAGGAAAAACAAGCAATCCTAAAGTTAAAAACATAGCTATTTGTCCAAGTGTTCCAAGTCCATCAAAAAAACGAATCATGCTGTTTTTATGCACAAAAGAATTGTTACCGATAATTAATCCGGCAATATATATTGCTAAAAACCCGCTGCCCCCAATTACATTTGTAACGGAGAAAATTAAGACACACATGGCAATAGAAAAAACCGGATATAATCCCTCATAAGAAAAATTTAATTTGTTTATTAAATAAACCGTGAGCTTTCCTAAACCTAAGCCGAAACCCGCTCCTAATCCCATCTGTAGAAAGAATGTCAACGCTAATTTTAAATAGTTGCTTTCAGGATTTATTAAAAGTTGGATAGAACTAATAGTTAAAAAAACAGCCATTGGATCATTGCTTCCTGACTCTAATTCCAAAAGCGGTTTTAGTTTTCCTTTTAAGCTTATGTTTCTTGTTTTTAAAATTGAAAAAACGGCGGCAGCATCAGTTGATGAGATAATTGAGCCCAGAAGCAGGCCCCAGAGAAATGAAACTTTTAATATCAATGAAATAAATACTGCAACAATTATGGCAGTAAATAAAACTCCAAGTGAAGCAAGAACTGTAGCTGGTTTAACAACAGTTTTAACTGAATTCCATTTAGTTTCAAGGCCGCCCGAAAACAAAATAAAAATCAGAGATATAATACCTATAGCCTGGGCAAGCGGCGCATCATTAAAATATATTCCACCAGGTCCTTCGGATCCTGCAAATGCCCCAACCCCAATAAAAAGTAATAAAGCCGGAACTCCTAAGTTGTCGGAGAATTTAGCTATGCCTATACTTATTAATATCAAGCTTGAAGCAACTAAAAGAAGGACTTCAATCTGAATCATTTTTAGAATAATTTTTTATAACATCTTTAAAATTTCTGATCAGAACGATCTCTCTGCGGGAAAGGTATTTCAATATTATTCTCTCTAAATTTTTTGAAGATTTCATAATACAATTGGCTCTTCAAAACATTGGGGCGGTTTATATATTCTCTTGTCCAAACCCTTAATTTGAAATCAATCGAACTATCACCAAAATCAGAAAACAAAACATCCGGCTTTGGCTCTTTTAACACTGCATCATTTGCCTCTGCAACTTTCAATAATATTTTTTTAACCTTTTCAGGATCTTCTTTGTAGGATACACCAACCGGAAAATTAAAACGAATGTTCCTATCTGTATGACTCCAATTAATTACTTTCGAAGAAATGAAATCTGAATTCGGAACAATAATAGAAATATTATCATTAGTTATTATTTCTGTTGACCGCATTGAAATTCTGATAACATCACCAGAAACATCTCCCAGCTCAATTCTATCACCAACTTTTATAGGGCGTTCAAAAAGAATTATAATACCGCTGACGAAATTGTTGGTAATATTCTGTAAACCGAAACCGATACCAACACCTAGTGCACCGGCTAAAATTGTAAGTGCACTTAAATCAATTCCAACAGTTTGAAGTATTATAATAAATCCGATTACTAAAATTATATAACGGGCAATTGTGCCAACAGCAATTCGAACACCAAGATCAATTTTACTTTTTGAAAGCAGCTTGTAAACAATCCACTTACGCAGCTTAGCGGTAAGATAAATCAGCAGGAATATCAGTACTATAAAATAAGTAATATCCCAAAGCGTAATATGACTATTGCCAATTGTTGTAATTGGGACGTTAAAAAATTCTTTTATATCAGCAAATATTTTCTTTAAATCATTCAAATTTTTAATTCGTTAAAATGGATAAAAAAACGGTATTAATAATGTAGCTAAAATCCATAAAATCAAATCAAGCGGCGCACCAACTTTTAAATAATCTTTAAATTTCTAATTCCCCGGCCCCATCACCATTGTGTTTGTTTGGTATCCAACCGGAGTCATAAAACTTAATGAAGCAGCAAAAGTAACAGCCATTAAAAACGGCCTTGAGTTTACGTCTAACGTTTGAGCAGTTAATATTGCTATTGGTGCCAGCAACGCCGCAGTTGCATTGTTTGACATGAAATTAGTTAAAAGCAAAGTTAAAAGAAAGAAAGCAGAAACCAGGGCACTATTGCCAAATCCGCCAATAAGCTTAATTAAAATTGAAGAAATAAAATTGGCCGCCCCGGATTTTTCAAGTGCTAATCCTAATGTCAAAACTCCCGCTAATAAAAAAATTACTTTCCAATTAATCGCTTTATAAGCTTCATCAAGTGAAATACATTTGGTTAGAACCATTACCACACTTCCTATAACAGCGCTTTGTACAATAGGGAAAACTCCAAATGCAGCAGTACCAATAACACCAGCCAAAATCAAAAGCGCTGTTAGTATTTTACCTTTTTTGATTTCTGTTTTTGCAGTTTCAGAAACAATAATAAAATCCTGGTTTTGCCTTAACCTGGATAGCCAATCTTTTTTAACTTCAATTAAAAGAACATCCCCGGAACGGATACGTGCCCTGCCAAGCTTTTCATGCATCAATTGCCCGCGCTGTTTAATTGCCAGTACAGTAGCGCCGTAAGTTTCACGGAAATTAATTCCTTTAATTGTTCTTCCTCTTAGTCTTGAATTATGAGTAACCACTGCTTCAACTAAAGCAGCTTCTGATAAGTTCAGATTATCATCCGCATATCTTTCTTTGGGCCTTATTCTTAAACCTTCCCTCTGCTGTAGCTCTTTTAATTTATCTATATCGCATCTAACTTTTAAAATATCGTTACCTTTTAAAATTGTTATTGGAGAAGGGAAAAACCTATAATTGTCTCCTCTTCTAATTTCAATTATATCTATATCGAGATCATTAACAATTGGTGATTCCTGAATTTGCTTTTCAACCGATTCAGCATTGGGAAGCAAAATTATTTCGGTGATATAGTCTCCCATTTCATATTTTTTTACAAGCTCCGTTGTGGAACCACGATCAGGCAGTAATCTAATTCCAATCGACAACATATAAATTACTCCTAATGCCAAAACTATAATTCCGAAAGGAGTCATTTCAAACATTCCGAATGAATGCAACCCATGCTTATAAGCTATTGAACTAACCAGAATATTTGTGGATGTGCCGATTAGAGTCCCAACTCCCCCCAGTAAAGCGCTGAATGATAGCGGCATTAATAATTTTGAAGTGCTTATTTTCGCTTCTTTTGAAATTCCGATCAACACAGGCATAAACAAAGCCACAACCGCAGTTACATTTATGAATGCGGATATTACTCCAACTATCAACATTAAATAAAGCATCCCCAGCCAGAAATTTTTAATGAGAGCATTTTTTAAAAAATCACCAACAAAGTTTAATGCCCCGGTTTGAAATATAGCCGCACTTAAAACAAACATAGCTCCGACAGTAACGGTAGCTTTATTGCTAAAGCCGGATATTCCTTCTTCAGGAGTAATAATACCGGTAAGCAGAAGCGCAGCCATAATTATCATGGCGGTAAGATCCACAGGAACCTTGTCCATCATAAACAAAACAATTGCACCGCACAATACAATAAGGACTATAATCATGTCTAATGTCATAACCGCCTTGGATTTTTATTTTGTGTTTTAAAGATTTAGAAAAAGGAATGAGCGGGGCCATTCCCGAAGTACAAAATGGAAATTGAAATATGAGACGCTATAAGATAGGAGAATTTTTTTTATTTCAAAATTTAAAATATGAGTTATAAAGATTCAGACTTGTCAAGGATTTACCATGAAGAAAAATACCATTTCTATCACGGTGCGACCGTGACAGCCTTGAAAAGGATTAAAAACACAAAAAAAGAATAATTTTTTTATTTTCATGATCAGGCCCTAAATTATTATTAAAAATTAGATAAAGGAATTAAAACTAACGATCATAGAATCTTTAATTTTTTTATTTTACCTCCTTCCTATATAAATAACACCATAATTTTCAATGCCGCTTACATACTTGTTTCCGACAGCTATAATCATATTTTCTGTTACTGCAACACCAAGCAGACGGTCCGGTGGATTTCGTAATTCGTTATAGACTTTCCAGCTTACTCCGTTAAAGTGAGCTATATAAGACCCTTCCCCAACGGTTACAATATTATTTAGACTGCTGCCCCGTATGCTGTAAAAGTATGTTTCAAGGGGTTGAGAGATAGGATCTAACTCCCACGCTGGATCTGAGAAGATTATGTTTTGTATATACCCCATTTCCTGCCAGGAAATATTTTCTATTCGTTTTAAACCATACACTGCTGAAGCTTGATGCTGTTTGAATATCGGTTTTTATTTGTTTAACAGAATTGCCGGAAAGGCTGATAAGATATTGGCCTCCAAACCCGAATTTATCTGACGCAATAGCAAGTACTTCCCCGTCATTTCCCCATATATCTTGAAATGGTAAATCTGTTCCGCTTTCTATCTTTACTCCACTTGTCCGTTTTGGTAATTGCAATATGTTCCTTTCACTCCAACAAAATAAATATTACTACTTAGAACCCCATGCCTTTGATAACGATAAATTGGGATCAACAGTAGTTATTAAATCATATATTATCCAATTCTTTCCATCTCCATGTATAGGCAAACTACCAATAACCAAATATCATTTTCTGAAAATGCAAAGGTTCCTTCAAGAGGGGGAGTAATTTTGATCACCCTAAAATCTACAGTAATTCTTTTTAATTCCCACTCATTTCCATTCCATTGGATTGCTAAGTTATATAGCCATTTGCAGTCTGGGTTACCCAGCAGATTCGTTCAAATAAATTCTCCACCATACTGCCAGATATTATCTTCTGAAATAATAGCACAATCATAAAGTGCACTGCTTCCAGCACTTGCATCTCGCCAAATGTCAATGTTTGCCAGGTAAAATTATTACTGGTTGTATCAAGCGTAGTTACTGTTATCTTGTTAGCTTTCTTCATTATTTGTATCTGCCTGGTAAGTATAAGTTTTATTTGGCAGAAGGGAATCATCATAAACTATTTGAGGCGAAGTTGTAATAGTAAACCTCTGCACTTCTTTATCATCCCGGTTAAGTACTACTTCACTTCCGGATTGCCCGGTTACGTTTATCCATGCTTCGGTACAGGAGACATCTTCTTTTGTAATCTCAAGCTTTTGCTTTTCAGGTTCTGTAGTGTTGCAGCTTAAAAAAGAAATTGTAAGTGCTAAAGGCATAAATACCCAAAAACCGATAAACAGAATGTATTTTCTCATTTGAAATGAATCTCCCAATTTTTATTTCTTCATTGCTTTTTATATAAACAAATATCTAAACTAGAAAAATCAGAATGATTACCTATTTTTTTTGAAAGCTTACGAAAAACGATTTTTAATAAAGAAGATTTTATAACTGTTATTATTATAAAAAAAAGAATTGAAATTAACTTGTTGGACTTTTATGTTCTCCCACACATTATACCCCATAATTGCTTAGCAGTAGTAATTAATCAACTGGTAATAATTAGCAACAAATAAGTATCAAAGTCAAATTAAAGAGTTGTCTAAGAGTATATAAAAAATTTGTTCCATTATATTTATTTATTACTGCACACTAATCAACTTCTTACTAAGAAAACTTAATTTATCATCAACTTCCTTTTTCTGCTGATCAGATAAAGACAAGCTTTTAATGGAATTAAATTCATTATATGCTTCTTCATATAAACCGAGGCCGCTTAAATTATTTGCGAAATAAATTCTCATCGATGAGTTGATTTTTGATGTGGGGTATTTTCTATAAGTTTCTTTTGCTGTTACAACTGCGGATTCTTCAAATCCATTTTCAGAAAGCTGCATTGCACCGTTCAGCCTCTTCATTCCAAAGTCATCATCAGGTATAACTAATTTCTTGTCGCCTTTTTCCTCACTTCCGTAAACTGCAGTATTTTCTGAATTTGTCTTATCATTTTTCTTTGGAGCATTTATCATGTCTTCCATGGCAAGAGCTAAAATAAGTTCGTCAAGCGTCATCTTTTTAATATCGCTTACAGATAAAACTGAATTTTCTTTTAATGAAAATTTCGTATCGCCGTTTGAAATTTGAAGAGAAGAATTTTTCCCGGTCGAAAGAATAGTATTTGCATTTAACTCCATTCCGTCTTTTACATCAAACCAATTCTCATTTGCGCCTATCTGAACTTTTACATCTCCTTTTACTTTTTCAGCTTTGTAACTCTGAGCAAAAGTAATATCGGTTAAAATAATAACAATAAATAAAATTACTGTTATTATGGCATCTGTTTTTAATTTTGGGTTCATTGTTAAATTCCTTCTGTTTTATTAACTAATTTAAAATGTCATTTCGACCAGAGGGAGAAATCTTCTCTGCCATGTGATATAAGATTTCTCACTCGAAGACTCATTCGAAATGACAATGCTACGCTTAATCAATTCATTCCACATCAATTATTTGAACAATGCCTTTAGCCAAGCCATAATTTTCAAGCGCATCTGTATTAAATTTTTCAGTTCCTATTTCCCAGGCTTTTTCAAAATTTGTAAGTGAAGTAGTTTCAACCGGTATCCAAACTCTATCTTCACCAGAATCGTTTTTACGGATAAAATATTTTGAATCATTATTAGTTATAAATCTTGCCTGTTCCGGTAATAGATCAGTATTAATTAAAACATTAACGTGACGAATTCCGGTTTGGTTTTGATAGTCCACAAGAGCAGTTTCAATCCCAACGCTTTCCAGCAAAGAACTTAACAGCACACTCAGGTCGTCGCAATCACCACCTTTAAGCTCAATAGTTTGATGAGGAAATTGAACAGATTCAGAAGATGCGCGCGGATCGGATGTATAAACGAGATCTTTTATCATTGAATTAAAGATTAACTTTGATTTATAAAAAGATGCATAAGCATAATTAAGCGTATCGAGCTCGGCTTTGTGACTGCTCAAAATTTGCTTTGCGTAAATCATGGAAAAGTTAACATCTTTCTTAATAAAATATTTTAAGTTAATAACTTTTCCATCCCAAGCGTTTACGCTATTTACCAAAATAGGTTTCTGAAATTTATCCCCGGGCTCTTCTTCCGATTCAATCACATAAAAATCTGCATAAGAGATTTCAACTTTTTTCTTTGTTAACTCTCCGGAATGATTGTGTAAAAATCAATATCTGCAGTATCCTTCGGAGCAATCGAAATTGATTTGGATTGAATTAAATCCTGATTCAATCCTTCAATCCTGCTCATTGGTTTAATGGTAATTCTTTTATTTGTGAGATTAACTGCTTTACCGACAGCAAATGGATGATCAAGATAATTTTGAGTTAAAGTCGGAAAAATATTATCAATAATTTTTATATCAATCAACTCAACTGTTTTCTCTTTTACGGTGTTCAGCTTAAAAGCAACATTTATAATTGCTTTGTCAAAACTGTAACGGTTATTTATAATATTTGTTAAGCCTTCGTTTTCAAATAGAGTGAAATCCTGCGCACCTTTTCTATCAGAAAAATATTTTAACATTGAAAGTGATACTGAAAAAAGTTTTGAGTTATAAATGATTGCAGGAATAACTCCCGCCAAATATGGGGTTTGATATTTATCATGAAAAGCAGTTAGACTAATTCCTATCTGGTCATTAAAAATATTGAAAAATCCCGAACAGCTAAGCTGAAATGAGTTTGAAGTTTCGTACAAAATATTAATTGACACCGGATTAACGAAAGCGTATGACAATCCTACAATAGCAGATTTTGTATCCCTAATCTTGAAGCTAGTGAACTCAGGGTCGTCAATATTCTCGCTAAAATCCAGTAAGTTATTTGAAGAAAGTGAAAGTGTTAAATTTTTAACTGGTGAATAGTTAATACCAAAATCTAATTTCCACAGGTTATATTTTTTTGTGTCATTCCCTATATCAAAATAATTTGAATCGGAAAAAACAATTTCGGCTGATTGCCTGCTGAATTCCTGGTTAAAATATCTCAAAGTAAAACCCGAACTGAATTTATCTGAAAATTTATATGAATATCCTAAACCGAATAATTCTTTGTAAGTATAATTTGAAGATAATGATTGAGAAGAAGAATCATTTACAAAAATCGATTCGCTGTTTGTGAATATAAATTCTTTCTGATAACCCGGAGTGTATCTTAAAGAAAATGAATGATCTTTAATTTTTTTTGACAAAGATAAAAGATATAAAGTTGATGTAGTATTAGTTCCCAATTCAGCCCCGTAAGAAAGCGTTACGCCCCAGTCTTTTAAGAGAGAATAATTTGAAGGATTGCTTTCAAAACTGTTAAATAAATTACCTGAGCTGTTTAAGCTTCCCCAATAGCCGCCAGGCTCAAATGAATTTTGAGATAATATGTTTGATACGAAGATCATAATCATACAAATAATTAAGAAAAAATTTTTCTTCAAGGAGACTCAACAACTAATGAATGAATACTTTGAGAAAGCACTGTTAGTGTGTTTAGCCGAAAAGTGAAAAATCCTTCATACTGTCTTATTAAGGTAATAATTAATTTATCAAATATGTTTGGGGGAATAGCATCCAAAATTTTTGCCGGAATTATAAATGCACCATCATCCTTAGTATGTAATTTAAACAATGGGATAGAATTGCTTTTGCCTTTCAGCTTTCCACTTATAACAATTTGAATTGGAGTTTTATTATCACCTTTATCCCAAATCAACTTTGCAGCCAGGTTATTGTTTGCTTTACTGCCAGTAACCCTTAGATTAGCAAAAATTTCTTTTGGTGTTGGGATATCGAAACTGGTAGTCTTTCCGATAAGCGGATTTAATTCAAAACTAACAACTGAATTATATTTATAATTAAACGGAAGAAAGCTGCTTGCCCTGCCGCTGTATAGTAAATGATATAATCCTAAAGATGAATCCTGTATTACACTTTGTGCGTTTCTAAATTTTACTTTGAACGGAACTGGTAATGCTTTCACATTATTAAATTTCACTTCACCTAAAAGCTGAGTTTGATACCCAATTAAATTACCATTTGCCCTCACCGGCATTGCCCTGTCAAAAAAGACTGCTTGTGCTGTTGATAATTTTATTGTTTGTGAATTATCGGAAATCTTAGTTCCGCTTACAACAATCACATTTGTATAGCGAGTTAAGTTATCTGAAATTCCTGTTGTATCTGCACCATTACTGTAAAGCTCGTCTGTTGGATTTTTAGCAATTGTTTCATACACAACCGGATCTTCTTCAGCCTGTGAAGAGTTTATTAACTCAGTTGGGGCAGGCTTATCACAACCGCCAATAATTGCAGCAAGCAGAACAACAGTTATGAAATAAAAGATGTTTGTATATATTTTCATTTTGTGTTCAAATTAATATTGAAAAATAATAATTTCAATTGATATAACTTTAACTAATTTCAAATTTGTGATCTATTCTTTCTTAAAGAATAAAGTGAAGAATCCCGGCCTGCCTGCACGAAGCCGTTTCGGCACAGGCAGGTTAAAAGATTCTTCACTTATCAGCATATACCTGTCTCCTTATATCAGCTCAATTGGTACTGCAATTAAAACTTTACAACATACGGGATACCCCACATGTTTGTTTCAACAGGAGCTGCATCATCAAAAATAACCTGGCTGGGGAATGCATTTATCACTGCATGAAAGAAGCCTCTGTATGGATTTGCAGTATAAGTTTGTTCATAAACTTTTGTATAGAAATCCATTACCATCCGGAGTAGAAGAAACTAATTCGAATCTCTTTTTAGCTCTATGAAATCCTCTTAAATCAGCACCGTAAGTTAGAGTAACAAAGTCTGTATCTGCATAAGCGCTTTTAACTTCAACTTGCACTTTAACCGGCTGATTAAGATGCAATACAGGAATATCTCTCCACCATTTTTTCCATCTGCTCAAGAAATAATCATTCGGGTTTTCGATTACTAAATCGTCCTGGCCATCTATTGAAACAGTAACTTTTTGTATTTCGATATTAGCACTGCCTGTTCCGCCTTCAGGTAAAGAAATTGCTGCGATTCTCCAGTTTAATAACGGCCTTGCAGTAGCTGCAACTTTTACAAATAAAAGCTTTCTTGTAACAGTAGTAGTAAAAGGTTTTTGAAGAATAGTATCAGGGACACTTGCCGTATCCGAATAAGATGCCGCAATTAATAATACGCCTTCATAAGTTTTTGTTAATGTACCTATTGCCGAATCACCAACAAATTCTACGTTAAGATTTTTATTTACTAATCGAACTTTATGGCCAACACGGAAAGGATGAATGTCGGTATTAACTTTAGCAAAACTCATCAAATCTTCATCGTTAAAGTTTGTTTCAAATGAAGCAAGAGATGAATCTTCATCGGCAATTTTCTGTAATGCTTCCTGGTCGGAATTTGGTTCTGAATTATCAACAACATCTGTAGGTGAATCTTTACAACCAATCATAAGTGCCAGCATTAAAGCTGTAAAAATTGCCAGCAAGTTTTTCAAGATAGCTCGTTGTTTTTTCATTTTGTACTCCTTATAGTTTGTTTTGAAATTGTTTTTAATTTTTTTCAAATTTCATTGCCGGCAAAGGGGTAACAATTGTGCCAATGAGTGTTTGACTAATTAAGTTGTTAAAACTAATAAAGTTAAGTGATTGCCTGGTCTGAAAAGAAATGCCTGGAAGCAATGTTTAATTGCCTGAAAATGATTAATTCAGGGGATTAATAAGAATAGTTATTTATAAAATTGAAATTCCTATCGATACATATGTTAAATAAGAAAGGTTATCAAAATAAAAAGCTGAGTGGAACCCCGCTTCAATTTCAGCATTTAAATTACCTGATAAATTTATTTGATAAAAACTATTAACTCCCCAGAATGGAAATGGTGCAAAATTTTCAAAATCCGTAAGTAATAATAAACCCAGGCTTCCGCCGAAGAATACATTATTTGTAATTTTCATTTCAGGTCCAAATTTGGCATAAGGGAAAAGCCATAGTGAATAAGAATCTCTTGCATCAGCAAATAAAAAATTTACTCCGGGTTCAAAAGCGAAATTAATTGTGAATGGTTTTGATGATTCGTTAAAACCACTTGACCTATAGCTTAAATTAAGAAAATAATTTCTAAATTCGGGTTGAAATTTCTGCTGTATTAAACTTACATAGCCCATTTGCATTTTTAATCGAGAAAGATTACTCGAACTCTGCTCTTTAATATCTAATAAATCCTGGGCAAGAATATTAAATGGAATAATAAAAAAGAAAGGCATTAAATATCTAAATATTGAGGCCATTGTTATTTCTCCCGTATTACTTAGCCTCAACATAAATTTTAGCAGCGTAAAAAGCAATTTACTTTTTTAGGATTTAATTTCCTTCGGTGTATATCCAAATCTTCTTTTAAAAGCAGCAGAAAAATGATGCGGTTCGCTGTATCCAAGTTCCATTGCTACTTCAAATACATTTTTCTTTTCATCAAGCAGAAGCCGTTTTGCGTATTCCATTTTTAATTCATTTAATAAATTAAAAACAGTTGTACCGAATAATTCTTTAAAACCTTTTTTAAGCTTGAATTCATTTATTCCCACAGTACGAGAAAGTTCCGGCAAAGAAAATTCTTCAAGCATGTTTTTTTCAATAAATAATTTTGCTTCATAAAGTTTGTCAATATCTTCATTCTTGAAAGAGATTGAGTTACGGTTATTTAAATTTTCCGCCTGCTCAATTTGAAGCAGAAACAGCTCAATTATTTTTGATTCAAGGAACAAACGCTTCATATAGCCGCTTCTATTGCAGTTCATAATATCGTAAATCACAGCTTTCATCTCAGAATTTATGGGCAGGTTTTTGTTTGATGTAAGAGCAAATTCTTCATTCTTTTGCATGCTTTCTGCCAGTTTGTATAATGGTTCCGAGTTTATATCTATAAGCCTGTTAAAAAACTTGTCGGTAAGCTGAATACCAAAATTTTTTAAGTGATTGCCCTGCAAATGATAATTCCCATGGAAATACGGACGGTAAACAAGATTATGTTCATTTCCAATTATGCTGTGCATATTTTTTTCATTACTATGGTAGCTGACTGCACTGCCTCCTTTAAAAGAAAAAACATTTGTATCACAGGAAAATCAAGATCTACATTTATTATTCTATCCTGCTGAGCTTTTTGGTCGGTATAAAAAATATTAATACCATCAATTATAATTTCTGAAAATTTTCCCACTGAGATATTATCTTCATATCCAAATCCTTTTTCGATAACACCCTGTAAATTTTTAAAACGAACTGAATGAATCTTACCGTAATTTTCTCCTAAATTCGATTCTAAGATGGATTTGTTTGGTTCCCGTTTCTGTGAAATTACTTTTAAACTTATATTATTTGCTCTCTGCATTTTAATAAATCCTTTTCCCGGTTATTAAAATCCGTTGCTTGTTTTTTTAATTGGGGTGCTTAATTTAAGTTTACGAAAATAGACATCGAATAAATATGATACAACAAAAAAATGATGAATTGTGATTTATTAGACTTAAATGACAGATGCAATAAAGCCGACTAAATCTTTGACAGCCTTAAAGCCTAAATACGTGAAGTAAGTTTAACTTGAAAAAGCTACTAAAGATATTCAATAGTTGTCACAAATTCTTTTTATCTTATTTAATTCCTTCTTTTAGGCGAAAGAAAATTTAAAATTCCAGTGAACACCGCACCGCCAATAATTGACCACAATACCGGGAAAGAATGCCCACCAATATTAATTTCAAATAAGTCCGGGAGATGTAATTTTTGAGCAATCCATTTTCCTATTAAAGCTCCAATGAATCCGATAATTATGGAAAGTACACACCCACCATGTGAATAACCGGATAATCCTTGAGCAATTCCGCCGCAGATGCCGGCAACAATTAATAAAAGTAATATTTCTAATAAGCCCATATAAATACTTTCCTGAATAAATTTTTAAAACAACCTATATTTATCAAATGAAATAAGCAATGCCGTTTATCAAAATGATTTCTTCGTCATAAAATAATAAAAATATAATACCCGGTAATCAAATTATGATTTTAAAATTGTAAATTTGTAACCTAAAATTTAGGAGAACTAAAATTGAAGATACTACTTGCCGCAGATCATGGCGGATTTGAACTTAAAAACAAAATAGCCGTATATTTAAAAAATAATAACCATGAAGTAATCGATTTAGGAAATGAAAACTACGATCCGCTGGATGATTATCCGGATTTTGCGATTAAGATGGGAAAATCAATTTCTGAAGGCGTTGCAAAAATCGGGATTCTAATTTGCGGCAGCGGAGTTGGAGCTTGTGTTACAGCAAATAAAATAAAAGGTGTTAGAGCTTCTGTTTGTCATGATTCATATTCTGCAAGGCAAGGAGTTGAACATGATGACATGAATGTAATATGCTTTGGCGCACGTATTATTGGTGATTTGCTCGCTTATGATTTGGTAAATGATTTTATAAATGCTAAGTTCTTTAATGAAGGTAAGTATTTACGCCGCTTGAAAAAAATAACAGATTTAGAAAAATAAAAATGAAGTTAGGAGTTAAAAATGAGTAACAAACTAAAAGAATTGGAAAAATTTGGACAGAGTGTCTGGCTTGATAATATCAGCAGAGATAAAATTAAAAAAGGCGAATTAAAAAACCTTATAAGTGAAATTGGAATGAAAGGAGTAACCTCAAATCCTTCAATATTTCAAAAAGCAATTGGTTCTGGTAATGCGTACGATGAACAAATAAAATCTATACTTTCAAAAGATGATGAAATTTCTATTGAAGATTTGTTTGAACAATTGGCAGTTAAAGATATTCAAGATGGATGTGATATCCTTCGGCCGGTTTATGATAAAACAAATGGATTTGACGGATATGTAAGCATTGAGGTTGCCCCTGGATTAGCATATGAAACTGATAAAACAATTGAAGAAGCAAGAAGATTGTTTAAAAGTGTTAACCGTCCCAATGTTATGATAAAAATTCCTGGCACTTCGGAAGGACTACCGGCAATCAAGCAAATGATAAGCGAAGGAGTTAATATAAACATTACATTAATTTTTTCTCCTAAAGTTTATGAAGATGTTGTTGAAGCGTATTTAAGCGGGCTTGAAGAAAGAATTAAAAAAAATGAAAGCATAAATCAAATAGCTTCTGTAGCAAGCTTTTTTATCAGCCGAATTGATTCAATGGTTGATAAGGAATTGGAGAAAAAAGGAAATAAAGATCTTCAAGGAAAAATTGCTATTGCAAATGCTAAGCTGGTTTATCAAACAAGCAAAAAATTATTCGGCAGCGAAAGATTTAAAAAGCTTGAAGCAAAAGGTGCAAAACTACAAAGATTATTATGGGCAAGCACCAGTACAAAAAATCCAAATTACCCTGAAACACTTTATGTCGATGAATTAATTGGGAAAAATACCGTAAACACAATGCCGGATGAAACTATAGAAGCATTTAAAGAACATGGAAATTTAAAAGATGCTATTGAAACAGATTTAGATAAAGCTCAAAATGAAATGAACAAGTTGAAAGAATTATCAATCAGCTTTGATGAAGTTACTGATAGATTAACTAAAGAAGGCGTTGATAAGTTTATTGCATCATACAATGAACTAATTAGCGAAATAAAAAACAAAGCAAATAATTTTAAGCAAAAGGATAAAAGTACAAATGTTAACGCTTAGTAATGAAATTGAAAAACTTGTAAGCAATAGAATTAGTAAATGGCAATCTGAAAATGTTTTGGAAAGAATGTGGAAGTGTGATCCAACAATTTGGAAACCTAATAAAGAAGATGATGTTGAGCTTTCAAACCGACTTGGCTGGCTTAATCTTCCCGATTTAATGGAGAAAGAAATTGCAAGCCTGGAAAATTTTGCTAATGAAGTTAAAGATAAATACAATGCTGTCGTTCTACTTGGTATGGGGGGCAGCAGTTTAGCACCCGAAGTTTTCTTTAAAACTTACGGAAACAAAGACGGCTACCCTGCTTTAACAGTTCTCGATAGCACTCACCCGGAATCTGTTAAAAATGTTATAGATACTCATGAACTTAAAAAAACAATTTTTATTGTTGCCAGTAAATCCGGTGGGACTACTGAAACAATGTCTTTCTTTTATACTTTTTTTAATGAAGTATCAAAGTTTAATTCAAATCCAGGCGAACAATTCATTGCTATTACGGATTCCGGATCAAGCCTTGAAAAATTAGCTAATGAGAAAAAGTTTAGAAGAACATTTACCACTCCTGATGATGTTGGCGGCAGGTATTCTGCACTTACATTTTTTGGTTTAGTTCCTGCCTCTTTAATTGGAGTTGATGTTGCACTGCTTCTTAAGCGAGCAAAAGAAGAATTAATGAAGAACTCAAAAGATTCCAAAGTAAAAGATAGCCCAGGCAGTATTTTAGGTGCCGCAATGGGAGAGTTGGCTAAACAAGGTAAAGATAAAATCACAATTATAGCCTCACCTAAAATTTCACCTTTCCCTGTTTGGGTTGAACAGTTAATAGCTGAAAGTACAGGCAAAGAAGATAAGGGAATATTGCCAGTAGTTGACGAGCAAATAGGGTCGCCGGATGTTTATCGTAAAGATAGAGTTTTTGCTTACCTGCGTTTGAGTGATGATGATAATTCAAGCCTTGATGCTGCGGTAGATAAATTAGAAAAAGCCGGATTACCAATAATCAAAATTGATTTAAAAGATAAATATGATTTAGGAAAAGAATTTTTCAGATGGGAAGTAGCCACAGCTTTGTCAGGCGCAGTGCTTGAGATTAATCCTTTCAATCAGCCAAATGTTCAGCTTGCTAAAAGCTTAGCAAATGAAAGCATGAAGGAATATCAAAAAAACGGAAAACTGCCTGAACAAAAACCTGTAATTGATAATAGTGATATTTCTGTTTTCGGTGAAGTCAAAAAGGATAAAGTTGATGATGCATTGAAAGAATTTTTATCTCAAGGAAAAAATAATACGTATGTTGCAGTTATGGCTTTTATTCCGCCAAATAAAAAAACTGATGAAACTTTAGAATCGTTAAGAAAAACAATTCGTGATAAATATAAATATGCTGTAACGATTGGATACGGTCCGCGCTTTTTGCATTCAACAGGGCAGTTGCACAAAGGCGATGGAAATCATGGTTTGTTTATTCAGATTACTTCGGAGATAGGAGAAAATATTGAAGTGCCTGAAAAAGGTTATTCTTTCGGAACATTGATTACCGCTCAAGCGCAAGGAGACATGAAAGCGCTTCTTAACAGAGGCAGAAAAGTTATTAGATTTCATTTGAAAGGCGATTTGCCGGGAAAAATTAATTCTCTTAAAGCAATGCTGAAATAAAGAAAAATTTATCCGTCAGGGATATTAGTTTAGTTTTTTATTTTTAAAGTGGTTATTTATATGTTCAAATTTATGAAATATAGATAATCACTTTTTATTTTGAATGATGTCCTAATTACATTTAAAAGTCATACTTAATTTATTTTTATTTTTCTGATTCTGAAATAAATTCAGAATGACGCTCTCTAATTATTTTGAAGATTGAATATGATCAAAAAGATTTTGCTGTTTGCACTTTTAATAAATTTTATAGCTCTGGCTCAATCCAAGATCTTGATCTACATGGATTTAAAACAAACCGATCATTTAAAAGCATACGGGGTTACATTTCATGCATTGCAAGCGGGAACTAAGTCAGATTGGCTTTTAAATTACAGGGGTGGATCGTTTATGATTGATTACTCAGATAAAATTGCAAATGAATGTAGAATTGAAGGTGTCGCATTTGATAACATTTCAATTTCTCAGGCTGCTCAAATTTATTCTGAAGTTCAAAGCGAAGATAATAATATGGATGTGGAGAGGTTAGAGAAAGCGCCAAAGATTGCTGTTTATGTCCCGCCCGGATTTGCACCGTGGGATGATGCGGTTACAATTGCATTGGAATACGCAAAAGTACATTATGATAAAGTTTGGAATGATGAAATTCTTCAAGGCGATCTTTCAAAATATGATTGGCTCCATCTTCACCATGAAGACTTTACGGGACAGTATGGAAAATTTTATGCAAGCTTCAGCAATGCGCAATGGTATATAGATCAACAAATGATGTATGAAAAAGATGCGAAGAAGAACGGCTATAAAAAAGTTTCTGAAATGATGAAAGCTGTTGCACAAACCATAAAAAACTTTGTGGGAGATGGCGGATTTCTATTTGCAATGTGTTCAGCAACTGATTCTTATGACATTGCTCTCGCTGCACACAATGTTGATATCTGCGCTGAAATGTATGATGGTGATGCCGCTGATCCAAATGCACAGGAGAAATTAGATTTTACAAATACACTTGCCTTCACAAATTTTAAATTAGAAACGAATCCTTATGTTTATGAATACAGCGATATAGATATTCAGCCCAATGAAATTGGAAATTTTCAAAATGATTATTTTACTTTGTTTCAATTCTCTGCTAAGTATGATCCTGTTCCGACAATGCTGACACAAGATCATGCAAATGTTATTAGAGGTTTTATGGGACAAACAACTATGTTCCGTAAGAATGATATTAAACCTTCAGTAATAATACTTGCTCAGCGTGAAGGTACTGATCAAATAAAATATATACATGGAAATTATGGAAGAGGGACGTTCACATTTTACGGCGGCCATGATCCGGAAGATTATCAGCATGCAGTGGGTGATCCTCCCACAGATTTATCTTTATACAAAAACTCACCTGGTTATAGATTAATTTTAAATAATATTTTATTTCCTGCTGCTAAAAAGAAAAAACAGAAGACTTAATTTAAGTCAACGATCAAAATTCAAAAGTCAAAAAGGTTTTTCTATATATTTTTTTGAATTATGATTTTTGACTTTTAACTTTGAAACATGAAAACAGTAAAAATTAAAAACAGCACTAAAGAAATTCCAATCGGCAAAATAGTCTGCGTTGGTAGAAATTATGCAGAGCACGCAAAAGAACTCGGCAACGAAGTTCCTGAAAAGCCGGTAATATTTTTAAAGCCAAACTCATCAGTTATTTTTAGCGGCGATAAAATTATTTACCCCAGTTTCTCAAAAGAAATGCATCATGAAGTTGAGCTTGTTTTGTTAATAGGCAAGACAATTAAAAATGCTGATAAAAAAATAGCGGAACAAGCAATTGTTGGATACGGAGTTGGATTAGATATGACTTTACGGGATATCCAAAGTGAGTTGAAGAAAAAAGGACATCCATGGACAATTGCAAAATGTTTTGATACCTCAGCAGTTTTAAGTGATTTCATTTCGAAACAAGATTACAATTTAACTTTAGCTGAGGAAATATCTCTTAAAGTAAATGATGAAATAATGCAAAAAGAAAAATTAAATAAAATGATTTTTAATCCAGTAGAAATCGTGGAATACATTTCGTCGCTTATGACCTTGGTAGAAGGAGATTTAGTTTATACCGGCACTCCTGCAGGAGTTAGCAAAGTTGTAAAGGGAGATAAGCTTTTGGCAGAGATAAAAGGGATTGCTTCTTTGGAATGTTTAGTAACTTAATTATTAAAAGATTGAAAGATTAAAAGATTATAGATAATTTGATAACAAAAAAGATAATCTTTTGAATAAAGAAGAACATATTAAATATTGGATAGAAACTGCAGAGCATGATATTGACGCAATGTCCGGGATCTTTGATGCTGGTAAATATGATTGGGCTTTATTTGTTGGTCATTTAGCTTTGGAAAAAATATTAAAGGCATTTTGGGTTAAGAATAATGAAAATAATATTCCGCCCAAGATTCATAATCTTGCTAAATTATATGGAGAATCGGGGTTATCATTTCTAGATGAAGATGATCTTGCTTTTCTTAATGAAGTAACAAGGTTTAATATGGAAGGCAGGTATCCTGAAACTAAGCTTGCTTTCTATAAATTATGCACTAAGGAATTTGCACAAACGAAAATGATAAAAACAATAGAGCTGTTTGAATGCATAATAAAAAAAATATAGAAAAAATGATTCGGGATTTATATGAACTAATCTCAGACAAAATTAAAATCGATGGGATTTATCTATTTGGTTCTTATGCTAAGGATAAAGCACATGAATACAGTGATATTGATATCGCTGTATTATCTTCAGATTTTGAAGGGATAAGATTTATCGATGGTTCAAAGATCTCTAAAATCATTTTACATGAAACTTACCCAGAGTTGCCATTTGTTGATTTTGAAATTCATCCTTACAAAACAAACGAGTTTACCGAAGACGATCCTTTTGTTGCTGAAATTTTAAGGACGGGGATTAAGATTATATAATCCTATTTATTTAAATTCCCCAACCCTTTTTTAATCACTTCTTCAAGTGAAATATTTGCATCATCACTTAAAACATCTCTAACAGTCTTCTCTGCAATTTTAAAATTATAACCTAATGTAGTTAATGCAGACACAGCTTCATTTTTTATGCTGAAAGGAATTGCTGTACTTCCTTCTTCTATGATTTTATCAACTTTAGATTTTAATTCAAGCACTAATCGTTCTGCAGTTTTTCTTCCTATTCCAGGTACAGCTACAATCCTGGAAACATCTGAAGATTCAATTGCATTTTTTAAATCGTCTATTCTAATTCCGGATAAAATGCTAAGAGCAATTTTAGGCCCGATTCCATTTACAGAAATTAATAATTCAAACATTTCCTTTTCTGATTCGGTAAAAAATCCGAAAAGTGTAATTGAGTCCTCTTTAACATTTGTGTGAATAAAGAGCGATACAGTTTCTTTATCAGAAATATTTTCAAAAGTATTAATTGAAATATTAACAACATAACCAACTCCATTTACATCAAGTAAAATTTTAGTTGGTTTTGCTGAAATTATTTTACCAGTTAAATATCCTATCATAGTTTTAATTGAAAGATTTAATAATTAAAATAAAATTTATGAAAACAACTTAACAATAAAACAATTTAACAATGAATGACAACTAAATGACTACTGATTAATCACTCTTTCCGGATAAGCCTCAATATATGCCTTCCAATCTTTACTTTTTTTTATTGGTTTCTTAACTCTAAATGCATGACACAATGCAACAGCCAATGCATCACTTTCATCATATTTCATTTTTTCTTTTTTAAGATTCAGTAAATTTGTCACCATATAAAAGACCTGCTCTTTGGAAGCAGCACCATTTCCGACAACAGATTTTTTTATTTCCCTTGGTGAATATTCGCTGGTTGGAATTTTATTATGAACAGCAGCAAGAATTGAAACCCCGCGAGCATAACCAATTTTCATTGCCGACTGAACATTCTTCCCATAAAAAGCAGTTTCAATTGCAAACTCATCCGGTTTATAAGTTTTAATTATTTTATCTATTTCGTCGTAAATAATCTGAAGCTTTGAGGCAAGCACTAAAGTTTTAGGAAGTTTTATTAGGCCGTTTTTAACTCGAATGTTTTCATTTTTATTTTGTTTAATAATCCCGAAACCAGTAAAATTTGTTCCGGGATCAATTCCTAATATTATCATTTACAAAATATTAATTGTAATTTAAAATTTTTACCCGTTGATTGAAGCTTCATCAATATCGGCATTTGAATATACGTTTTGAACATCATCGCAATCTTCCAATGATTCAATTAGTTTCATAACTTTTTCAGCATCTTCACCGGTTACAGTAATATGATTTTTAGCTACCCATTGAAGCGAAGCATTTTCAGGTGTATATTCTTTATCAACCAATGCTTTTCTAACTGTTTCAAAATTTTCCATCGCAGTTGTAATTTCAAAAAATTCTTCTTCAGTTTGAAGATCTTCTGCCCCGGCCTCTAAAACTATTTCCAAAACCTCTTCTTCTGATTTTCCATTTTTAGGTAAAGTAATAACTCCTTTTCTATCAAACATCCATGCAACAGATCCGCTTTCACCCATACTTCCGCCGCTTTTACTGAATAAATGCCTTACTTCAGCAACAGTTCTATTTTTATTGTCAGTAGCTACTTCAACAAGAACAGCAACACCGCTTGGGCCATATCCTTCATAAGTAAATTCGTGATAACTTACTCCCTCCAGTTCGCCGGTTGCTTTTTTTATTGCGCGGTCAATATTATCTGCCGGCATGTTTTGAGATTTCGCATTGTCAACAGCAAGCCGCAATCTTGGATTCCCGTTAGGATCGCCTCCGCCCTCACGAGCTGCAATTGTAATTTCTTTAATTAGCTTGGTAAACATTTTTCCGCGCTTAGCATCCAGCGCTCCTTTTTTTCTTTTTATGGTTGCCCATTTACTATGCCCTGACATTAAATTTACTCCTCTATATTTTCTTTAATTCTTATATCTTTAATCTTAAATTGGGGGAATGTTCTTCCATCACGAACACTTTTATCAACAGAATATACAACATTAAAAGCAACATTATTATTTTTTATTTGCTCGTAAAAATCACCCAGATTAAACCCAATGCTGTCAAAGACCTTATCGCTGCAATCCTGCTTTAAGCTTAAAAGCAAATGATTGGTACCTACTATTCTGGAACTAACTGCATGAACGTCTTCAGACAAAAAAACCGGGCGCATATTTCCCGGTCCGAATGGTGAAAACTGATCAATGATTCTCAAAAACTTTGGTGTTACTTCAGAGAATTTTATTTTTGAATCGATATGAATTTCAGGCAACAAATCTTCTTCCGTAATTGAATCTTTAACAACCTGGTTAAATTTAGTTTTAAATTCTTCAATCTTATCAATTTCCACAGCCAGCCCTGCTGCGGCTTGATGCCCGCCAAAATGAATTAAAAGATCTTCGCATTTCTGAAGCGCTTCATAAATATTAAAATTAGAAATACTTCTTGCAGAACCTTTTGCAACTCCATCAATAGTTGTAAGCATAATTGTTGGCCTATAATATTTTTCAACCAAGCGTGAAGCAACTATTCCAATTACTCCAGGGTGCCAGTTTTCTTGATGAAGAATAATTGGAATATTTTCATCCATGTTTAATGATGACTGAACAATATCCAGTGCATCAATAAAAGTCGTTTCATCAATTTTTCTTCGCTGATAATTTTCAGATTCTAATATCTTTGCCAGCTCAAGTGCTTTTTCTTTTTCTTCAGTAATTAATAATTCAACTGCTCTTTGTGCATCGCCTAATCTTCCCACGGCATTTATCCGTGGGGCAATTGTAAATACAATTTGTCCTGAAGTCAAGTTTCCCGGGTCCATATTACTGTTTTTTATTAAAGCTAAAATTCCAGGACGCGGATTTTCATTAATAAGATTTAATCCTTCTCTAACCAAAATTCTATTTTCATCAACAAGAGGGACAATATCAGCGGCACCAGCTAAAGCAACAAGATCAAGATATTTTAATGGAAGAATTCTTTTCCCTATTCTTTCACCAACTCCCTGTGCAAGCTTTAATGCAACGCCTGCACCGGATAAATATTTAAAAGGATAATTGCAATTTGGTTTTAACGGATCTAAAACTGCTACTGCATCCGGAATCTGTTCTTTAGGCTGATGATGATCGCAAATGATAACATCGATACCTAAACTTTTAGCATACTCTGTTTCTTCAATTGCAGTAATTCCGCAATCAACAGAAATTAAGTAACGAAGTTCCTTTAGAATTCACAATATCAATTCCTGCAGTTGAAAGCCCGTAACCTTCATTTAATCTTTTAGGAATATAATAATCTACTTTTGCCCCAAGTTCTTTTAAAAACATATAAAGCAATGCGGTTGAACAAGTGCCGTCTACATCATAATCACCATAGATACAGATTGTTGATTTTCTGTTATAGCCTGTATAACCCGTGTAGTTGCTTCTTCCATTCCGTTCATGAGAAACGGATCGTGAAGTGAATCTAAAGTAGGCCTAAAAAAAGTTTTTGCTTGAGTAAAATTATTTATACTTCTTAAAACTAAGAGCTTTGATAGAACTTCAGAAATGTTTAATGAATCGGAAAGAGATTTAACAGCATAATCATCATTAACGTCTTTAATCTTCCAACGTTTTTTCAACATAGAATTACCTACTCTACCTGTCGCCAGACAAGTTTAGATAATCATAAGAACAAAAAACAGATTAATCATATAAGCCGAATTTTGTAATCCCGTTTTATCGGGACGGCAATTATTTGTCTTGATCTCAAATTACTTTGAGATTCCAGCGGTCTACCCGAAAGCCAATCAAAGCGAACAACTTTGTCCTGCTTTAACACAAGAAGACTTTCCTATTTGACCTTGCTTCGGGCGGGGTTTACCAAGCTTCCGATGTTACCATCGAAACGGTAGGCTCTTACCCTGCCTTTTCACCCTTATCCCGATAAATCGGGACGGTATATTTTCTGCGGCACTTTCCGTTATTAACCTGTTGCCAGGTTAATACCCGGGCGTTACCCGGCGCCTTGTTCTGTGAAGTTCGGACTTTCCTCCATCCCGATAAAATCGGGACAGCAATTGCCATAATTAATCTATTTCTTTATTCTCTAAATTAAAATCGTAAAGCTATTTCACGATTTTTGCCAATTACTTGTTTAGTTAAACTAAAATTTTTCCTTTGAGCAAATATAATAAATAAGTTGACTTAAAACAGGGTTAAAGATGAGGCGGAATTATGAAATTTTCTATTAAATGAATAAGTAAAAAATATTTTTAAGAAAATTTAAATTCCTATCTTGCTAAATGTGACAAATTTTGTCATATTTAAAACAACAATTTTTATTTTTATTTATGCAGCTTACATTAACCGGGGAATATGCAATAAGGGCGATGATTCATTTAGCTTCTGGACGAAGATACTGTTTTTCGTATCTCTGAAATATCCTCATCAAATGATATCCCGGAAAAATTTTTAAGAAAGATAGTTTCCCAATTATCTTATGTAGGATTAATTCATTCTCAAAGAGGAATTGGCGGAGGCATAAAATTGGGGAAGCCCGCCTCTTCAATTACTCCCTTGCATATTATTGAAGCTGTTGAAGGTAAAATGGCTTTGAATAAATGCTTGATTGATAAAGCATTTTGTTCAAATGATAGATGGTGTACAGTACATACCATCTGGTGTGAAGCTCAAATGAAATTGAAGGAAATTCTTTCCAGCAAATCCATTGAACAGCTTCATAAAGAAAATGAAGAAAGAAAAAAAATTATACTAAGAGTGCTTAATTCTTATCTAACAAAAAAATAAACAAAAGAGGAGATAGTTAATTATGGATCCTGTTCTATTAGCTCGATTTCAATTTGGAATGACAGTCGGGTTTCACTTCTTCTTTCCCCCGTTAACAATTGGTTTATCCTGGTTATTGGTAATTGTTGAAACAATCGGATGGAGAAAGAAAGACGAAATTTATATTGCAATAGGTAAATTTTTTGGCAAGCTGCTTGGCTTAATATTTGCCGTTGGCGTAGCAACCGGTATTGTTATGGAATTTCAGTTCGGTACAAACTGGGCTGAATATTCCAAGTTTGTTGGTGATATATTCGGTGCGCCATTAGCTGCAGAAGGTGTGTTTGCGTTTTTTCTTGAATCAACATTCTTGGGTCTTATATATATTTGGACGTAATAGAGTTTCCAAAGGGACTCATTGGTTTTCAGCATTAATGGTTGCTGTTGGCTCTACAATTTCTGCATTCTGGATTATCGTTGCTAATTCATGGCAGCAAACACCTGCCGGTTATGTAATCCAAAACGGAAGAGCGGAATTAACAGATTTTTGGGCAGCAGTTTTTAATCCATCAACTCTTCCAAGATTTTTTCATACTGTAGATGCAGCATTAATTGCGGGTGCATTTTTTATGGCTGGAGTTTCAGCATATCTTATTTATAAAAATAAAGGCGGTGAAATTGCAAAAAAGGCTTTAAAAGTTGCCGCTATTTTTGGATTAGTGGTTACGTTGCTTGAAGTTTTTCCTTTCGGGCATATTTCCGGGCAGCAAGTTGCAAAAACTCAACCGGAAAAGTTTGCAGCAATTCAAGGCTTATATACCTCTCAAGAACATGCGCACCAATTGCAATTTTTGCATTTCCTACTATCACCTCCACCATTACTTAAAGCTCCAATTGAAATTCCTGGTTTGCTTAGCTGGCTGGCATTTGGTGATGTTAATGCTAAAATTCAGGGAATAAACGAATTTCCAAAGGAAGATATTCCTCCTTTATTCTTAACTTTTGTTTCTTACCATAATATGGTTGCTCTTGGTGATTTTGTTTATTCTTATAATGGCAATTGCAGTTTTCAAACTATATAAAAACACTTTGTGGGAAAGTAAAAAATTCTTAAAAGCTTTTAATGTATGCTATTCCATTTCCTTTGTTTGCATGCCAATTGGGATGGATTTCTGCAGAGGTTGGTCGGCAGCCATGGATTGTTTACAAGTTGATGAGAACAAGTGATGCAGCTTCAGTTACTGTCGGTGCCGGAGAAATTATTTTTTCAATAATTTTATTTGGTTTAATTTATATCCTGCTTGCATCTGTTCTAATTTATCTTTTAACTAAAAAGATAAAGCATGGCCCTGATGAACTTACAGGGAAGGAGGTGCTGTCATGATTGATTTAAATATAATCTGGTTTTTACTCGTTGGAGTATTTGTTATAGGCTATGCAATTCTCGACGGCTTTGATCTTGGTGTTGGTGTTCTTCATTTATTTACAAAAGATGAAGAAGAAAAAAGAGTAAATATAAATGCAATTGGCCCAGTTTGGGATGGCAATGAAGTTTGGCTGTTAACCGGCGGGGGAGCTTTGTTCGCTGCATTTCCGATAGTTTATGCAACCGTATTTCAGCGGCTTCTATTTAGCATTTATGCTTTTATTAACTGCCTTAATTTTTCGTGCAGTTTCTTTCGAATTCAGAAAATATATGGTAACTCCTAAGTCAAAAAAATATTGGGACCTCGCTTTTGCTTTAGGCAGCCTAGTTCCAGCCTTACTTTATGGGGTTGCCATTGGAAATGTTATGAGAGGCCTTCCTGTTGAATTGAAAGAACGGACAAGTTTTCTCTTCAATTTCATTTTTAGGATTATTAAATCCTTATTCAATTTTAATCGGCTTATTAAGCTTAGTAATGCTTACTATGCACGGTGCAATCTATATGACTTTGAAGACCGATGGAGTTCAGCAGGAAAGAATGAGTAACTGGGCAAATAAAACTTGGATTGCTTTTGTTGTACTTTATATACTTGCAACTCTGGCAACATTCTTTACAGCTCCATATTTATTTGACGGACTGCTAAAGAACTTTATTTTCTGGATTTTGTTTTTGGCTATGTTTGGTTCAATCATCTATATTCCAATTGCACTTAAAGCAAACAAATTCGGAAGAGCTTTTCTTTCATCATCAGTTATGATTGGAGTTGTAATTTTACTATTTGCTATAAGCTTATTCCCGAGGCTAGTTCCTTCCAGTATTGACTTGGCAAACAGTTTAACAATTTATAATGCATCTTCAACTCAAAGAACATTATCAACAATGTTGATTATTGCTCTTATCGGAATGCCGTTTGTAATTGGATATACAATTTTTATTTATAGAGTTTTCAAAGGAAAAGTTTTGATTTCAAGCGATAGTTATTAAGGATATTAAATTGGTGGACATTAGGGCCGTTGCTGAAAATTTGTTTGAAAGCAAAAATTAAGCGGCGGCCTTATTTTATTTTAAAACTGAAATTTTACTAGACATGCCTTAATACATATAAATTTTTATTTAAGTATCTTTTTTACCAAAATTACTCAAAATATTAACAACCTAATTTAGGATTTCATTTAAATGATTAAGGCCCTTATTATTTTATTGTTTGTTAGTTCAGTTGTTTTTTTATCTGCTGAAAACTTAAATAAAACAAAACCTATTGAAGAAAAGCCGACATTATGTATAATTGGCGGGACCCCGTCAACGGATAATATTGTTAATCAAATATCTGAAGAAATAAAAGCAAAATATAATATTATCTCATTCAACCGTCCGGGTTTTGGTGGAACGCCAAATTCGGTAATGAGTAAGCAAAAATTATTTGCCCTGGCTAAAAAAGCCGGATTGAAGAAAAAAATTTTTGGCATTATTGGTATTAGCGGTGGCGGGCCTTTAGCTATACTTATAGCAGATGAATTTAATATATCTCACTGTGGTATAATAAGTGGGATGGTATCGAAACCTGCATATTTTGCCTATGCTGATTCCACTTTCACAAAACCATTAATGAGCAGTGTTCTGCATGGATTTGATGCATTTAAAACAAAAGTTGAATCTTTTCCTAACATGGAAGAAATAATCAAGCAATCTGAAAGCCCCAAAGATTTGGCAATTAGAGGGAGTTTCGATGAACTTAATTTTATCTTATCTGATTCGCTGTTTACTCAAAAAGATTTTAATTCTGTAAATATAACCTGGTGGCATGGCGAGAAAGATAAAAATGTTGCTTTAGAAAGTGTGAAGTTTTTTTTAAAAAATTTTAAAAACTCCGAATTGAAGATTATCCCAAATCAGAGTCATGCAATTGATGCCAGTATATATGTTGATAAAATAGTTAAAGAGTGGGAAAATATTTCAAAATGATTTTGCTTTACTAGACTATTTAACTCGATAATGCCTGATGATTCTATTTTTTATCCTTTTACGTACCGACATTTTGAGTCGGTACGATGGATAAAATAGAATAAAATTTAATCCTCAAAAGATTCGGAAACTTCTTGAGAAACTAAAATTCTTCCGCAATATTCACAGAAAAATAAACGATTGTTTCTACGTATCTCAAGCTGCCTTTGTGAGGGAACAATATTATGGCAACCCGAACAAGCGGATCTTCTAATAGTTGCTACAGCTATGCCTTTTTTTGCTTTTCTAATTCTCATATAAGCTGAGTAATCGGGTTTTTTAATTTTCGCCACAACAGATTCTCTCTGAACTTTCAGCTTTGATTCTTCTTTTTCATTTGTCTTAACAATCTCTTTTAAATCAGCTTGTTTAACTTTTAATTCGTTGTTCAATTCTTCAAGCTGGGGAGTAATTTCTTCAACTTCCACGCTTAACTTTTGACTCAAATCTTCAAGCGAAGTATTTTCTGCTTCCAGCTTATTTACCTGCTCTTCAGTATGGTCTATTTCTTTTGTCAGAGCATCATATTCTTTATTATTTCTAACCTGGTATAGCTGAGCTTTAAATTTTTGCTGGCTTGTTTTTAATTTTTCAACTTCTTCTTCGTTATCTTCTCTTTTTTTCAAAGATTCTTTTCGTTCTTTTTCTTTTTCTGAAATTTCATCCTTCAAATTTTTTATTTTGTTTTCCAAGGCTTCAACAGCATTTGGAAGGTCCCCGCGCAATTCCTCCAGCTCGTCAAGCTGATCGTCAATCAATTGCAATTCATATAGGGTTTTTAATTTGTCAATCAATTTATCTATGCTCCTTAGTTGTTATAAAAAATTATCGGGTTCGTTGAACCACTGTACTTATAAATATTTGTTTTGATTTTACTATTCATTATTTGCTGCAGCTTTACTTCAACTGCATTTAATGAATGAATCTCAGTTTCAAAATGTCCGGCATCTATTAATAAAATTTTATTTTGGGCATCCTGGAAAGTGTGGTATTTTATATCGGCAGTAATAAAAGCATCTGCATTTTTTTGAATAGCTTTTTTAAATAGGTCGCTGCCGGAACCTCCGCATACAGCAACAGTTTTAATCTTTTTGTTTTGCCCTTTTGCGTAGCGCAGATTTTTTGTCTTCAATTTTTTTGAAACGTACTCTAAAAATTCTTTTTCGGTTAATTCATTTTCAAGAATGCCAATTGCTCCGCTTCCATACGCAGTATTTTCATTGGCAAGTGGAATAACATCATAGGCAGCTTCTTCATAAGGATGAGCGCTTATCATTGAAGTAATTACTTTATTCAACTTAGGTTTGTTCACTAAAACTTCGAATTTAACTTCGTCAACAAACGCTAACTTTTCTCTTTCACCTATTGAAGGATTAGATTTTCCCGAACCTTTAAATGTTCCGGTACCGCTGCTTCTAAAACTGCAATTGGAATAATTGCCAATCGCTCCGCCGCCTGAATTAAATATAGCATCAGCAACTTTATCAACAGAATCTATGGGAATATAAACTACCAGCTTATATTGTTCTGATTTAATGGTTTCAAGAAATTTTATGTTTTTAAGTTTTAAGGTTTTGGCGAGTTCGAAGCTTACGCCGTCTCTTGTGAAGTCTAAATTGGTATGTGCCGAATAAAGAGTGATTTTGTTTTGAATGAGCTTCTCAATTATCTGTGAGTTTTCGTCATCATCTGTGTTGATACTTTTCAGCGAATGAAACAATAAAGGATGATGGCTAAATATAAAGTTACATTTCTTTCTTATAGACTCATCAACAACGTTCTGCGTTACATCAAGGCAGAGCATTATATTGCTTACCTTTCTATTAAGAGAGCCGATTTGCAAACCCACATTGTCGCGTTCCCATGCTATGCTTTTCGGTGCCCAATCTTCAATATGTTTAATTATATCGTTACCGGTCATATCAAAAAAAATGCACCCCGATTTAATCGGGGTGCATTTTTATAAATTTTTGCTCTGATGCTTTAAGGCCGAACTATGAGCTAAAATGAGGTATTTTAATTTTTTGAATTTTATTATCATATTAAGTTTTCAAATATATGCTTTTCTTTGATAAATGACAATAAACCCAATATTAAATAATTCTTAAGAAATTTTAATGTTTGATAATTTGTAATTCAACTTAGACTGACCCGGATGAAAAAAAATATTATTCACTTACTCAAGTTGACCGCTTTCATAGTAATGGGGTTAAAACCCCTTTAAATATTGGGCTTTTTCTTTATCCACGCCCTAAAGGGCGTGGCAATATAGCCCCGACCTTTAGGTCGGGGAGGAGAAAAGCCCCAAAAACACCAAGGGCTTTAGCCCATTTCAAAGAGGCGGTCAACTTGAGTCACTTACTTTACTTGACGTTTAAATAAACCCGATTTCTTTAAGAAATCGGGTTTATATCTACATGCTTTGCCTAACATGAGTTATTTAATATTATTAGTTTGGTGCAATCCAATTATCATCTTCTTTTATTATATCAATTAAAGAATCAACAGCATTTGCCATAGGAAGATTTCTTCTAACAATATCTTTTCCCCGGTATAGTGTGATTTTCCCCACACCGGAACCAACATATCCATAATCTGCGTCAGCCATTTCGCCGGGGCCATTAACTATGCAACCCATGATTGCAATCTTAACCCCCTTCAAATGCTCTGTCCTTTTACGAATCATTTCTGTGGTTTCTTGCAAATCAAATAAAGTTCGACCGCAAGATGGACAAGCAATGTATTCTGTTTTGGAAATTCGTGTTCTTGCTGCCTGCAGAATCCCAAATAAAATTCTATTAGTTAATTTTTGAATTGATTCGTTCTTGTTTATAAAAGAACGGACATAAATATTTGAGTTTTCTACTTTGCTGATAATTTTAACTTCAGCCCAAACGCCGTCTCCAAATCCGTCAATTAATAAAGCTCCAAAATCAGTTGAGGAAAAAAGACGAAGTTCATCAAGTGTTAACATCTTCATAATCTCTTTTTATGATTACAGGATTCTTTATTGAATTTTCTATTAACTCAAAAAATGCTCTGCGTTGTTCTGGCATGCCGTGCAAGTTTTTTGTCTCTAAGATTAAAACAACTGTATTGTCGTGCTTAAGCTTTTCAAGAAATTCTTTAGTTAATGAATTCAAGATTAACACTAACAAAATTTAAAGCATTACCTTTTTCTTTTAAAGAAAAATATTCTTCGGAAGTAAATAATGGAAATGAATTTGATTTATCTTTTAATTCTTTCCAAACTTCAAAATCATAAATAGCTTTTAATCCTCGCGGAATATCAAACTCAACTTCATTTTTTCCAAGATAAATTATATCTGCTGCGCTGTCGCTCATATTCCATTTATCGGTTGGTTCATTGTATGAATAACCAATATCAACAAAATCAGAGTAAGTAATATTTTCTTTGGCACTAAAATCAGCAACTACCTGTGGAACATTGTGTGCACCTATTCCAAGCACTTCAAATGAATCTCTCTTAGTATAAACAAATGGGTCGAAGGGTGGTTCTTCAATTGGTTTTATAAATTTATGTTCAGCTCTATTTTTATAACGGTTAACCAAATCAATTGCAACCGGAGCTTCAAACTCCGGGTCTTCTGTTAATGAAACTCTAACTGTATCACCAATTCCATCTTCAAGCAAAGTTCCGATTCCAAGTGCAGATTTTACTCTTCCGTCTTCACCGCCGCCGGCTTCCGTTACTCCAAGATGAAGAGGATAATTCATTCCTTCTTCTTCCATTTTATTTATTAAAAGTCTGTAAGCTTGAACCATAACTTGCGGATTGCTTGCTTTCATGGAAAGAATAATTTCATGGTAATTATTGTCTTCACAAATTCTAACAAACTCAAGAGCGGATTCAACCATTCCAAGCGGAGTATCACCATAGCGGCTCATAATGCGGTCGGAAAGTGAACCATGGTTTGTTCCGATTCTCATTGCCGTTCCATATTCTTTACAAATTTTTACTAACGGAGTAAATTTATTTCTGATTCTTTCAAGCTCTGCTTCGTAAGCATCATCTGTATATTCTATATTTTCAAATTTTTTTCTATCTGCATAGTTGCCGGGATTTACGCGCACCTTTTCAACAATTCGCGCAGCAATTTCAGCAGCATTTGGTGTGAAATGAATATCTGCAATTAATGGAACATTATAACCTCGATTTCGCAATTCATTTTTTATATTTTCAAGATTTTGTGCTTCGAATTTACTTGGAGCAGTTATTCTTACATAATCACACCCGGCATCGACCATTCTAATTGTCTGCTCAACAGTTGCAATGGTATCCATTGAGTTTGTCGTTGTCATCGATTGAATGCGTATGGGATTATTTCCACCGAGAGGAATGTTGCCGACTTTTACTTCGCGGGTTTTATAGCGTGAATATTGTGTTAAACTGTTGCAATACCTTTTTATGGTTTTAACTGATTCAATCATAAATTCATTTAGCTTATTAAAATAATTACAATGCTCTCTTTAAAAAAGATTATTTGAATATTCTTAAAGGAATTTTATTGTCATCAAATATAATAAATAGAAAATTGTTTGGGAAGGTGAAACTTAATTCCAAAGAAAAGCTTAAATATTGAAATGTTCTTTTCTTAGCGTAAGAAAAGAACCAAAAATAAACATGCACTTAAAAATAATTTTCGGGCGAATTTCTTTTTAGGTGCAGATTTGCAGTAATGTCATTACATTTTACATTCAAACACTTATTAAATTTCCCAAATTATAATTTAAATGATATAATTGCTTTGGGAATGGAAAAGAGGTGGCTAATTGAATTTATAGTATAAATTTAAAAGTTGCGCTTTAATTCATTTTTGTATATCGGATGCATTCTAAATAATGAATCTTGAAGAAACTCATTACCAACCTTACGTTTATGCAATTCATATAAAAAATCTCCGATGGAACTTTTCCACCAATATGAAATCGGCTTATCTTTTAAGAATTCCACATTTTTAATTCTATACAGTTGAATAGCTCCTTTACACATTGGGCATGGCTCAAATGTGGAAATAAGAAAAAGTGAATCTCTATTCAGACTCATAAATTTTTTATAGCTTAATTTTTTCAATGCGTTTGAGATAGCATTTATTTCCGCATGTCCACCGGCATTATTATTCTTAAAAACATCATTGTATCCTTCTCCAATTATAGAATCATTGTAGATAATAATAGCTGCAATTGGGACATCTAAAGAAGGAAGAGATTCTTTACCCAAAGAAAAAAGAGTTGAATCAATTTTTAGGTTTAATTCCTTTTCTTTATGAAGTTGATAAAATTGGGATTGAAAAATGAAAATTAGAATTGCAATAGAGACGAAGGAAATCTGCAAGATTGAAAGTGTCTTTTTCTTCACAAAACTTTCCGATAGTGTTATATCAAATAAGCAAAGGCATATATAAACCCAATTTCTTCAAATAAATTGGGTTTATCCTCAAAGCTTTTAACGAATAATTTTAATCCATGGAAATGGTTTAATTTTATTAACTGTAAAATACTTTTTAAATTTATGAAATTTTAAAGATGTTTGATTCATAACTTTATATTTAATTCCGTTTAGTTCATTCCATGAATGATGGAAATAAAATTTTTTCATTTCCGGGGTTTCAATTTCTCTATAGTAATTTTCTGTTCTTTTTCTTGCGGCTTCAATTTCTGGTTCATTATAAACGGGACTATCGATTATATGAATTTCTCCGCCGGGTTTTAAGAAATAAAATAATCTATTTAAAAGTATATTTAAATTGTCGAAATACTGAATAGCACTTGAAATAATTATTATGTCAAAAGAATTAGGAAAGAAAATATCTTCAACTATATCGCCGTATATAAAAAATAATTTATCGTTGTGACAAAAAACTTTTGCCCCTTGTTCAAGCTCTTTCATATTTAAATCAACCGCGTATACATCATTACCACTCCAGCTTGAAATAAAATTTGAAAGCCACCCATTGCCGCTTCCTAAATCAAGTATATCGATATTCTTTTTATTTTGTAAAATGTATTTCAATAACTTGCGAGCTGATTTTTTTCTTATCTGCCATTCATAATAATGAGGGTGAAATATATCAATATCAGGTAATGTATATTAAAGTTGAATCATCATAAATTCTTTTTTCTTTCTCCCGGACGGTTAAATACAAATTTTCTTTATTATAATATTCTTCAGGATTTCCTAAGAAGTAAACATTATCCCGGATATTAATTATCTTTTTCTTTTCTATAGTTATCATTTAATTCAACTATGTTTTTTAAATACTGCGATATAATAATCGCTAATAAAAGATGAGAAATAAAAATTCTCCAAAGCATTATCTATTTTATCTAAAACAGCGGTTATTACTTTATGCTTATTATACCAATGTCCGGCAGCCGGTGGAGGAGCAAAAATTCTTAATGCTTTTAATTCAACAAGAGAAAATTTTTCTTTGAATGCATCACTCAATGTTTTGGGAGAATAGTAGTTAACTTTAATATTTTGTCCGCCCACATTTGCTAAAACATCTTCTTTAACAATTCTTCTAAACGCACGCTTCTTTATATTTTTAAATATTAAAAGAAACTCCCATAAGTTGAAGCTCGGCATTACCACGGCAATGAAATAACCGTTTGAATTTAAATGTAGATTGATTTGCTTGCTTAGCGCATTCAAATTTTTTACACAGTTTAATCCACCGAGGTTAGATAAAATCAAATCAAATTTCTTATCGCTTAAAATATTTAAATCATTTATGTCAAGATTTTTAAATTCAACATTCAAGCCAAGACACTTTATTTTAGTATTTTCAAGCATCTTATCCGAGACATCAGTTGCTAAAATATTGTAACCTTTCTCCGCCAGAAATTTAGCGTCTATTCCGCTGCCGCAATTCAGTTCAAGAACCTCAGCAGGCGGCGCAACAGTTTTTAAAACGACATCATAATATTTCTGCCGCATAATTTGAACCGGCTTGTTGGTTAGCTGAAGCCTGTCGTATTCATCAGCCATGTTCCCGAAACCGATATTTATTGCTTTAATGCTTGCTGAATTCATGTCGGATTATTCTGTAATGTGATATGATGGTTCTTCGTGATTTAAATAGCGGTTAATTCTAATTCTGAAATAAATAAATTTTAAGCTGTGATAAATCAAATGAACATACTTTTTTATTTCTTTTTTATTAATGATTTGAAACATCCTGTATTCCGAATGAACCAGTCTGTGAAGAAGCTTATAAAAATTTCTTTCGTAAGTTCCATGAAAAATCATATCCAGGTCATCCGAATCTTTCCAGTTGGTTTTATCTTTAAATTCATTCTTAACGCGCTCATAGAATTTTGTGCCTGGAAGAGGATAAGAAACCGAAACTCCGATATCATCAGGCAAACATTTTTTAATCATATTTCTGGTAAGTAAAATGTCATCCCATATTTCACCAGAGTAACCGAACTGAATAAAAAATGCTATCTCCATTCCTGCTTCTTTAACTTTAGAAGCTGCCTCAAAAATTTGTTCAACGCCTGTTCCTTTATCCATAGAATCTAAAATTTTTTGACTCCCGGATTCAGCGCCAATCCAGATTGTAGTGCATCCTGTTTCTTTCAATAAATCAATAGTATTTTCTCTTAATAATAAATCCGGCCTTGATAAACATTTATATGAAACTTTCGTTTTCAATTTTTTACATTCTTTAGCAAACTCTTTTAGCCATAATGGTTTTAACCCGAATATGTCATCGGTAATCCACAAATGGTCGATTGAATATTTCTCTTTTAAATCTTGTATTTGAAGAGCTGTTGTAGAAGGCGATTTGGAATGATATGTTCTGCCGTATAAAGGCTTTGCACACCAATTACAGCTATACGGACAGCCTCTTGTGGTTGAAATATTTAAAAGAAAAGTAACCGTGATTTTTTAACCAAATATCTCTATAGCTTTCAATATCAACAAAACTGTAATCAGGTACTGGCAAAGTATCCAGGTCATCAATAATTTTTCTTTGAGGCGTTATATAAATTTCATTATTTTCTAAAAATTTTAAGCCGTGAATATTTTTTTTATGTTCATTAAAAATGTTTTTGTCAAAGGCTTCGACTGTTTCCTTCAATGTAATCTCACCTTCGCCATAAATGATTGCACTGCATCCGGCATTTAAGTAATGAGAAGAAAAATCAGTTGCGTCAGAGCTGTAAATTATTGAAGGAATGGAAAGCCTTTTGAGCTGCTTAATAAAAGAGACTGCAGCATCCCGCATATTTGAAAGACACATTTTAGTTAGGTAATTAAATTCGTCATCATAAATTAAAAGTAAATCCGGCTTAACTTTTTTAATCATGTCAATAAAATCAAAAGGGCTATTGCCGAACATTGCATCATAAAATATTATTTCATGCCCAAGCTTTTTTAGCAAAGTTGCAGCTATTAATGTACCCAATGGCGGATAAGGCATATTCCTTTCAAGCTCTTTGGGGTCGAGGACTCTGAAATAAGATTGTCCGATTAATATTTTCATTGATTTATGAAATCGAATTTTTATTCTGTTTCAAATAAACTTTCTCATTAAATATTTTTCTTAAAATATTAGTTAATTCTATCTCTTCTTCCTGGCTGCAATAATTTTCCCAGGCATCATTAAATGCTTTCAAAGTTTTGATTCTATGGTCGTTAGTATGAAGCTTAATACAGTGGTTATTTAGGATTAATGATTCGGGTTATTTCTAATCTTTTCTCTATATAAAAACTTATAAAAGAACATTAGTATTTTATTTAAGGGTTTTAGAAAAAAGAATAAGATTTAAAATCTTTTTTACACTGCTTGAAGAAGGCAAACCTCCTGTCCGGCAGGCAGGTCAAAGTTAGGATAAAATTTTTGAACCCATTTATTTGAAGCTAAGAATTCATTTAACAGCTTTTCATTTTTACAATGGAATAAGAGAAATAATCTGGTTTGCCGTATAAACGTCTTCAAAATTATTAATTGTTAGGTTTGTTTCATCAATTAAATAATTTGCACAGATGATTTTTCGTGCATTAAATATTTTTGAAATCAGGTGAATTAAAAAATAAGCAATAAAAACCGAGTTGGGTTTGGTAATTATAAACAGGTCAATATCATCATGATTGTCAATTCCATAATTAGCAGTTCCGCCGCTAAATGCAATTGAAGAAATGAATGGAATTGCTTTAACTATTTTTAATATTCTTTTTGATTTTTTTATATCAAGCTTTTTCTCTTTCTTTTGGTAATAATTCTGCTGAACATTTTTCAAAAAGAAGTCAACCGTTTTTGAAATCAATTTTGTCCTCTTCAATAAGCTCGAAAAGGGCTTTGCTTATTTCTTCGTTATTTAATTTTATGTCTACAATTTGTCTTATTCAAATTCTTGCTTTTTATTCCGCAGTTAAATAAAGAAGAGTATATTAAAGTTTTTTTAATAGCCTTTTTTGCAGTGTATGTCTTTGGAGCATTAATGAAAAAGTTATTATTGTTTTTGAATTCCATGTGCTCAAGTATATTTAGCCATTTGCTCTTTCATCAATTCTTTTGAATACTTTATCTCATAATTTATCTTCTTATAAACAAGAGATTTGTTATATAAATTGCTTAGATCCATTATTAAAGCTGTTTTCTGAAGACGGGTCAAAAGTAATAGAATGTTGGTTTGGATATTTCTTTTGTTGCATTATTTTCTGAGCATAATATCGGAAGCCGGTTATGCATTGCTTCTAAAACCGGGAAACCAAAACCTTCCACAAAGCTTGCATGCACAAACCCGCTGGCGTTTTGATAAAGTTCCGATAGCTTATTTTCACTTACATACCCTAAAAATTCTACGTCCGGATGATTTCCATATTTCTTGATAAAGATTTTTTATTTCCTTAGTTTTAATCCAAAACTCTCCAGCTAACTTTAATTTTGTATCTAAGTAATTTTCATTTTTCCAGGAAACAAAATTCTCTACTATAAAACGATATATTCTTTCTTGGCTCTATATGCCCGACATAAAGGAAATAAGGTTCATTCTTAGAGCGGATAATTTAAATACTTAATTTTATTCTCATCCAAATCATAATACCCTTGAAGAAGAAATATTTGGTCAAGAGGAATATCTAAATATTTATTAATTTCATTCCTTGAAAATTCGCTTACTGTAATAATCAGCGGTTTGTATTTTAATGTATTTCTCAAACGAAAATTATAATAGTTAACAAATGTTTTTGAATAAAATTGAGGATGAGAAATAAAAGAAAGGTCATGTATTATTATTGCTGCTTTGCCGTATAGTTAAGAGGCATAAAATAATTTGGAAAAATCATATAGTCAGGATGATAATTTTCAATTTCGCTTTTAATTGAATTAAGCTGATACCAATTTCTTTGAATTTTACTTAAGAAAGTTTTTTGCCGAATAGAATTATTTGAGGGGAAATGTTTAACTTCTATATCAAGTTCACTTAAGGTATTTATCAAACATTGTATATACCTGCTGGTGCCTGTTACTCTTTTATTTAAAGAAGAAGTTTCAACTCCGACTTTCATAAATAAAAATTCCTAAATTTGTGGCAGAGTAAATTAATTTTTGCGTTAAACCGCATTTGAGCATAATTTGGGTATTATTTGTATAGTATAAGAACTGTAATTTTAGGGACATTGAGGCTATTTTTGTGAGGGAAATTAAAATGTTTCAGAGATGTAAAAGTTTTACTTAATTCTAAAAACCAAAGAACTCTCTCTAATCTCTCCCTTACAAAGTGAGAGACTTGTTCTCAGTACGTCGAATTATTAGTAATTCTGTCAGAATCTCAAGTATAAAGTAATCATTTCCAATAAGCCCTTCCCTTGTAAGGGAAGGGTTGGGATGAGTTCTTTTGTTTTATAAACTATTTTTATCGTCGTATATCAGTTGATTTTGGTTAGAAAAATAAAGAGTTAGTTTGGTTTAATAATATTAGTTAAGCAAGATTAGTCGATGAGAATATCCGAAAGAAAAATAGAAGAAATTAGGTCTGCTGTAAATATTGTAGATGTAATTTCCGATAAAGTTGCCCTTCGCAAAAGAGGAAAAAACTTTTTAGGCCTTTGCCCTTTCCATAATGAAAAAACTCCTTCGTTTACTGTAAGTGAAGATAAACAAATATACCATTGTTTCGGCTGTCACAATGGAGGAAATGTTTTCAAATTTTTAATGGAGTATGAAAAGATATCCTTTATTGAAGCTGTGCAGGAAATTGCCGGGCAGGCTGGAATTAATATAGAATTTGATGATGAAGGCGCTGAAGAAAGACAAAGTGAACAGGAAATTCTTTATGATATAAATTCAATTGTGGGGAGATATTTTTCGGATAACCTTTAAGATCATAGCGATGAAGGTGAAATTGGCAGAAAATATTTTGAAAAAAGAAATTTAAAAGATAAAACCATAAGAGAGTTTGGACTTGGATATTCTTTTTCTTCAAGAGATAGTCTTGTAAATCTGCTATCCGAAAAGAAAGTTGATTTGGAAAAAGCATTGCAGCTTGGCTTGATTGGTAAATCAAACGATGGAAGATTGTATGATAAATTTTCCGGGAGAATAATTTTCCCGATTTTTTCTCCGCATGGAAGAGTAATTGCATTTGCAGGAAGAATTTTAGAGAACCGTGAAAATGCTGCAAAATATTTAAACTCACCTGAATCAATTATTTATTATAAAGGGAAAAATTTTATACGGACTTTCACATGCAAAAGATGAAATAAGAAAACAAAATAAAGCAATTCTTGTTGAAGGCTACATGGATTTAATTTCACTTTATCAAAGCGGAATTAAAAATGTAGTTGCAGTTTCCGGAACGGCGTTAACGGAAGACCAGGTTCAGCTTCTTTCACGTTACACCAAAAATGTTTTTCTTCTTTTTGATGCCGATACTGCAGGAATAAAGGCATCAATGAGAAGTATAGAGCTGCTGCTTAAAAAAGATATTGAAATAAAAATTATTTCACTTCCTTCCGGTGAAGACCCCGATTCGTATGTTAATAAATTCGGAAGAGAAAAATTTGAAGAGTTAATTGAAAAAGCTCAAAACTTTCTTGAATATCAAACTGCATATTATGAATCGCAGGGAATGTTTAAAGAACCTGGAACAACTGCGGAAGCAATTAGAGAATTAGTAAAACCAATTGCTTTAATTAATGATGAATTGAAAAGAAGCTTATTGATTAGGTCTATTGCCAGACAATTTAATTTGAGAGAAAAACTTATTAGAGAATGAACTTACTGTCATTCTAAATAAATCTTCTCAACAATCTTTTACACAGTCCCGCTTGATGGAAGGAAAAGAAGCAGAAAAAGAGATTTTAGGAATCTCATCCGAAGGATCCTTTGGGAAAAAAACTTCTATCAACCCGGAATTAATTTTAGTGGAAAAAGATTTAATCACTTTATTATTTCAAGGGAACAAAGAAGTTATTGACTTAATTAGGAAAAATATTCATCTTGATGATTACAGAATATTAATTCACAAAGAATTGGCATCAATTGTATATGATGCATTTGACGCGGACGAAGACATAATCCCATCAGCATTAATTGAAAAGATAAAAGAGAGTACCCATCAAATTTATTTATCGGAGATTTCTGTTGAAAAATATTCGATTAGTTCACGGTGGGAAAAAATTTATCCCAGCGAACCCGAATCAAAGATTATGCTTTTACAAACTGAAGCAACAATCAAACTATTTAAGCAGAGATTTTTAGACATAGAAATAAAAGAAATTCAGAAAAAAATGTCTGCCTCTCAAAGCGAAGAAGAAACTCGTGAATTACTGGAATTAAATCTTGAATTAAATAATGAGAAGAGGGACATTAATAATCTGATTATACATTTAAATTAAAAAATGAATTTCTAAATCATCTTGCAGATTCTTGAATTAGAAAATCAATAAATAAATCTTCATCAAAAGTTATAAGAAACATTTTCTAGTCGAAAGAATCTTTGCTGTGCTTTAGACTTTTCTATTCTAATTCATGCTATCTCCTTATCCGAATTCTTCATTTTACAAAAATTATTGTTGAAATAGTCAACAAGTTCGGTCATTTGTGGAAAATTAATGGTAATTGTACCGATGTTTTAAAAAGAAACTTTTTTTTACATTCCCTGCCGGATATTTGCCACTATGAATTAAGACTGCTATCTCATTTTAAATGTGCCGCCTAGATTATAACTAAAGTAACCTTTTTTGATTAAATAGTTAGTTAATTGATGATTTTAAAAAAAGAGCACTAAAAAATTGAATATCACTCAATTAGAAAATCAAAAAACAATTCTTCAACAAAAATTAGAAGAAACATTTTCCAGCCGAAGGAAGCTAATCTACATTTCTGATTTTTTTAATTTACTCTTATGCACTTCAAACACAAAAATAATTGAACCATTTATAGCTGAATTAATTGAAGAATATATTTTTTGTTTGGAACAATTCGATATAACCGGGCTTCATCCAAAAGCAACAAAAAACATCATTGCTCAAATTAAGCGATTAATTTCGCTAGATTTTCTACAAGATTATTCCGAAAGATTAAATCAAATTATTCTTTATTTAAGTAAAAAAGTAAATGAGCTTGAAGATATATTAAATGGGAAACCAAATGAGCTATCAACTAAAAAGAAAGCCTATTTCCCAATAATTGAAGAAGGAGACGATGAATATAATTTAGGTTTACTTGAGAGCATAAGTATAAGCATTAAAGCTTCCAAAACTGAAACAAATTTTATCATTGTACCTAGCGGCAAAGAAATAGAAGATAGAATTAAACAGCAAATTAATGATTCATGGGAAGCAGCAAAGATTTACTGTAAAGATTATATTAAAAAAATAAACCCTCATCATGAAGTAATAATCAGCTTTGACAAAAGAATTGGAGATTATGTAGGCAACTCACTTGGAATCGCATTAACAATATCGTTTATAGAAGAGTTGTTATTGTTTTACAATGCCCCGACGGTTGTAGAAATAAATGAAGGGATAGCATTTACTGGAAGCAACGATGTAAAGGGTAATATTTGCGGCATATCAAAGGAAATAATAGAGAAGAAAGTTGAGATAATATTTTATTCCGATATAAGCACATTTGTTATTCCCGGATGAAGACCAATTTTATGCTTCTTTAAAATTAAAAGAGCTTCAAAAAGAATTTCCTCTAAGGACGATTAAATTAATTGGGGCTGAAACATTTGATGACATATTAAACCTCAGAAACTTAGTCGATATTAGAAAACAAAAAGCGGCTGTCCGGCTATATAAGTTCAGCAGAAAAAATTGGGCAAGCTTAGCGCTTTTTTTAATTTTAGCTGTAGTAATGGTTATTTCAGGACTAGTTGATTTTGATACTAACCCGGTGATACTGGATAATGAAGGGTAATATGCTTTATATAAAAAATAAAAACGGAAAAGTTTTATGGAGTAAAAAAACAATCTTGATTTTTCTGATGATTTCAGAAAAGATCGAGATTAAAACTATGCAAAAGATAGTTGATATAAATAATGATGGAATAAATGAAGTTGTTTTAACCTCTGAGGATTTAGGGGGACTAAAGATGAAGATGATTTTCTTAGAGTAGCATGTTTTAATAATAAAGGTGAATTGATTTGGAGGTATAATTTTAGGGATAGTGTATTGACAAAAGAAGGCGTTCCTGAAAGAAGGTTTGTTGCCATTTTATTGATACTCTTACTGAAAACAATACAAAAGTTTTGTACTTATATTCAAGGCACAATATAGTTTATCCTTCAGCGATTTATAGACTTAATCTATTAAATGGGAAAAGACTAAGTGGAACATTATGGTCTCAGGGACATTTTGCAGGGGCAATGATTGGTGATTTTAACAAAGACGGACAAACAGAATTAGTTGGCCTAGGAATAAATAACGGCAGCGAAAGATGTTTTCTGCTCTCAATAAATTTAAACCAATTAAGTGGACAAACCCCTACCCTGAATAAAAATTATTATTATCCTAAAAAAGAGATAGCAATGTTTAATCAATATTTGCTTCTGCCTAAGTCAGACTATAATGATTACTTTAAAGAAAGATTTAATGTTATACCACAAGGAAATCTGCAATATCAAAAAGACATGAATAAATTTGTTTTTTCAATTTATGAAGGCGATTCTGAAAACCCTATAACTTTTTGCGGGTATACTATTCATATTAGATCCAACATTAACTGATATTGATATATTTATTGGTGATGAATTTCATGTAAGACGCGATTCGCTTGTTGCAAAGGGTTTGCTTAAACCGCCTTACACAAATACAGATGCGTTTGTGAATATCTTAAAAAACCAGGATAGATATTGGAATGGGGAAAGGTTTGTGAAGAAAGAGGAATTAGATAAGTAGGTTTATTTAGTTTTCAGTTGGTAGTTATCAGTCTTCAGTAAAAAATAAATTCAACCCGGAAGCTGCGAGATTGGGTTTTTAAAAGGGATGAGTTCATTCCAAACTTTATTTCAATCTTCCTAAAATCCAGTCTTCTTTTTGTTTCTGTGCTTCTTCAATTGTCTTAAATTTAAAAATACCATGCGGAAATTTTTTAGTAAATATTTTGCCGAAAGTTTCGTAAAATCCTGAGAGCATTTTATAATAATTTTCGTCTGGTTTTTTTACTATAAGGGCATCTCTAGCTTCCTTTAATGTTTTGTATTTATAAACCGGCATTTTTTTTAAGTTCCTTCAAATAGTAAATGTCATCTTTGTCAATATTTCTGAAAGTATTTTCTTTCAGCTTAATTAAAGAATCAATATCTGCAATCTTAACTTTAGTATTTTCAATCTCAATAATATTAAATTTTATATCATAATAATTATATAATTCACCAAGCTGTACCATGATATCAATAACGTAGCCTTCCGGGGTCCCATATCTTGTAACATAGTATTCTTCTTTATTTACCAATTTTATTTCTTCAATAGATTCATCTTTAAAAACTTCATATAATGCCTTCCTTAGATTTACGAAGTTTTCCTCTTCAGGCTTAACAAAAATATCAATATCGTTTGTAGCTCGGGGTATTCCATACAATGCAACAGCGTATCCGCCTATTAATATATAATCCACATTATATTTCTCAAATGCCGCAAGTACTTTATTAAACGAAGTGAAGAAATTCATTAAGTTTTTCAGCTATTGTTAAAAGAAATATAAGAATAATTTTAATAACTCTCTCAATAATTGTTGGCAGATTAGGGATAGCTTTTTGCAACTCGTTAATCATCAAAATAGTTCATCTAACATTTTAATAATTATATCTCCCATCTCCCTAAGAAATTCCTATTCTTGCCTTGCTCATAGAGGGTTAAACTGGACTTACTTCAGATTCTTAAAAACTTATGTGATCAATCAATTAATCAAAAAGAGATTAATTTTTTGGTGGAGCAGGAGATATTAGACAATGCTTGAGTTAGAAATATAGGTGCTAAAAAGGTTATAAACTTTATTGCAAATTAATTTTACTTTGCCCAATTTTCAATTACTAGTTCTTCAATACGATTAAATTCTTTTTCATTATTTGTAACCAAAACCAACTCTCGGCTTAATGCCTGAGCAGCAATAAGCATATCCATTGCCCCTATCGGCAAACCCTTTGCTTCTAATTCTGCTCGTATTTTTCCGTAAGCAAGAGAGTCATCATTTGTAAAATCAAGCTTTTCAATTGGAACAAGAAATTCTTGAAGAGCAATCATATTTTCATCTGGCTTAGAGCTTTTATATACACCATAAAATAATTCAGAAGTTGTTATAGATGAAATAGCGATGCTTCCAACTTTAAGTTTCTTAAATCTGGCAAGCACCTTTTCTGGTTTCTTCTTAATAATATAAATACAAATATTTGTATCAAGAAGAAATTTCATTAAAACAGCTCTTCTCTTTTATCTAACTTAGGTTGCAATCGTTCAGTCATAAAATCATCAGAAAACTTATCAAGGCTGCCAAATAACATATTCCATCTTTCTTTTTTAGGGAGCAGAATTATTGCATTTCCTATTTTTGTTATAAATGCCTCTTTACCTTTTAATCTGTAAGCTTTTGGTAGTCTTACAGCCTGACTTTTACCATTAATAAATAATTTTGCGGTGTCCATGTATTCTCCAAAATATATATTACGAATATATATTAATGTGAAATGGATTTCAATAAAAAATGAGGGGCAAGCAATAATTTATTAGTTTTCCTCTCCCATTTCCCCAAAATTATTTCTATTTTTACCATGCTAATGGAGGGATAGACTGGACTTACTGCAAATATTCAAAAACCTATGTGACTCAAAAATTAATCAAAGAGAGATTAATTTTTTAGTGGAGAAGTCTTATAAGGTTTCCTTCCAATACCTGCGCAGCTACCAAACAAAGCTTAGTAAAATTCTTCAACAAGATGATCTAACTTTAAGCGACATTGCAATTGATGCCATTGCTCCTCTTTTTCAAAGAGACGAAATTGATTCCTTTTTTGTTATAAAAAAATCATTTGAAAACTGGATTCCTAAAATTCAAACCGAAGAAGATGCTGCTTATTTCTTAAATAAAATTACTGCTAAAAACGCCGAGCAGCATATATCAACTTTATTAAAAAATTCTGATCCGTTTTTCGCTAAAATTTTAGATTCACTAAATTATTTTATTCGTAAGGAAAAATATTACAAAATAAATTATCTTGGGCATATTTATATTGTTGAAACAACTATAGATGATATTACAGCAAATGTAATCGGCACTGAACAATTTGAAAAGCTTCCTGTTAATCTCTTTATTGATCAAAAGGCTTTACTTAAAAAGATATTCAACTATTTACAAAGTGAAACTCATTTTTATCCGGCAATTCCCTTAAACCAGCTTGTGCAGAAAATTAAGTATTTGAACATTTCATTTAATGCTCTAAATGAATCTATTGATGGATGCGTAAAGTCTCTTGAAGTAAATGAAAAAGTAAATGCCGGTTTTGAAACAGCAAAGGAGCTTCTGATCTCATCATATTTAAATAAAAATAAATTGAATGAAACAGAAACCGAAAGTTTTGAAAAAACATTAAAGGATATTTCCGAAGATTTAAAAGATGGTGGAATAAATCCAGGGCTTTTTGGCTATTTACAAAAGCACATTACTGGTTTATCGCGTGATTATTATGATAAAAAATACCATAATATATTAGAGTATTTATTAAGGGTGATGAAAGGCACAATAGCTAAGGAATTGGATAAGAATTAATAAAGTATTTTACGAATCATGATTTTTTTCGATTATTAATTAGTTATAAATAAAAATAAGTTATAAAATTACTGAGTAAAACATGGAAATAACTGAAAGAGACATATTTAATTTTGTCTTTTTTAACAATGCCGTTTCGCCTGATAAAAGTATATTTATTAAAGATAATCAGGAATATTCACCCGGCCTAAAATTTTATATCGCATTAAAAGAAGCAATTGAACAAAATGTTACTAATGAAGTAAAAAATAGAATTAAAGAAAAAATACCCGTTTATAAATCTTTAATTTATATCTTAAATCCAGTTAAGGAAACAGCTAGAAAAAAAAAGCCACTGGCTTAATCCTCGCCGCTGATTCACCTAAAATAAAATCTAAAATGACTTCTGCTACTTTTATAGATGAAGATAAACACTATTTAATTAAGCTGCATAATTTTGAAAATTCAGCAAAGATATATGTGTTTTCAACCAGTGAAGAACAAATAAAAAATTATAAAATAATTATACATCCTTCCGAAAAGATTTATGAGCAGTCAGATAATTCACAGCCCCTTTTAGTTGATGCCCCGGTTGAAGCTTCCAGCATTGAACTTCAATTTAATTAGTATTAAATGACAATTTCTTTTCATTAAAAATTTCATTAATTATCTTTCATCAATTGATTTTTAATTTGAGATGTAATGTATCGTCAAGCGAAAACCGGTAAACTATTAATTGAAATACTTCCTGATAAATGCGACTTCTGCGGCTGCTGCGTTGGAGTATGCCCGGAAGATGCAATTGAATTAAAAGAAGCAGAAATTTTTATAATTGACCCTCGATGCACAAACTGTGCAAAATGTGTGTGGAGCTGCCCGATTGAAGTTATAAAATTTAATAAAGAAGGTGTAGTGAAGTAGTCTTCAGTAAATCAGTTCTCAGTATGAAAGTAATTTTTCAAATCACAACGGGGTTAATTTAATGAGTAGTTTCAGAGATTTGATAGTTTATCAAAAAGCGTTAAAGCTTGCTTTAAAAATATTTGATCTATCAAAGAAATTTCCAAAGGAAGAAATTATATTCTTTGACGGATCAAATCAGAAGATCATCCCGTTCAGCGTGTTCTAATATCGGGGAAGCTTATAGAAAAAGACAATACAAAGCCCACTTTGTAGATAAAGTTTCAGATGCAGATATGGAAAACAGCGAAACTCAAGTTTGGTTGGATTTTGCTTTAGGATGTAAATATATTACTAAAGAAATATACTTTGAGTTAAATGGTTTGTCTGAAGAAGTTGGAAAAATTCTAAATCACATGTTAGATAATCCTGATAAATTTAAATAACTTCAACGATGTATTTGACTGAAGACTGTGAACTAAGGACTGCTTACTTTGAGTGATAGAATGATAATGAAAAGTTAATTGAAAATAAAACGATAACATGAAAAATAAATACGACATAATAATAGTAGGTGCTGGTCCTGCAGGTTCTATGGCTGCAAGGTTTGCTGCAGAGCAGGGAGTTTCTGTGATGATGCTGGAAAAAGATAGAGACGTTGGTTACCCTGTTAGATGCGGCGAGGCAATAAGTAAAACCGGAGTTGAAGAATTTATTAAACCAGATCCTAAATGGATTACTGCATACATAAGTAAGTTTTCTTTTAATGCTCCTAATGGAGATGAAGCAATTTTAGATTTCGGTGAAGCCGGCTATGTTTTAGAAAGAAGAATTTTTGATTACGAGCTTGCAAAAACGGCATCAAATGCCGGGGCAGAAATTTTAACCCGTGCTTATGTAAACGGACTTTTATTTGAAGATGGAAAAGTAAGCGGAGTTAAATATGAATTCCGCGGCGAACAAAAAGAATTAAAAGCAAAAGTTGTAATTGCTGCTGATGGAGTTGAATCTCGAGTCGGACGATGGGCTGGATTAAAAACTCACATTGACTTCCGCGATATGGAATGCTGTGCTCAAATTACTGCAGCCAATATTAATGTAGATGCAAATACACTTTATTTTTATTTCGGTCAGGAATATGCACCGGGCGGATACTTTTGGATTTTTCCCAAAGGAAATAATACTGCAAACATTGGACTTGGCGTAAGCGGAATGGTCGGTAAAAAAAGTCTGCGCTTTCTTTTCTAAATAGTTTCATGGAGAAAAATTATCCTGACGCACCCATACTTACTTCAATTGCAGGTGGAGTTCCAAGTGCAATTACACTCGAAAAAATTTCAGCACCAGGAATAATGTTAGTCGGTGATGCAGCAAGACAGGTAAATCCGTTAAGCGGCGGCGGAATTGCAAGCGGAATGATTGGCGGCAGCATTGCCGGAAGAATTGCTGCGGAAGCAATTAAGCAAAACAAGCTTGAACATATTTTAACTTATGATAAAGCCTGGCATGACAGGCTTGGTAAACGTCATGAAACATTTAATCGATTAAAGAATGGAATTTATAATTTCTCCGATGATAAGTTTAATAAAATAGCTAAGTCATTCAATAAAGTTCCTTATGGAAAAAGAACACTTGGAAAAATATTTACAACTGCTTTGATGAATCAGCCTTCGCTTTTAGTTGATGTTGCTAAGGTTTTTATTATTTGATTTTTTTTTTATTTTTTCCCATGTGCAGAAATAAGATTCACAAACAACCGGTACGCACCCGGAACTCCTGCCGGAAGCTGGCGAAACCATGAATATGCCGTATACATAAAAACACCTTTACCATAATTAGCATAAAGTAAGCCGCCTAATTTTGAAGGTTCGCCGGAATCATTTCCTGCTAAAAGAGGATAAAGCTTTCCTTCCCATGAATCAGCAAAATTTAAACCACGTTCCTGCACCCATCCTTCAAAATCTTTCTCGATTATTTTATTCGGGTAATTAAATACCTGGTGTTCAGGAACTAAAATTTGCATGGGAGAATCTTCCTCTGCTATGCGGTCTCTTCCGGTTACAGTAAATGGATATGGGCCAATTTGATTAGCTAATTGAGTATTATATTGTACAATCCATATCCCGCCGTTTTCTGTATAATCAATTAAACGCTTTTGCTGCCGCCCTAATTGCTTACGTGTATTAAATGCACGTATCCCGCAAATAATTACATCGTAAGTTGAAAGATCTTTATTCTCCAAATCTTCATCATTTAATAAATCTAATTTATATCCCAGTTGCAGTAAAGCCTCAGGAATATCATCTCCTGAGCCCATTATATATCCAATATATTTTGGTTCTATTTTTACATCTAAATTAATTAGTTTAGATTCTGCCGGCATTAGAACAGTTTGTGTTTCAATATGCGGATAATTTATTTCAACAATTTGATTAGATAATATCTTTCCATTTACTTCAGCATTTATTTTTATTTCTCCCTCGCTTGCATTCGGGCCTGGCGTGACTTTAAAATTAAAATCTTTTTTATCACCTTCGTCTTCTATTTTAAATGGAATTATCTTTGGTTCGATTTGCCAATCGTCCGGTAATTAATGCAGATAGGTTTCCTGTTAAGTTTTTCTTTTTCGTTTCTAAATGAACTGTAATATTATGGGTATTACCGTTAACAAATACATAAGTCGGCTGGTCAATTTTTATGCTTAGTTCGGGACGAATTATAAATGGTTTAAATTGTTCACCTTCAACAGCATCGGTATGTCTATATCTAACAGGCATATTAAATTGAAATTCGGTTCCACTGATTATTAAATAAAATTTTGTTGTTAGTGCAGATTGATTTTCAGCTAATCCAATTAATTTAGGGTCTGAAATAGAAAACATATTCCCGTTATTTTGCTCTTTAAGCCAATAAGGCTGTGTATAATCTGCATCAGAAGGTATGAGAATTGTTTCCTTAATTGAGAAAGGTTTATTCTCTTCAATAGGTTTGTTAATGATTGTGTCACTTTGTGAGAAATTAGTAATAACTTTCTTAACTGTAATTGGAATGTTAGAGCGGTTTACAATCATTGACCGAACATCAATTTCATCTCCGGGAGAAACTCCTTGTTCCCAGGTAATTGATTCAAGCCAAAGTCCGCAGCACATTTTAATTAATTTTTTAACTTCTTCTTTTTTTATTGTTGTCCAATATTTTTCATTTAGTGAATTCAATTGATTATAAATTTTTATTAAATCGGGAACGATTAACCCTGGATTTTCAGGATTATAATTATTCATGGCTGTTATTATTAACGATTGAATTTTTTTACCGCCCGGTATTCGGGTCCATGTTAAATTTATATTCTCGAAGATATCCGTTTTTGCAGTGTCACCTGCGAAGTAATCAAAATTTTCAATTTGACTTCCTCTTCCCGGGCTTACACCAAACCCTTGAGTTTTATGCATCGACCTGCTTTCTGCAGCAAGTTCTGTAAAAGATTTTCCGATTATTGGATTGTATTCTCCAACATCAATTTTAATTGCCTTTGAAGTGGGCAGAAAAGTATTCCATAAAAGTCTTTTAGCCTGCCAGGTTTTAAGTTCAGTCAATTGTTCGGGAAATTGATTTGGGTCGGCAGCAGCATAAAAAGCTTCTTCAGCCAATATTGCCGAAGCAAGATGATGTCCATGTCCGCCTTGTGTTTTGCTAAATCTTGTTAAAATTATATCAGGCTGAAATTGCCTAATTACTTTTACTATATCACCAAGAATTATTTTTCTATCCCATTTTTTTAATGTTTCATTTGGAAGTTTTTGAATATCCAAAATCTATTGCTCGTGTAAAAAATTGTTCGGCACCATCAATACGGCGGGCTGATAGTAATTCCTGAGTTCTAATCACACCTAACAAATCACCTTTTTCATCGCCAATTAAATTTTGTCCGCCGTCGCCTCTTGTTAATGACAGATAACCGGTTCTTAATAATTTTCCTTTTGATAGATATGAAAGCAAAGCCGAATTTTCATCATCGGGATGTGCAGCAATATAAAGAACACTGCCTAATACATTAAGCTTATTTAATGCTAAAAGGATTTCATTACTGGCTGGAGGTTTCTCTTGAGGCTGGGCATTTAAAGTAATTATGGTTAAAATATAAAAACAAAAGATTATGTTTAAGAACCGTTTTACTTTAATCAATACGCACTCCCGGCAAAATTATTTTCACATTTTAAAATTGGCTAATAAATAAATTGCAACAGTTATATGAAATAAAGTAATCATAACTGTTGCAATTTTTAAGATATTAATATGGAATTATTTTTTTTATAAACCTTTTAATATTCCTTCAATCCTCGATTTTTGTCCTCCAGGTGCCATGTCATAAGCTTTTTCATAATATTCCTTGGCCCCTTTTTTATCGCCTTTATTTGCTAATGCTTCGCCAAGACTGTCATAAACATTCCATGATTCAGGATGGTTTTTAATATTCAATTTAAATATTTCAATTGCATCATCAATTTTATTTTGTCCCATCAATTGGTATCCGTAATTATTTAATTCAGTCTCTGTTGCGGTACTCATTGAAGCTTCAAGCAGCTTGTCACCTTCATCCGCTTTACCTTGTGCGGTTAATAACCCTGCTTTAACTGACGTATTTGCAAAATTATTTCCACCATTCATTGCAAGAGCTTTATCAACCCAGGTCATAGCTTCATCCAAATTGATGTTATTATCCAGGCAATATTTTGCTGCGGCACCCCATGCGGCTTGATTAAATCCAGGTAAAGTCATTAAGCTTTGTCTGTAAGTATCTAAAACAACTTTATGCTCATCTATTTCTATCTTAAAAGAAACTTTAATTTTCCCCCAGTGTAAATACGCATCTGCGGAATTTGATGTGAGATTTGAAAAACCGTAAACCAGCCATTCCTCAAAGTCAGCAGTTTGCGGTTTTACTTTTATGCGGAGCGCATCATCTCTGTCTTCATAGAAAAAACTTCCCCACGAAGTATGGTCTTTACTAAATATAATTGTCCATTCATCTTCCTGGACAATCATGTGCAAACCATATATCCCGGCAGGTAAAGTGTTTCCGTTTATTTTAACTTCATTACTAAAAGAGATTGTTGTGTTTTCATTAGCGCCTGCACGCCAGGGCATTGCTTTCCCATTGCCGAATGCGTTTGGTGCTAAACCATAAGGGACTAATTTTCCATAAATTTCTCTTCCTTTAACACCAGGCCTGCTGTAATTAATGGTAACTTTAACAAAACTAATGTTTTGGGAAACCTCCGCTTGAGGACTAACCCTTAGCAGTTGTGGTAAGTTCTGTTGCGATAGTGTTTTTTCTGCCATGAAAACAGTTAAACACACTACAACAAAAAAAATGGTAAAAAATCGAAACCTCATAAAGTAACCTCCTTAAAGGATAGATTTACCGGGTTCAGAAATATTAATTAATAAATATTTCCGAACACCTGAATTGATTTAATGAATTAATTAGATTAGAAATCCTTTTTGAAAAATCGACTTATCTTTTTACAAATATTTTATTGAATATAAAACTTTTTTGTTATGACCGGACAAATTCAGTTTATCAGCGGTTATTTTAACCTGATGTACAGCAAATCTAAATTGAACAAATATCACTACCTTTGAGAAACAATAAAATACAAACAAAAGAATTTTAAGTTATTTGCAATTTAGAAAAAATCTTTTATTATACGAGTATTTCCATCATTGTTGACTTACTATGAAAAATATAACCGCAATCGGCGAAATTTTATTCGACGTTTATCCTGATAAAAAAAAATTAGGCGGCGCACCGTTTAACTTTATCTATCATATTATAAATCTAACCGGCGAAGGAAATTTTGTAAGCAGAGTTGGGAAAGATGAGCTTGGAATGAAATATTAGAATTTTTAAAAGCTCATAATATTTCATCAAAGTTTATTCAGATAGATGATGAAAAAAATACCGGTGTGGCAAAACCTATACTTAATGAAAAGAAAATCCCTGAATGGGTTATTGAAAAAGAACGTGCGTATGATTTTATTGAAAACGATTCAAATTTATCTAAACTTATAAAAGAAAAAACAGACTGTCTTTATTTCGGTACTCTTGCCCAAAGAAATGAAATTTCCCGGAATACAATTCAATCTTTCTTTTCTAATAACATTAAACATTTTTGTGATTTAAATATCCGGCAAAATTTTTACTCAAAAGAAATTTTAAGTAAATCATTAAAAGCAGCTGATGTTTTAAAATTGAATTCTGATGAATTAAAATTAATTAATAAAGAACTGTTTGATGAAAAAATAGATTTAAAAGAATTACCGGAAAAAATAATCGACGATTTTAAAATAGAATTACTTTGCTTAACTAAAGGAGAAGATGGTGCCGATTTATTTAGTATGGATGGAGAAAAAAATTCTATCAAAATTCCGGCAGACAAAATTGTTGATACTGTTGGTGCGGGTGATGCTTATGCATCTATATTATGCTTAGGCTATTTGAATAATTGGGAGCTTCAGAAAATAAACGAGCTTGCTTCTAAGTTTGCAAATGAAATTATAAAAGTGAACGGCGCTTTGCCGGAAGATGATTCTGTTTATTCACACTTTAAAGAGAAAATGAGTTTATAAAAATGTTATTGAATGATAAAAAATTGTATATCCAGTTGTACAGTATTCACGGACTTATACGCGGACATGACCTTGAATTAGGAAGAGATGCAGACACAGGTGGACAGACAAAATATGTACTGGAATTAGCAAAAACTTTAAGTGAATATAGGCAGGTGGATAAAGTTGAATTAGTAACACGTTATATAAAAGATAAAAATGTTTCCGAAGATTATTCACAGACATTTGAAAAAATAAACGATAAACTGAGTATCGTTAGAATAAGATGCGGCGGCAATAAATATATGCGCAAAGAACTTTTGTGGAATCACCTGGAAGAATTTGTTGACAAAAGTGTTAAGCATATAAAATCATTGGGAAGGTTCCCTGATATTATCCACAGCCATTATGCTGATGCCGGTTATGTTTGCAGCGAGCTTACAAAATTTTTTGGAATTCCATTCATGCATACCGGGCATTCTCTAGGCAGAGATAAGCTTCGCAGACTTTTGAATGAAGGAATTCAAAAAGAAGATATTGAAAAAAGATATAAAATTAATCATCGAATAAAAGTTGAAGAAGAGGTTATTTATTATGCAGATGCAATTATAACCAGCACGAAACAGGAAATTCAAAAACAGTATGGCGATTATGAAAATACCAATAAAGATAAATTCATTGTAATTCCTCCGGGCGTTGATTTGGAGAAATTTTATCCATACAATTCCAAAGAAGGTGCTACCGATGAAGCAGAAAGAATGAAGGGAATTATTGAAGAAAAGCTGCTTAAGTTTTTTGTTAGTTATGATAAACCTTTAATCCTTTCAGTATGCCGGCCTGATAAACGTAAAAATATTTCTGGACTGATAACCGCTTACGGAGAAGATAAAGAGCTTCGGGAAAAAGCTAACCTGGCAATCTTTGCAGGCATACGAAAAGATATTCAAGAGATGCCCGATAACGAAAGAGAAGTGCTTACTGAAATGCTTTTGCTAATGGACAAATATAATCTTTATGGCAAGATGGCAATTCCCAAACGGCATGAAACTGAACATGAAGTTCCTCAGCTATATAGAATTGCCGCTGAGACAGGCGGTGTTTTTGTCAATGCAGCTTTAATTGAACCTTTTGGATTAACTTTAATTGAAGCAGCGGGCAGCGGCGTTCCGGTGGTTGCTACTGATGATGGCGGTCCGCAAGATATAATTGCAAACTTAAATCATGGTATCCTGGTGGATGTATTTGACTCAAAAAATATTGCTGAAGCTCTAAATAAAATTTTAAGCGATAATAAAGTTTGGCATCTATATTCGGACAATGGAATTAAAAATGTTAAGAAATTTTATTCATGGAAAGCACATACAAAAACTTATATAGATGAAATTAATAAACTTTTAAGCAAAGAGTTAAAAAAAGAAATTACTTTTGCACCTATGGGAAAGAAGTTATTTAAAATGGAAAAAATGATTGTAAGCGATATTGATCATACTTTGCTTGGCGATGACGACTCATTAAAAGAGTTCGTAGAACTGTTGAAATCATTTCATTCAAAAATGGGATTTGCAGTTGCTACAGGCAGGACGGTAGATTCAGCTTTCGAAGTGCTGAAAGAAAATAATGTCCCTATGCCTGACGTAATAATTTCTTCGGTTGGTTCTGAAATTTATTATAACAATGAAAATAAATTGATTTATTCAAAGGGATGGGATGCGCATATATCTAATCAGTGGAATAAGAAAAAAATAATTGAACTGTTATCGGGCTTTGATTTTCTTGAATACCAGGAAGAAGAAACTCAAAGAAAATTTAAAGTAAGCTATTATACTTCTGATATAGAAGAAAATTTAGAAAAAGTTAGGGAGACATTAATTAAGAATAAAATAAAAGCAAATATAATTTTTAGCCACGGACAATTTCTTGATATACTTCCATTTCGTGCGTCAAAAGGCAAAGCGATAAGATACCTTTCCTATAGGTGGAATATTCCTTATGAGAATATTTTAGTTGCAGGTGATTCCGGCAACGATGCTGAAATGCTTAAAGGAGAATTGCTTGGTGTTGTAGTTGCCAATTACAGCAGCGAGCTGGAGCAATTAAAAGGTGGGAAAAGAATATATTTTGCAGAAAGAAATTATGCAGGCGGAATAATTGATGGAATGAACTATTACAATTTTTTAAAAGACAGAGAGGAGCAGAATTTTGAGTGATGGAATAGAAAAATTGTTGGAAGATAACAAACAAGAATTATTTAGATTTTTAAATAAAGTCTTATACAACTCAAATAAATTATATGTAAAAGGAAATTTACTTGAAATACTTGAAGAGTATAAAGAAAGCGATGAAGAAGATAACCACGAAGCTATCGAAGAAATCTTAAGAAAGACCAACGAATCTGTTTGTAAAGGAAACTTAACTTACTTTGAATTCCGCGACCGTATTGGGCACGCACAGCATTATTTGTTCAGTCTGGAAGATTTATACTTTGAAAAAATATCGCGCCTTGAATATTTAAAATTAAAAGAAGAGTTTGTTAATCCTGATGGCGGCAACGACATATTAAGTCTTAACTTTGAAACATTCTATGATAAGTTCCCAAGCGTCAGAGAGCCAAAAAATATTGGGAAGGGAGTTGAGTTCTTAAATCGTTACTTGTCAAGCAAGATGTTTACAGAACCCGAAAAACTTAGAACAGCTTTATTTGATTTTCTTTTTGTCCACAAATATAAAAATCAGCAATTAATATTGAATGACCGTGTAAAGAATCCCGGAGATTTAAGTTCTAAAATTGATAAAGCTTTAACCTTTTTACGAAAGGAAGATGAAGATCAACCTTACTCAGAATTTAAACATAAGCTGCAGGAGCTCGGATTTGAACCCGGTCTTGGAAATAATGCCGGAACAATTGTGGAGAGCCTTGAGCAATTAGATAGGTTACTTCACTCGCCTGACTATCAAGCACTTACAGATTTTCTTTCAAAGATTCCAATGATATTTAATATTGCTATTATTTCTCCACACGGTTATTTCGGGCAGGAAGGTGTGCTTGGAATGCCAGATACCGGCGGGCAAGTGGTTTATATTCTCGACCAGGTAAAAGCTTTGGAAAAGGAAATTACCAAATCTCTTCAGAGAGCTGGGTTGGAAGCAAAACCTAAAATAATAATTCTTACAAGATTAATTCCGAATGCAGGAGATACAAAATGTAATCAACGGTTAGAGAAAGTTCATGAAACAAAAAACACCTGGATACTGCGTGTTCCTTTCAGAGATTTTAATAAAAATGTAACCGACAATTGGATTTCAAGATTTGAGATTTGGCCTTACCTTGAAACATTTGCCGAAGATACACATAAAGAATTATTGGTAGAATTCGGCGACCGTCCAGATTTTATAATTGGAAATTATTCCGATGGAAATATGGTTGCTTATATGCTGGCAAGAAAATTTGGAGTAACCCAATGCAATATTGCTCACGCCCTGGAAAAAAGTAAGTATCTGTACAGCGCTTTATATTGGAAAAATATGGATGACCATTATCATTTTTCAACACAGTTCACTGCTGATTTAATTGCGATGAATACAGCAAATTTTATTATTACTTCTTCATACCAGGAAATTGCGGGAACGGAAGACAGTATTGGGCAATATGAATCTTATATCAACTTTACTATGCCGGAACTGTTTCGAGTAACAGGCGGAATAAATTTGTTTCATCCGAAATTTAATATTGTCCCTCCGGGAGTTAATACAAAAATTTATTTTCCTTATAACAACCAGAAGAAAAGAATTAAAGAAACTACTGAAGAGCTTGAAGAATTAATCTTTAATAATTCAGAAGAACCCGATGTTTTTGGAAAATTAGAAAATCCCGATTTAATTCCTATCTTTTCTTTAGCAAGACTTGATAAAATCAAAAACCTGACTTCTCTTGCAGAATGGTTTGGCAAATCGGAAGAGTTACAAGAAAAAGCGAATCTCATTATTGTCGCAGGAAAAGTTGATGCTAATAAAACAAGCGACGGTGAAGAAAAAGAACAAATCTATCTGATGCATGATATCATCAATAAATATAATCTTCACAATAAAATTAAATGGATTGGTAAGCTATTCAGGAAAGACCAAACCGGTGAAGTTTACAGGGTTATTGCAGACAGAAAAGGGATATTTGTTCAACCGGCTTTGTTTGAAGGATTTGGTTTAACGGTGCTGGAAGCCATGCGCAGCGGTTTGCCTGTGTTTGCAACTTTTTATGGCGGCCCATTGGAAATTATTGAAGACGGCAAATCCGGTTTTCATATTGACCCCATTAATGAAAAAGAAACAACGGAAAAAATTCTTTCGTTCTTAAAAAGATGTGAAAAAGATAATTCTTATTGGGGAAAGATTTCTGAAAGAGCCATTAAACGAGTTGATACAGCATATAACTGGGAGCTATATGCAAATAAGCTGCTATCATTAGCAAAGATTTATGGTTTTTGGAAATACACAACTAACATAGATATGGAAGAGATGAACGCTTATCTTGACGTGCTCTATCACTTGCTTTATAAGCCGGGAGCAAATAGGATTTTAGAAAATCATATGCAAAGATGAGCTGAAATATTTTTAGTGTTAAAAATTTTTCCTTCTAACACATCTTAGGTTTTTTGTTGGTTAAACAATTTTAATATTACACAGCTAATATATTAACGTTCTGTAATAAATTTTATTTTTAATTCTTAATGAGAATTATTTGAGTTCTGATCAGGCAACTAAAGAAAGATTATATTGGTTTTTCTGTACCTGTGTGGTAAATATATTTAAAGATTAATTCACCACTGAGACACGAAAGCACATAGTTGAAATGTACAACTGTATATTAAAATAAAAATGAATTTATTTAGTCGTTAATTCCCTTTTATGAATTGAACAGCATAATCCGCAAGCGCCATCACTGAAAGCTGGGGATTAACTCCAAGGCTTGTTGGAAATACACTCGCGTCACAAACAAAAAGATTATCAAAACCAAATACTTTGAATTCAGGATTTACGACTCCATTTTCAGGACTACTTCCTAAAATATTTCCACCCTGTGGATGGCCTGTGCCCAAAGTAATTTCGCTTGGATCTTTTATTAATTCATGAAGTTTTTTTACTTCATTTATATTTTTAAATTCATAATACTTAAAAGTATTGGGCATTACAGATTCGGCACCGGCAGCAAACATAATTTCGCCTGACAACTCAAGTCCGGCAAGCAAAGTTTTAAAGTCTCTATCGGTAGGAGTATAATCAATTTCTCTTCCGGTCAAACCAGCTACATTTACTCTTGCATTTGATTCAGAGCCGACTAAAAGCCCTACACAAGCTAATCTATCATAACGTCTCATATTATTGTAATGATCTTCAAACCATCCCGGCATTGCCGTTGATTGGAACATGGGTGGATTAAACCATGATTCCATAATAAATCCTTTATTGGGAGAAGTCTGCATATAATGTGATATTTGTAATCCATCATAAGAATTCACTTTAAATGGAAATGCAGCAGTCATCTGCGAGCCGACATTGAATGACAATTTTAACCCGGCATTTTTAATATCGAGCTTGGATTTAAGCAGCAGTATGCTAGAAGAGATGGCACCGGCAGATACTACAAAAGTTTTCCCTTTTACTTTTATTTTCCTTCCATTGTTGAATTGGCACTCAACATAAGAAATATTATTCCCAACTTTATTTAGATTTATGGCTTCACATCCTGCTATAATTTCAAGGCTTTCTTTTCCAAACTTTGTTTGAATATCAGGAAGAACTGTTGTCAACATGGAAAGTTTTTTATTATACTGACAGCCAATATTGCAATAACCGCATCCTAGGCATCCTTTAATGTTTGCGTTTACCGAAGTAGTGACATTTGGGCTATTTGCAAATCCTAATTTCTTACATCCTTCTTCAAATAAATAGCCGCCAGGATTAAGTTTTATCTTTTCACCAGCAGTATTATTGCCTGATTCTTTATCCCCTTCCATATGATTTGTATTTATCAAATCCCAAACTTTATCCATTGAATTCATAACTTCTTTTTTATTCAATCCAACATTTAATTCATTATTCCATCTATCAAGTACCGGTTCAGGAACTTTAAAACATACTGCATTGTTTAAAACAGTCGAACCTCCGACACAGCTTCCCTGGAAAACAGTAAATCGAAAATCTCTTGCTGCCTGTATAGCACCATCCTGGAAAAGCCTTGAAACCATTTCCATTTCATTTTCATTAAATGTTTCAGGAATTTCATGATTACCTCTTTCAATCATTAAAACTTTTCTGCCTTTTTCGATTAATCCCTTGGCAAGAATTGAAGCGGCAGCGCCTGACCCAATAATAATGACATCTCCCTCAATAGTTTCTGATTGAACATCTTTTTCAGACTTAACATATAGAGGTGGAGATTTCACCAAAGGAGATTTTTTTAATCTATCATCTTTGTCTTTTCTTTCAGAAAAAGGAATATAACCCACTGATGCAAATGTTCGTTTGTCATTATAGTATCCGATGTAGCACATTTGTTTTGCAATTCTTATCAAACCTTGTACAATTACTCTCCAAAATTCGGGAATGAGCCTAGATTCCACATCTCTATAAAACCTATCTTTTAGAAATTGAAGCCTTCTTTCAGGTGCTATATATGGCAGAGGAGGGAGAAGAGATAAAATGGGATAAAAATATAAACCTGTAATTACCAAAGCCATGGTCCATTTAGATTTTGCCTGGAAACTTTTGAAATAAGTATCAACATTAGAAGCAACTTCTGCTCCGGTTAGTATTTTATTTTCACTAAATATGATCACTTCTGTAAGGGCTTCCAGGGTTTTAAATTGCAGGGGAGAAAAATATTTTAAGCCGTATCTTTCCTTTTCGGCTGATAAAAGAAAAATAAATAGAAGTAAACCATTGACAGCGTTAAAAATAAGAGCAAGTACAATGGCCAATTTGTACTGTAATGTTATTCCAAGTAAAACTACAGCATCTCCGGTATTTTGCCATATCAGAAGACATAACAATATTACAGCTGAAATTAGATATTGCCATATAATTAACTTAACCAGGAGAGAGAATCTTCGTAAATCTGAAATTGCGTACCAATAAATTAGGGTGTCAATGAATATCAATACCGTAAGATTTATAACAAAGGTTATTTTTAAATTAGAATAATTGCCGGGGGAAATAAGATTTATGAAACAATAAATCAGGAAAATCAAATTTAAATAAAGTAAAATCTTTAAATATATTCTGAGCTGTTTCTCTTTATTTGTAAGCATTGTTCCAACTCCAATTGAAAGTTATAAATCAATTTATTTTACCACGGGAGATATTTTATTTCTTCCCGGTGCCCAAGAAGAAAGTAACAGTAAAAAATATTAAGAAATGGAAAAACACGAAGATAAGCTTTGCACAGCATCAAAGAATTATCACCAGGATTAGGACAAACAACAAAATCTCTTATAACTCTGAAAAAGCTTAAGTACCATTTATGCATTCCAGGTATATCATAATTAAAGTGTGCAAGATGCATATATGGTTCATACAATTTTGTTGGTGGTTCATCCTTAACATAGGATGTGCGGAAATAACCAAGCTGGGTTGGTTTGCCGGTGTTTGTAATTTCTTGTTTCCATTCACCTAAAAATTCCTTTCCATCTTGAATGACCAGTTCATTATAGCCGAAATTCTTGCCATCCTTTTTCATAAATCCTTTTTTAAATTTTTTCCCGGAAAGATTTCCAATCCATTCATGGTTCCATCCGCAATATATGTAGCCATTGAGTTGTTCTATATCCGGTGGAGTACCATTCAGCAGGATATTTTCCAATTCCTTTCCATCAGCTTGCGCTAAAGTTTCATAGGTCCATATTTTTGACGACATATAAGTTTTCCTTTCTTAATCATTTATTACTCTTTACTAGTATTGATAAAAATCTAATTGAACTTAACGAACATGAAAAGAAAATTTAAATAAATAGCTAACGTTTAAAATTATTTTTACTTCAATCTTAAAACTTCTAAATACTATCAGATGAATCTAATTTATATCTCTAAAAAAATGAAGGTCTTTACTGCGAAAAGGAATGAATTGAAAATGGCTATGAAGATACCATGCTGTAATTATTAAGTCAAGTAAAATTTAGTTTTTCAAAAGACTTTTTTAATATAATGACATAGAGGTTACAAATTTAAATTTATAATACCTGGTATCAATAAATCTTGAAATTTTATTTAAATACCTAATCTGCTGATCTCGATTGTTTCCTATAATTCCTTGCAAAAAAAAGACTTAGATTAAATTGGGAATTAAAATGGCACTAAAATTGTTTGTATAAGAAGGTTTACTTTTAATTAAAATCTACGATTATATTAAATATAAAAATATAATTTAACTGGGGCAGTCAAAAAAATTATGGAAGAAAATAACAAAACTAAAGAGCAGCTTCTTCAAGAAATTTCAGAATTACATCAGCAGATAATTAACCTGGAAAATGCTAATAAACGTAACGAAAAGGCAAAATATTCGTCTTTTAATTCTGACGAAAATATAAAATTTATTTTTAATTCATTAACGCATGGTATTTACTGGAGAGATAAGAATTTTACTTTCATGGGCTGCAATGAAAAGTTTGCAAAAGATGTCAATTTAAGTTGCACCGATGAAATTATCGGTAAAACTGATAAAGAGTTAAATTTGGAAATCGTAGGTAATTTATACAGGGAAGAGGATGAATTTGTTATTGAAAACAATTCTCCAAAATTAAATTATGAAGTGTCCCAAAGTAAACCGGATGGAAGTAAAAGCTGGTTAAAAATGAATAAAATTCCACTTCATGACAATGAAGGAAATGTCATAGGTGTCCTAGGAACTTATGAAGACATTACTAAACAAAAGCAAAAAGAGGAAAAATTAGAACAAGAAAGAATTTTGTTAAAAACTTTAATCAATAATATTCCAGATGCGATATTTGCGAAAGATACGGAGGGACGTAAGATTATTGCCAATCTTGCCGACTTAAATAATATGGGATGCAATTCGGAAGATGAAGCAATAGGAAAAACAGACTTTGACTTTTTTACAAAAGAAACCGCACAAGGTTTTTTTGCCAATGATTGTTCTGTTATAAATACCGGAAGCCCCATTTTGAATCGTGAAGAATCTTTCATTGATAAATTTGGAAATAGACATTGGCTGCATACATCCAAACTCCCATTAAAAGATGATGATGGAAACATTTTAGGACTGATTGGAATTGGCAGAGACATAACAGAAAGAAAACAAGCACAGGAAGCACTGCAAAAAGAAAGAATCCTCCTAAAAACTTTAATAGACAACCTGCCCGATGCAATTTATGTAAAAGATATTGAATGCAGAAAAACGGTTGCTAATTTAGCTGATGTACGGAATACAGGGCTAAATTCAGAAGCGGATCTTTTGGGTAAAAATGATTTTGATATTTTCCCTAAAGAAATTGCAGAAGGTTTTTACGCAGATGATCAAGCAGTAGTTAAAAGTGGAACTCCTGTACTTAACCGTGAAGAATTTTTTATTGATAATGAAGGTGTAAAACACTGGCTGAATACTTCTAAATTACCTTTAAAAGATGAAACTGGTAATATAGTTGGATTGATTGGTATTGGCAGAGACGTTACAAAACAGAAGCGATTTGAAGAAGAGCTGCAAGATGAAAGAAATTTTTTACGAACTTTGATAGATAACTTACCGGATTTAATTTACTTCAAGGATAATCAAGCAAGATATGTTCTTAATAATCGGTTACACCTTCAAACTCTTGGGTCTGATAATCAAGATGAAGTTTTGGGAAAAACAACTTTTGATTTTAATCCTTATGAGCTAGCTGAAAAATATTATAATGATGAGATGAAAATAATTCACACCGGCCAGCCTATGCTTAATCAAGAAGAAGTAGCTGTTCATAAAGACTCAGATGAAAAACTTTGGCACTTAACAAGTAAAGTTCCATTATGGAAAGATGATAAAGTTATTGGAATTATCGGAATTAGCCGAAATATTACCCAGCAGAAGATTGCCCAGCAGAATTTACAAGATGAACGAAATCAACTTCGGACTTTAATAGATAGTTTGCCTGATTTGATATTCTTTAAAAATTTAAATGGCAAATATATACTCAATAATAAAGCTCACCTGGAATTTATTGGTGTTCAAAATCAGCAAGAGGCGCTAGGAAAAACTGTCCTGGATTTCCATCCGCAAGAACAGGCGGAAGAACTTTTTAAAGAAGAATTGGAAGTAATTGTATCGGGCGAACCTTCATTTGAAGTAGAACAGGTTATTTATCATAAAACAAAAAAAGAAAAAAGATGGTACCTGATAAGCAAAATTCCTTTAAAAGATAATCAAGGAAGAGTGATCGGGATTTTAGGTGTCGGACATGATATAACCAACCGCAAGCTGGCTGAGGAAGCATTAAAACAGACTTATAGTGAATTGGAACAAACGAATAAAGAGCTGAAGAAAGCAAATAAAATCAAAAGTCAATTCCTTGCAAACATGAGTCATGAAATACGTACACCACTTAATGCAGTAATTGGAATGACTGGTTTACTGTTAGATACATCTTTAAATGAAGAACAACGAGATTTTACTGAAACAATCCTTAGCAGCAGCGATATTCTTCTTTCTCTTATAAACGATATCTTAGATTTTTCTAAAATTGAAGCACAAAAAATAGAATTGGAAAAACAGCCTTTTGATGTAAGAAATTGTGTTGAAGAGGCCCTGGAATTGGTGGCTTCCAAAGCGGCTGATAAAAATCTTGAACTGGCTTACGCATTTGAAGAAGGATTATCAACAAATGTTATGGGCGATATTATACGGCTTCGTCAAATTTTAATTAATCTGTTAAGTAACTCAATTAAATTTACTGAAGAAGGTGAAGTTGTTGTTAGTGTATCCGGGCAATTGCAGGATCATTATTCATACATGCTTCATTTTTCCGTTAGAGATACAGGCCTCGGAATTCCTACTGAGCGACAAGACAGATTATTTCAATCATTCACGCAAGTTGATGCTTCGACTACTAGAAAATTCGGAGGCACAGGGCTAGGTTTGGCTATCAGCAAAAAACTCTGCGAGCTTATGGGCGGTAATATGTGGGTTGAAAGCTCAGGCGTACCAGGTGAAGGTGCAATATTCCATTTTACCATTGTCACAGAACTTTCAATTGAGGATGAAATTCGAATAGATTTATCTGCTTTAGTTGGTAAACATGTTTTAATTGTTGATGACAACCAGACAAATAGAAATATTTTGATACAACAAGCCACTTCCTTACAAATGGTTTCAACCGGTGTTGAATCAGGGCCGGAAGCATTAAAACTACTCAAGAATAATCATGAATTTGATATTGCTATTTTAGATTATCAGATGCCTGATATGGACGGGGTAATGCTTGCTGAGGAAATACGTAAGATCGAAGTAAGTAAATCGCTTCCTTTAATTCTCTTATCTTCTTATGGCTATCATCATGAAAAAAATACAAGTCTTTCTATATTTTCTGCTACACTTACAAAACCAATTAAATTTTCTCAGCTCTGTAGCGCGTTATTAACAGTGCTTAAAAAAAACAAAGGGTTTATAAAAAAACAACGGGACATTAAGTCAATGCAATTTGACAGTAATATTGGAAAACAATATCCTCTTAAATTACTTATGGCTGAAGATAATATAGTAAATCAAAAAGTAGCGCTTAAAATATTGGAAAAGTTGGGTTACCGTGCTGATGTTGCATTTAATGGCTTGGAAGTTTTGGATGCATTAAGAAGACAAAATTACGATGTTATTTTAATGGATGTACAAATGCCTGAATTGGACGGAGAACAAGCTACCATTGAGATTCGCAGAAGTTTTCCAATTAATAAGCAGCCAAGAATAGTTGCAATGACTGCTAACGCAATGAAATCCGACCGCGATAGATACATGGCTTCTGGAATGGATGATTATATTGTAAAACCATTTAAAATTGAAGAGCTGGTTCGTGCGTTGATTGAGAGTTACACATATTTAAACCCGGTAGAAGTATCTATCGAAAAACAGGATTCGGAGATAGCTGATTACAATTAACTGTTTTTGATTTAGCTTTCACAAATAACTTATGTTTAACTTAAGCAAATAATTTTTCAAGCGTTAATTTATCTTCTATAAAAAAAGCAGCCCTTCTTTATTAATAAAAATTATTCACTATCAGATTTAGTATCGATAGTGAATTTTATTTTAATTATTTTGTCCTCAACTTCTTAGCATTAATATTCAACAAATACACTCTGAAATTTATGCATGTATTTTATAATTTCTTTTTGTTTAATGAATTTAATGCCACTTAATTATAAAATAGTTTTTGATTCACTTTTTTTAAAGGCTATTAAAATTACAAAATGGATAAAAATATTTTTATATCTATAATAGTAGGAACTACGCGAAAAGGTAGATTGACCGAAAATGTAGCTAAATTTGTTTATGAAGAAACAAAAAAGAAACCAGGTGTTGAAACAGAATTAATTGATATATTAAAAATCAATCTACCAGTTGATGATGCCGGCGAGCAAATAAAAGACTTCTACTTTTCTGAAGTTGTAAATAAAGCAGACGGATTAATAATAGTTACTCCTGAATACAATCACGGCTACCCGGGAATGTTAAAACATTTGTTTGATTCGAATTTAAAAGAATATATTCATAAAGCTGCTGGAATTTGTGGCGTGTCTGCACGTTCGTTTGGCGGAACAAGAGTTATTGAAAACTTACTGCCGGTTTTGCGTGAAGTTGGCTTGGTTACAATCTTCTGAGATATGAATTTTAGTAATGCAGGAAAACTTTTTGATTCTGATGGAAAGATTTTGGATGATGCTTATTATAGAAGAATTGATAAATTTTTAAATGAACTTATTTGGATGTCTAGAACACTATGTTATGGAAGAGAAAATATTTCACAATGAGAGTTAATGATGGAAGAAACTAAAAAACAAATTGAATGCCCTAAATGCGGCAGTAAAATGAATCATCATGCGGATAAAATTATTACTGATGTTTCTGAAGAAGATTTAAAATATTATGATTAAACATTTGATGGAGTTTTAGAAGAACATTATAATTGCCCGAATTGCGGCTCAACTTTAAGCAAGTTTGAAAAAGAATAAATATGATGAAGAAGTCAAGATTAATTATTTCAATAATAGTTTTAATTTTGGTTATCTGCTCTTTTATCTGGCAAATGAGTTTAGGGCAATGCCCGGTTCCGTAAATTATTCTTATGGATTATTATCGCCGGCCTCAACTTTCTCATAGCTTATTTTATTCATTTTGTAATACGGATTATAAGACCTGACTATAATTTTTTCAGTAGTGAATTCTGCTTCTTCTCCAGGGGAAATTTGATTTATATTTGCCGTTATTATTTTTCCCCCTACATTATATTCAATTGCAATATTATTTAAAATCATATCGCTTGTATTTTTAGCTGTGCCGGTAACTCTAGCTTTGTATAATGGTGTTGGAGATGGAGCGTTTATATCAAAATTATTTTCTTTTGTAACTTCAATATTGTCTTTCATTTCAATTAAGTTTTCCGGCTTCACTTTTAAATAAACAAATACACCGGCAGCAATAAAGAGAATTAAAAAAAAAATTTTCCTCATTCCCAAACTCCTTGATAAGTTAGAATTTTGTAAGTAATAATTAATTCAATTTAATCAAGTATAATTTAAACCATTTAGTTTTATTCTTGTTTAATTTATAAAATTTGTCATTGATTAAAAAAATATACTCAATGAAAAAATTTAATTAATAGACAACATTGAATTTTAAAAGTCTATTGACTATGATTTAAATACCTAATAGAAATAAATAATTATGGATAAAAAATTAAATTCAACCCGGGAATGAAAGCGAATATCAATTTATGGATGCTGCGAATAGATATATAAATTTAATCAATTATTTAACCGACTATATTTACACGGTAATTATAAAAGATGGTGCACCAACTGAAACTGTTCACGGCCCCGGCTGTGTTTCGGTAACGGGCTATACTTTTGAAGATTATCAAAAAGATCCGGATCTGTGGTATAGAATGGTTCATAAAAAAGATAAAGAAAAAGTTTTAAAGCAGGCACAGCTTGCTCTCGCCGGTGAGGAGATAAATCCCATTGAGCACCGTATTATTCACCGTGACGGGACAATACGATGGGTAAAAAATAAAATTGTTATCGCAAAAGACGGCAATGGTACGCCGATAGCTTATGATGGTTTAATTAACGATATAACTGAATTAAAAAAAGCCGAGGCCGCAGCAGCAGTTAAAAATAGGCAATTAACGCAGGCAGATAAATTAGCATCTCTGGGAATTTTGGTTTCAGGCATTGCTCATGAAATTAATAATCCTAATAATTTTATTCTCCTAAACATTCAGCTTTTTTCGAAGATATGGAAAGATATCATTCCTATTCTGGATGAGTACTACAAGTTGAATGGCGATTTTGTAATAGGTGGAATGTTATACAGCACCTCAAAAGAAAAAATAGCTCAATCGTTGGATGGGATTCTAAGAGGTTCGGAGCGGATTCAAAATATCACAAAAAGTTTAACTGAATATTCAAGAATTGACAGTGGTGAATTAACCGAATCTGTTTCAATTAACAAAGTAGTTGAGATGGCAATTTTAATAACTAATAACTTAATTAAAAAATCGACAAACAAATTTTCCGTTGAATACGGGGATAATATCCCAATGATAAAAGGTAATTTGCAGCAGCTTGAACAAGTTGTAATAAATTTAATTACTAACGCATGCCAATCTCTTAAAAGCCCTGAAGATTCTATAAAAGTGAGTACATACTTTAATGCCGAAAGAAGAAAAGTCAGAATAAAAGTTGAAGACCAGGGAATCGGAATTAAAAAAAATGATTTGAAATATATTCTTAATCCATTCTTTACTACAAAAAGAAATATGGGCGGCACCGGTTTGGGTTTGTCAGTTTCTTATAATATTATTAAAAGCCACGGTGGCAAATTAATTTTAAAAAGTGATTCGGGAAAAGGAACTATGGCAAGGGTATCTTTTCCTTTAGAGGAAAATTAAAATATAAGAGATTGATAAAATGAATCAAATTTTTATTCCTGAAAAACCAATTTTGCTTGTTGATGATGAAAAACATTTTCTGTTAAGTGCGGAATTGACTCTTACTTCAAACCGGATAAATAATATCGAAACCTGTAATGACAGTACATTGGTTATGGATTTGCTTGCTAAAAAAGATTATTCATTGGTAGTTCTTGATATTAACATGCCGCATATTTCCGGGCTTGATCTTCTTCCGGCAATTATTACAAAGTATCCCGAAGTTCCAGTAATTGTGATTACCGCAGTTAATGATGTAGAAAGTGCTGTTTTCTGCATGAAGGAAGGGGCCTTTGATTATATTGTTAAGCCTGTGAATAATACCAGGCCGGTGACTTCAATCAAACGCGGATTAGAGCTATCAGAAATTAAAAATGAAAATGAACTTTTAAAGCAGTCATTATTTCAAAGTAATATTAGTCATCCCGAAGCATTTGAAGAAATTATCACACGGTGTGATACAATTAAATCAATATTTAAATATATTGAAGCAATTGCCACCACTTCCCTACCGGTCTTGTAACCGGAGAAACAGGTACCGGCAAAGAACTTTTTGCCAAAGCCATTCATACGGTAAGCGGAAGAAAAGGAGAATTTGATTTCAGTCAATGTGGCAGGAGTTGATGATAATTTTTTTTCAGATACTTTATTTGGGCATAAGAAAGGTGCTTTCACCGGTGCTGATATCGAAAGAAAAGGATTAATTGAAAAAGCTGAAAACGGAACTTTGTTCCTTGATGAAATTGGTGATTTGAAAATGGAATCGCAGGTAAAGCTTTTGCGGTTATTGCAAGAAGGTAATTATTATCCGTTAGGTTCAGATATCGCCAAACTTTCAAATGCAAGAATTATAGTTGCAACTCATCGGGATATTAAATCAATGCAGGAGAGTAACGAGTTTAGGCAGGATCTTTACTACAGATTAAAATCGCATCACATAAAAATTATTCCTCTGCGTGAAAGAAAAATTGATCTTCCATATTTGATAGATCATTTTATATCTAAAGCTGCTTATCAACTAAATAAAAAAAGGCCTGCCGTACCAAAAGAGCTATATACTATTTTAAGTAACTATTCATTTCCCGGTAACATACGCGAGCTTGAGGGAATAATATTCGACGCTATCAGCTTGCACACCTCAGGAATTCTTTCACTTGAAGTTATTAGAAGCAAGATTTCTGAATTTAATGAAATTGTTAGTAATAAAAGTAATCATGTAAACGGAAGTTCAGAACTAAGTGATAAATTAATTAATTTCCCGGGAAGATTTCCTTCATTGAAAGAAGCGGAAGAAATGATAATCGATGAAGCATTAAGAAGAGCAGAAGGTAATCAAACCATTGCTGCTGATTTACTTGGTATCTCCCGCCGTGCTTTAAATAATCGTTTAAGAAGGGCTGATGATAAAAGCGGTTAGCTTAAGTGAAGTTTAAGATCAGGTTCTATTATAAAACATATAATCATTAGCGCATTTTTCCATTCGTTTTCTGCCTCTTAACAATTTCTTAACATAAAGCATTATAAACAAATACTTTAACTGGAACTAACCACTGCCACAAAACTGAAAAGCGCCATATTTCTACTTTACCGATAACTAATTGAGAGCCAATCACTTAGAGTTATTTCCTTACTTATTTAGGTAAATATGTGGCACCTATATTAATAAGTTAGGCATATACTAAAAATATCACTAACTGCTTTGAATATTTATCGTTATAGACATAAATGAGTTTTGGTATGCCGTTTGTAAAACTAAAAACGGCTTATAGAACAAAAGTTAAAAACAAGGAGCAGTTATGAAAAGAATAGGAAGATTCATTTTAATAGTATTTAGTTTGATGACAATGTTTTCAACATATATTTCTGCACAGGATAATAAATTTACTCCAAAAGAAAGTGTAGTTGAAAGAGCATATAATGCATGTCCTTCTTCATTAGACAGTGAAATTCCCGGAATTGTGGAATCAACAATTTATAACATTGTTTGTATTAAAAAGTTTTATCCGCAAGCAAATTATTCAGATATAATTTCTAAGCTTAATGATATATCTGAAAAAAACTCTGATCCATCAATAAGGTTTAAGGCTCATTTAGCTACCATCTATTTATCACTTGGCGATATGATTGATGTAAAACCTGAAGTTGGGAAATTTGAACACGAATACATTTTTAAGCAGATAACTGAGCAGCTTGAAAATAAATTACTTGTAGTAAAAGATTAAAATATTGTAACAAAATATTTTTTAGAAATCTCATAAATCTCTCTCTCTCATACTAAATACGTCCATTCATCCTCCCATCCCGGGGGGATGAAAATTTTAAACCTATTTAATTTATTTTAAAGCACTTGGTGTGTATCCATAATTTTTTTAATGTATTCTGAATATGATGGGATTCGCTTTAGCCAAGAACTTCAACTAATTCTAAATTTATTTTTTAATTAAGTATTAAAACTTTAGCCCGGTTTATTCTCAAATCATTTAAATAAATAAACACTGTCATTCCAAACAATTCTTTAAATCCTTCTTTAGTGGTTTATAATCCGTTTCTTGTTATCAAAAAACTACCACTGTAAATTATTTTTGGGCCACAATAGTATATGATATTCAGTCTTGTGATACAATTATTATAAGCAGTAATTAGGCTGAATTTTTAGGTGTTAACCTTTATAAATACAATAGTGAATTTATGAAATAATTCTAATCAGGAGTTAATTATGTTATACTCAACGGCTATCTTTTTACATGTATTGGGTGCAATAATTCTTTTTTCAGCATTCGGAATTGAAATGAAGTTTTGCGCTAAGACTTAAGAAATCTCTCTTGAACACTTCTTTATTTAATTATATCAAGATTAAGACGGCTTTATTTTTAGGAATTATATATTTAATGACAACCAAACCCGATTGGGGAATATCAATCGCTGCAATTATTGTTTCATTCTTGATTTAATTTGTATCTACATCTTTGAAAAAATTTCCAGGAATTGTTAAGCAGGCTGAAGCTTAATTTAATATTTTATTAAATCTATGATAACAAGTTGCTGCCTGTCACTAAGATTTAAAGTTTCATAATAATCTTTAATATGTATATTAACTTCAAGTATATACTACACTTAAAAAGACGTTTAGGTAAATCTGTTTTAATAAACTATTAGTTTTATCCTGACAAATTTTTACCCTATCAATTTTCGTGAACTGAAACACACCTTATTTTTTTAATCATTTGTATAATTTGATGTAAATATGTAAAAAAAAAGGAAGTTCATGAAAATAATTGATAAAACAATCACTCCCGATTCAGGACTAATCGATCTAAAAGTTATGATTGTTGAAGATGAATTTATAATTGCGCTTGACCTGAAAGATATTGTAAAAGGTTTTGGTTATAATGTAATTGCTGTAGCTACTTCTGGAAATGATGCCGTTGAGAAAGCAAGCCAATTTAAACCCGAATTAGTCTTGATGGATATAATGTTAAAAGGAAAAATTGATGGAGTGGAAGCTGCAGATTTTATTCGGCAAAAACTTGATATCCCCATTGTTTTTGTTTCTTCTTTTTCGGATGAAGAGTCGGTAATTCGTGCCAGCAAAGTTTCTGATTATGGCTATCTTGTAAAACCTTTCGATATAGATCAATTGAAAGAAGTAATTGAATCAGCTTTAAAAAAGCATGAAGAAAAAAATTATTCGAATGTAAATAGGGGCACTTCACCTGTTCCTCAACATCATTATGCCAAGCATTAGTTTTTAGCAGGCGTTTTTAATTTGTTGGTTTTTCTTTTATGGGGATTGATGCAAAAAAATCGTTGTAAAATCTATTTGTATATTGTCCAAGCAACTCTTCAATTCTATTTGAATCTTTAGATGAAAAAACCAAACCCGCGTGATTTTTCTTTTTCATTCTCCACACAATTTCAGGATCGTTATAAGAGCTCAAATCGGGGTATTCCTGTTTTGCTAATGAAATAATTAATCCAGCACACAATTTTTTATAGGCTGGAATCTTATATCCTTTTTGATCTCTTAGGATTTCAATTTTCGCCCATTCTCTCCAAAGATTTATTCCTGAAGCAGCTTCAACAAGATCAGCAATGTGTGCGCCACCGACTCTTGCTGATGTTTCCAGGAAATATAATTTACCGTCTTCATTTCCTTTAATAAATTCAGTGTGTGAGACTCCGTATTTAAGCCCTAAAGCTTTAAGAACATTTTTATTTATCTGCTGCAAATTTCTTTCATCTTCAGAATCGCGTGGAACAGTTCTGCTTGAAAATACTCTTCCTTCGTGAGCAACTTCCATTGGTGGTAAGCCGTATTTATTTGCAATTGAAAACACAACTTTACTTTCAAATATTATTGAATCAACATGATAAATTTCACCGGGGATAAATCTTTCCAAAAGATAGAACGACTGCTTGTCTCCAAGCTGTTCAATTATCTGCCAAAGTTCGGATTCATTATTAATTTTTTTAATACCGATGGCTCCTGCTTGAAGCCTCGGCTTTAACACAAAAGGCGGATTATATTTTGATAAAAATTCTTCAATTTTTTTGTAATTAAGGATATGAACAAATTCAGGCAAAGGAATTCCTTCTTCGCTAGCGCGTATTCGCATTGCAAGCTTGTCACGGAAATATCTTGCTGTTGTTTCACCCATGCCCGGATTTCTTAAATGTTCTCTTAATGTTGCTGCTTTCTCAACATCAAAATCATCAAGTGCAACTATCCTATCTATGTTTTCTTTTCGCGCCATAAAACTTACGCCGTAGATTACATCATCCATCTTCCATTCTTTGTTATTATCCGGTATATAAAAAGTTTCATCTATACTTTCTTTCGGCCAATCTGCACCTTCAAGACTTTTAGATGTAAGAAGAATAACCCGGCATCCTTCCTCTTTGCATTGACGCATGAAATCAGCGCCTTTTTCATAGCTGGCTATACAAAGAATTGTTAGTGGTTTTGAAGTATTCATAGAGTTCTCATAAACTTTATTACATGTTAGTTTTTTATTTGATTAGAGGCAAGAGTTTAATTTTTTTAATACGGGGCTAAACCGTTATGAAACTGTTTAAAGATTAAGTTAAATTATCATATAAAATATAGCTCAAGTTTTGTAAATTGTTAGCACCAATATTATTTCAAACCATTTAACGGGAACTTAAATGAAAACATCTTTTACTGTTCTTTCATTAATAGCAGCCATTCTTTTATTCAACTCATGTAAATCTTCTATTGATGTTGAAGCTGAAAATAAAAAGCTGCTTGAGACAGATAAAAAATTTTCGCAGACATCAATCGAAAAAGGTTCTGCAGAGGCATTCAATTTGTTTTTAACAGAAGATGCTCTTGAATTACCTGCTGGAAATATTCCTATTGTAGGAAGAACAAATATTTATGATTCAATGAAAGTTGGGCAGCATGAATACCAATTAAGCTGGGTTCCTCAAAAAGCAGAAGTATCAATGTCCGGGGACCTCGGATATACCTGGGGAAAATACATAGTTAAATTTAATGACCAGAATGGGAATGAAATTACAAGCCTGGGTAAATATTTAAATATCTGGAAAAAGCAGCCAAATGGTGAATGGAAAGTTGCTGTTGATATGGGAAATAAAGATCCTAAGCCGGTGAGTGATTAGTATCATAAATAATACTTTATTCCCCGGTGCAAGTGATGTGGTGTATAAACGAGTTCTATTTAATTACAATCATCTTACGAGAATAAGAAAAATCATTTGTTAAAATTCTGTAAAGATAAATACCGCTGGGTAAATTAAAACTGTTAAAGACAATTTTATATTTTCCTGAATTCTGATATTGATTAACTAAAGATTTTATTTCTTCTCCAAGTAAATTGTAAATCTTAATCAAAACATTACCTGATTTGACTAAATCATATTGAATCGTTGTAGTAGGATTAAATGGGTTTGGATAATTCTGGTATAACATATAATCTTCAGGAACCGGATTTATTTTCTTTTCAATTGTCTGACACAATACCTTTCTCATTGAATTCAAAAAGCCCAAAATCAGCTATCCATTTATTGTTATATTTATCTAGTGCTTAAATCAAAGCACGTAACACCAACATTGTATACAGGATTATTTGTATTATAAGCGTTCCAGCTAAAACCATCATAAATAACTATACCTTGAGACCAATATAAGCCTATAACCATATTTCCGTTTTTATCAGAATTTAATGTCCAGGCATCATTTAATGCAACGCCGGTATTTGAATAATTATAGAAAACCCAGGTAGTGTCATTGAACATATGTAAACCAGTATTGCCTCCAAACCACTTCCTGTTTTTGCCATCAACAAAGATTGATTGAATATATAATTCTGGTTTAAAACTAACCCATTTAATTCCATCAAATTTTACAATGCCGAAAGAAGGAATAGCAATCCATTTATTTCCAAGACTATCAATGGATATTTCGCGAATAAAATTTTGAGGGAGTCCAGAATTATGATCAGTAAAATTTATCCATGTATTATTGTAAAATTTTGATAACCCTTCATTTGTTCCTATCCAAATTGTATCTTCGTGTGCTGCTAAGCTACGAATGATGTTGTTAATTAATCCTGAATTTTCTTTGGCATATACTAACCAGTTGGATCCATCAAATTTAGCTAAACCTCTATATGTTCCTGCCCAAACTGAACCATATTTATCGATTTCAATTGTATTGATTGAATTAGCAGGCAGCGGGGAATTAAAAATATTATAAACTGTCCAATTATTCCCATCTAATTTTGCCAACCCATTAGGTGTTCCAATCCACTTAATATCATTTTTATCAACTGCTACAGCATTAACAAGTTTCGCTTGGCAAGCCATAGGATGCTTTATAGTTAGTCCATTGATTTCCTTCGATATTAATTACTCCATCATCCATCATTCCAATCCAAACTGTGCCGTTTTTATCAAAACAAAAATCTATAAAAAAACCAACCTTAGCATTTGATATTTGCGGTCTAAAAAAGCTAAAACTTGTTCCATTGAATTTTATTATTCCATAATCAGGACTATTGAATAATACATTTCCTTCTTTATCACAGGCTATATAATAAGTATCTTCAGTAGAGATGGTATACTGGCCGTCTGTTATTTCTTTATAAAATGAAAAATTATTCCCGTCAAACTTTGCAATTCCATAATTTGTATTCACCCATATATTCCATGCTGTATCTATATCTAGTTTCTCAATTTGTGCTAGTATCTGGTCTTTTACAATAAAGTTGTAATAATAAAAATTAGTTCCGTCATATTTAATTAAACCTTTTTCATCTCCGGCTATCCATAAATTTCCTTTCTTATCAAATTTCAAAACTAATGGAGTTCTTATACTATCAGTTATTATTTCAGAGATATTACCGGTAAATCTAACTATAGAATTAGGTGTGGATACCCAGATATTATTTGAGTCATCCATAGCTATTGAATAAATATAGTTATCAGAGAGTGCTGAATTGGTTGTATCAAATACTGTAATGGTAGTGTCATTAAATTTTAACAGCCCGTTTTTAGTTGCCATCCATTTACAATTATTATTATCTACCACTATTTTTTTTATGTTGCTGTCGGGAAGGTTATATTCATCATGCTTAAATTGTTTCCAGTTTTTGCCGTCAAAGCTGGCAAACCCTTTTTTGGTTCCAAACCATTTTACACCGTTGCTGTCAATTGCAATTGAATAAACATTTCGATCTTGAAGATAATTATATTCGGGATAGTAAAATTTCCACTGCTCCGTTTGTGCATTTATATTGGCCATTATAAATAGTAAGGTAATAAAAATTTTTTTTAAAATTTTTTTGGATTGAAATGTGTATCGCATTGAATTTCCCTTTTTACTGAGATCATTTTAAGCAAAATTAATTACAGTAGCAATAGATTTATTGTTATCAATTTTTTAAGCACCACTGTCATTTTTTTGTTGATATGTTGTACAAGAAGATATGTATCTATTCACTATATTTTTTTTACTTTAGAATTAGTTAAGTGAGGCTCCCCTCAGAGGTGAACCTCACATTTTTAAATAATTATTTTGTTAAAACCATCTTCTTTGTCTGATGAAAATTACCAGTACTAATTGAATAAAAATATACTCCGCTTGAAAGATTGCTTGCATTAAAATTAACTGAATATTGGCCCGCTGCCTTAAATTCGTTTACCAATTCTGAAATTTCTTCTCCAAGCATATTAAAAACTTTTATTACAACATTACCCGATTTTATTAATTCATATTGAATTGTCGTTATTGGGTTAAACGGATTAGGGTAATTCTGTGATAAAATAAATTTATCCGGACTGCTTTGATTATTTTTATCTTTAATTCCAACATAAGGATTGTTTAAGTCAAGGACCCTTCCAAACACACCATACCATTTATCTGAGAAGCATTCCAGATGCAATATATATGATTATCTTTTAATAAAAATTTAGATATTACTTCATTTGCAGAATCATTTTTTGAAATTCTAAATTTGCTGCCTATTTGCTGCCCATCAGATGATAAAAATTTTGCATATTTAATAAATTTATTGTTTTTGTTGGAATCCCAAAACAAGAGTGATTTGCTTTGGTAATTTCCAACAATATTTATATAACTAAACCCTGCTACACTGTCTTCAGATATGGATAATGGTTCAATATCGGTTATTGCATTTCCATTTGAATTAAACCATTGCCACTGCAATTCCCACGAGGAATTATTTTTTGCAAGTGCCCAGGCAGCAACAAAATTTCCGCTTGAATCAACATCAAGGTCGTGAAAAAATAAATCATTTATATATGATGCTTCGCTGATTGAAAAACTTGAATCAATAGGTTCACCGGTAGGATAAAACAATCTGCCCCAGAGTTTATATTCATTATTATAATTGCTTATCCATGTAATAAATATTTTATTACCACTTTTTTGAATAACCGAATCTTAGGCCTAATTGCTTTTGAGGTATCATCATAATTATCGTTAATTAAAATATCTGACGTTAAAGGGTTACCGGAAACAGAAAACATTCTGCCATATATTTGTCGATTGCGCAAATGGGCCTTCACCATACCAAATAACAAAAAAAGTAGTATCGCTTATAAAACAAATCTGAGGTGAAAATCTGTTTGAATCATAAAATCCTTCATTTACATAAAAGTTGTTTTGATTGATCTCTGCATTAAGACTGGAAATATTTCCTACAATAAATGAGTTATAAAACATTATATATTTGAAATCTCTCCAAACTGTTACCATATAATTATTTCTTATTGCGAATTTTGGTTTCTGAAGTGTTTGCTGTATTACTAAAATATTTATATTCTGATAGGGGATTAAAAAGTGAGTCATATTTTTTATAAAATATTTCATCTTTCCCCTCCAGTAATACATATAAATTATTATTTTCATCCATTACCATATCACCTACGAATGCTGAATCTTTAATAATAAATTCCGGCATGTTTTGCGGGAGTAATATTATACTACCTAAAATTATTAATAGTATAGTAAAAATTTGGATTTTAGTGAAGTTGAAAGATAAATTCTTGCACATGTTTCTCTCCTATTTTTAGCAGTGGGCTTTAATAAAACACATCTCTAATCTGCAATAAAGAAAAATTAAAGTCAAAGTAAATTTTTGGTAAATGATTATGAAAACACTAAATGTATAAATTATTTAAAATAAATAATAAACTACTTACTGTCTTTTTTTAATCATTCCGCTCTTAACGCATTAACAATATTCAATCTTGCGGCACGTATTGAAGGCAGCACTCCACCAACAAATCCCATAACTATTGCAAATAATAATGATGAAATAATTATCCCCGGATTAAGAGCAAACGAAAATGCAATCTCAGAAAATGAAGTAAAGTTTAAAACTGATATCGAAATAAACTGTAGAAAGAATGCTATGAATAATCCGATCACTCCGCCGACAATTGAAATAGCTTCCGACTCGGTTAAGAAAGCAAGTAGAACGCTTCTTCTGCTGAAGCCAAGCGATCTTAATGTTCCAACTTCAACGGTCCGGTTTGCTACAGTGGAATACATTGTTATCATTGCGCCGATTGTAGCTCCCAAACTAAATATCACTGTAATGAAAATTCCTACTATGCTTATAAATGTAGACAAAGCGTATGACTGTTTTTCAAAATAATCTTTCTCGGTGTCTGCTTCAAACTGCTGTAGCCTTTTATCCGTTTCAAATGCTCTATTGAATGCATCAAAGTTCGCTGCATCATCAAGCTTAAGCGTAACAGATGAAACCGTATTACCACGTTTGAAGGCACTAAGCAATTGTTTCGCATCTCCCCAAAACTCGGAGTCAAATGCACTGCCGTCAGTTGAGAAAACTCCAACAACTTTCCAGAAATCACCAGCAATTTTAATGGTTTGCCCGATTTCAGCACCTACAATATTTTTAGTAACTGACTCGCCAACAATTAATTCTCTTAAGCCGAAGTTAAACATTCTTCCTTGAATAATTTTAACTTGTGGCCTTATTTGTAGTGCCGTTGGCGAAATACCGCGAACAGTCACATTACTTAATCCGCCGCTTATTTTATTAAGATTAATAATAACAACCGGTTCATAGCTTATTAATGGTACACCATCTGCGCTTTTAGCAATGTGTGGTAAAGTGCTTATTATATTTTGAGTGTCGCCGTCAACTAAGCTTGAGATTTCACCGTTAGCAGATTTCCTAGTTACCATAACATTACCATCGGTACCGGATGATCTTAATGTTTTTTCAATTCCATTCGCCATCATAAGTACGGCGGCAAACACAAACACCACCAAAGCAATACCGGAAATTGTAATAACACTGGTAAGCTTTCGAGTAGTAAAATTTTTAACAATATATTTTATTGGTATTTTCATTTAAGCTCCTTTAAAAGGTCGCAAATTAATTCGTAAAATTTCAACCGATTATATTGCAATAATCTTCTTTGATGAATTGAAAATTTTCATTCAAAGTTAAAATCAATCATCTGAATTATGTTTAATGAAAAGGTAATGAGAATGTTTTTTTACATCCATAAATTTTTTCTCTTCCATCAATGATATCTTTACATTTTTAGTTCTGTCACTATAATTTTTTCAAAATTTATTTTTTATTTTGCAACATATAAATTAATAAAATATTTCATTGAACTTAAATTGACCCCGATGCGATTTTGTTCATTTTCAAAATGATCTTCTTTCTTATCACCCAACAAACCTAAAGCCATCAACAATCTTAGTACTTAACGCTCTTTGAATTGGAAATAGTGCAGATGCAACTCCAATTAAGATTGCAGCACTCACAGCAAAAATTAAAGTTATAGGTTCAATCTCAAATACCGGGAAAAATCCTTTTGGAATAACTTGACTTATTCCATTAACTAAAGGGAAAGTTAAAAGTAAACCAACAGCACCGCCAATAATTGAAATAAACAATGACTCACCAAGGATTAATGCAGCTATATGCTTTGCAGAAAATCCGAGAGTTTTTAAGACTGCATATTCTCTTGTGCGTTCTCTTGCAGCCATTATCATTGTATTGCCAAGCACCAGCATGATTATTCCGATAATTACAAATGACATAACATTCATCGAAGTAAAAATAGAACTGTATGCTGATATAAATGATGACTGGAATGCACGCTCTGTTTCTGTCTTTGTTTCGTCGGCAGAGTTTTTAAATTGTGAATCAACTTCATTGGATATAGCCGCAGCTTGATCCGTATTTTTTATTTTTATTATATACCAACCAATATGATTTTCTCTGCCGGGAGCGCTCTGTTTCATTCTTTCATTTAAATAATCCCAGTGAAAAAACATTTGAGTACCATCGGTTGATTTATCGCGCGGCTTATAAATTCCTCTAACGACAAAATCCCATCTGCCCGGGTAAATATCCCCTTCGAGAGTCATGCTATCACCAATTTTCAACTTGTATTTTTCTGCGATTGACTGCCCGATAACACATGCATTTCTTTCACTCTTAAAATTTTTAAGCTGCTGTTTAGTTAAGAGATATTCAGGATAAACATCAAAAAATGTTTCGGCATCAATAGCCAGCCTGGAAAAGAACTCACTCTTATCTATATATACGCCGCCAAACCAATTAGCGTATGACACTTCTTCCACACCCGGCACATCAGTTATTTTGTTTTTATAAGAATAAGGGAGTGGAAATATAAAAGAAACAGCCTGCCTTGTAACAAGCCTTGTGGTGGAAGATGCTTCGAGCCCGGCATGCCATGCAGTGACAACAGTTCGCAATATACCAAAGGCAATTAAAGCTACTGCAATCCCAAGTATTGTTAATGCAGTTCTTAATTTATGACGAATAGAATTTTTTAATATTAATTTTAATACTTTCATAACGCTCCTTATATAAGCTCGCCTTTTTCAAGATGTTTTATTATTGAGGCTCTTTCAGCAGCATGTGGATCGTGTGTAACCATTACTATTGTTTTGTTAAACTCTTTATTTAGTCTTTCCATCAACGTTAAGATTGCATCGGCAGAATTTTTATCAAGGTCACCTGTAGGTTCATCTGCAACTAAGATTAATGGATCAGTAACTATAGCACGTGCGATTGCAACACGCTGCTCCTGTCCGCCGGAAAGCTGCTTTGGAGAATGGTACATCCTATCACCAAGTCCAACAATATTTAAGGCCGTTTCTGCCTGCTGTTTTCTTTTTTCTTTGTTTAGATTAGTCAAGAGTAATGGCAGCTCAACATTTTCAAAAGCAGACAAAACAGGAATTAAATTATAAAACTGGAAAATAAATCCCACGTTAGTTGATCTCCATTTTGCTAAAGCGGATTCACTCAACTGGCCGATATTTGTTTCACCAACAATAACATCGCCGCGGGTAGGTTTATCAATTCCGGCAATTAAATTTAGAAGCGTAGTTTTACCGGAACCTGAAGGGCCCATCAGAGCAGTGAATTCTCCTTCTTTAATATTCAAATTTATATTGGATAAAACAGGAATCTCAAGGCTATCGCGCCAATATGATTTTGAAAGGTTCTGTATTTTGATTATATCACTCATAGATATACTTTCGAAATTATTAGTAATCTGATTTTTAATTGCTTACCTATACAAAAAACGAAGTGGTATAAACCCAGTTTCTTAAAGAAACTGGGTTTATTTAAACACCTGTGCTGGTTACTTAACTATTGTTTTATGTTTACTTTTGTACCGTCTTTTATATCTTCTGTTACTTTTTCTATTACCCTATCGCCATCGCGTAACCCGGATTTTACTTCATCATAATTATTCAATTCTCTGCCCTTAACAATTTGAATTTCAACAGCTTTATCATCATTAACTTTGAAGACGATATCTTTGCCGCCTCTATTTACAACGGATGTATATGGAACAACAAGAACAGGCTTTTCTTTCTGTTCTTCTTTTGAAATTGGTTTGGTAAAGAAAGAAACCTTTGCACTCATTTCAGGCAAAACATTTTCATCATAATCTTTAAATCCAACCTTTACCATAATAGTTGCTTTAGACCGATCGGCAGTAGGAACAATTTTAGCAACGAATCCTTCATAGTTTTTTTGAGGGTTCGCATCAAGAGTAATTTGACACGGCTGATTGATTTTAACTCTTTCAATATTCGATTCGGAAACATCAGTTTCAACTTGAAGCGAACTCATGTCAGCTAATGTAACCACAGCACTTTTTGCATTAACACTTGCGCCGAATGGAGCAACTATCTCTCCTACATCGGCATCCTTTGTTAATACAGTTCCATTGAAAGGAGCGCGGATAAGTGTATTTTCAATATTTACTTCCTGCGCCTGCACATTAGCTTTTGCAACATCAATTGTGGCAAGCACTCTTAAATATGCAGCTTCAGCTTGATCAGCTTGCATTGGTGTAGCTGAACCGGTTTTAACCAATGCTTTCTGTCTATCATAATTATTATTTGCATCTTTCAGGTCAGCTTCGGCAAGCTTTAAATTTGCTTTAGCCGCAGCTAATGCGGCTTGAATATCATTGTCTTCCAGCCTCCCTATTATCTGTCCTTTATTAACTTTGTCGCCTTCTACAACTCCAAGGTAAACAAGTTTCCCGGTTCCTTTAGAAGCAATGGACGCTTTACGCTGTGCAACCACATATCCGTTTGCAGTTAATGTAGCTGATGATTGAGCAGGAGACTGCATAACAGCGGTAGTTAAAGTTACATCGATTGCCGGATTAAAAATGGAATTATAACCCCATATCGCAGCGGCTAAAATCAAAATGATTATCAAGATTGTAAATATCAAATTAAATTTTTTGCTTCTTGCTTCAGGATTTTTAGCCTGAGTTCTGTCAATTCTTAATGAGGATAAATCATTATTTTTATTTTCCAATATGGTGCTCTCAATTTTTTATATACGTTAATGTTTACATGTACACAAACCCGGTTTCTTAAAGAAACCTGGTTTGTTATCTGCCACTTATAAAATCCTTTTACCAATTCATTCTCTTCTTCAAAGATGTGACATGTGCCAAATGATGATTACAATGCCATGAATAAGTTGAAATGAATTCATTTAATGAAACAAACTTGTTTTGTTCAGGGTGAAAATATCTTTTCTTCAAATCATCTTCCGAAAGATTTTTAAGAATCATTACCCATCTCTTATGCAGTGATTCAAGTAACTGCAGCGAAATATTAATATCGCTTTGGGAATCAACAAGCTCAGCCCAGCGGTCTTGGTAATATGGTTTTATTGCCGGATCGGTTTCAGTTAAAACCAGCTTCAATCTCACATAAGCATTCATGTGGCTATCGGCAACATGGTGAACAACTTGCTTAATTGTCCATCCGCCCGGCCGGTACTTTGTATTTAATTGCTCTTCATCAAGATTAACAACTTCTTGCTTAAGCTTAGCTGGAAAAGATTCAATGTTCGAAATTAAATCACTATTTGAATTAATGTCCGGTGTATATTTAAATCTTCCAACAGGGTATCTTAATTTCTCAAGTTCCTCTTCAGTTAATTTATCCATGTCTTTTTTCATTATAACTTTTAAAAATTTTTGATGTTAAAGTTATCAATCTTAACTAGTGATGACAATCCTAAATATTTCAGTCTTCAAAAGAAAAATACTAACGGTCGTAATGTTGTATGAAAGGGGAAATAAAATAATGGCATAAAATAACTAAAATATTTTTTAATTCTACATTCACATTTGATTTTAATTTATTAATCACATATGTAAAATTTCAGTCCTTTAATTCTTCACATGAATATCCTAGCTGTTCTATCCTATTTACTATAAGTTCCTGTTCAATATTATTTTTGCATTCAATTCGAAGCACCTTATCTACATCATGGAGGTCAATACTGCTTCGTTTTATTTGCGGCAAATTCGATAAAAGCAAATTAACTTTTGCAACATCGTATTTTGAATTTACGTTTGTCTTGAAAATTAAAACATCATTCATTTTCACCTCGCTTCTAATTCTTTCTCTTTTTCTTGAAATTAATTTAAGCGAAATATTTTTTATCAAGTTTAAATTTATTAATCAACTGCAAATTAAATCTAAAACTATCTTTCAATTTTAGAAGGTGCAATTACGTCATTTTAAGGGGCTGATTACGGCAAAAGGGTGAATGTAATTAGCTTCAACTAATTTATTTTTATTGTCATCTCTAAAATTCATAAAGCGCTGTATATAAACCCAATTTCTCAAAAAAATTGGGTTTATTAATGTAACCTTTCAATTTGCATCAATTTAGATAGCAAATAAATATTTTGAAACTGAATCGACTGTCCAACTATAAAAAGATTGAACAAAATAGAATAAAAGATTATTTCGCTAAATTATTTTTTTTATTTGTCACATTTAATATTTTATCTAAGTGACAATTCAGAACTAAAAAATTGGACATGTTTCAAAATTTATTAATTGAAAATTTTTTAGATGAAATTGAAATATAAATTTACTTTTAAGCTCCATCTCCAATCAACCATAAAAGGATTTAAAAACACGAAATAAGGAGTAAATTTTTATCGCCCAGCGTCCACTATGTGGATAAAGACTATATAATCTTTACATTGCTTAAATCAGCTTTATAACCTTTTAGAATTGCATAAGTTACCTTGTCCATTTGAGCACCATCAAAAATTGTTTTCTTAACATTTGTCTTGAACGAAACATTTTGAAGAATAGTGTTTCTAAAAGAAGCTTTCTTCAATGCAGAATAATCGAAAATTGTTCCTTTCAGTTTCATGTTGTCAAAGTTCACACCGGATAATTCAGACCTTTTAAATTCAACATTATCAAGTGAAGCATTTTTAAAGCTGGCTCCTCTTAAGATTTGAAGTCTGTTATTTTACTATTGTTAAGATTAGCTCCATCGAATTTACAATTTGAAAGTTCACACGCTTTAAATGTTGGAATTGCTTAAATCTGCATTTTCAAAATTTGTATTTTTCAAATCACTGCTTATAAAAGTGCTGTCTGATAAATCAGAATTATGGAAATCTGAATTGACAAGATTGCTAAAATTAAACTTCCCCGATTTCAAATCAACGGAATCAAGCTGCGCTTCTTCAAGATGACTCATTGATAAATTCCAGGTTACTCTTTCACGCAGTTCATTTGTTTTATCGGAAATGTTTTCTACTATTTCTGAAATATCTCCAAGCGAGTCTATTGTCTGCTTGAAAGCACTTTCAGCATCTTTACCGCTGTTTATCAAATCATTGCATTTGTCTTTCATATTATTCAGCAGTTCTTCCTTTAAATCTTTTACTCCGGTTGTATTTTCATAAGGCTTAAAAATATCGTCAAGATATTCTTTTATTTTTTCATTTACATTCATTGGTTCTCCTAAGTTTTAAATTAGTTTATCAAATAGCTGTTTAATGAATTCCCAGCTTTTTTTATTTTCTTTGTATTTGCTTTTTCCCGCGAATGTAATTTTATAATATTTCCTTCTAGCACCTTGAGTTTCATCACCCCAGTAAGAAGTAATAAATTCATCCTTCTCCATTCGTTTAAGACTTGAATACATTGTTGCTTCCTTTAATTCAAACTCACCGTCAGACGCATCAAAAATTAATTTAGTTATTTCATAGCCGTATTTATCACCTTTGGATAACAGGCTTAAAATTATTGTATCTATATGCCCTCTGATTAAATCAGAAGATATTTTTAATTCATCCATAACTTTCTCCAATTACGATTGCAATATATGTAACATTACTATGTCTGTCAAGGTAATATGTTACAAACAGTAATATTTACTAGATGAAAGTTAAATTTTCTGTGATAAGCGGAAAGTGTATTAGAAATAGTGAAGCGGCTGCTAAAAATTCATCGCTGACAACTATTCCCGGAGAGTTAAAATATTTTTTTGTCGAACATATATTCTCGGCTGTTCATTATTGAAGTTATATAATAAATTATAATTGATAGAAAGGATTGCCTAACTTATGAAGGACTATTTAGTCATGGCAAGTTCTTTTTGATAAAGATTAAAACATCTTTAACCATTATCTCATAAATCTTTAATTTTTTTTATGAGTTACTTTGCGAGTACAAAATCTAAATCAACTATTCCATCCGGTTTTAATTCAATCTCTTTTTCCGCTGGAGTTGATGTAACGCCTAAGTAATCAAGCTGGGACTTATCTAAATAAATTTTATACTTACCTGGCGCTAATCCAAAATAATAAAATGAACCATCGCTGAAAGTATTGATTGAAAGATTAACATCGTTATCAATTCCATCAATGTGCACTTTCATTCCGGCAACAACGGTTTTTTGATCATTCACAATTTTAGTTACGGTTCCATCTATTTCGCCTGAAACATAAAAAGGAATGTCAATCGGTTTAACTTTATTTGGCCCGCTGACAAATTCAATATTTTTATATTTAGCGACCCACAAAGGATTGTCTATTGAAGACTCAACAATTTTTGCATCGTACCTTGTATATGGCGAAAGTTCTTCTATTCTTAAAATATCATCATCGCCTCTTTCTAAAATACCGGCATTATTCAAAACAACTTTGCCTTTTTTAATTAACGTTTCATTGTTGTCATAAACTCCATTCACATTTTCATCTAAAAACATTCTCATTGCAACAGCAGATTTTCCTAATTGCTGCCGGTTCATGAAATTAAATTTATCATAATTATCATCATACAATATACCGCCTTGAACACTCTGGCTGAATGAATTATCGGAAACAGTTGTATAACTTCTTGTAAATGGAAATTCAATTATTAATTGAACCTGAGTATTTGAAATAGAGCTAAGGAAATTCTGCTGATGTGAAATTTGAATTCTTCCATGCTTGAATATACTTGATGAAAATGAAATGCTGAAGTTTTCAAATTTCTTATCCGTTAAGTTATAGTTCAATCTTGAATTTATAATATTGCCATTTAAAAAATCAAGAGCGCTGCTTAACCAGGGAATAGTTAATAAAAATCCGGGGGAAATTACAGATCTATTTCTTATTTCATTTCCATAATCAAGCCTAATTAAATTATAATTTAAAATGGGGCTAAAACCGCCGAAATAAGCAAGTGTGCCGAAACTGTAATCATATCTTTTTAATTAGAAGAACGGGCATACTTAAAACCGCCGTTTACATTGTATGCGATTAAATCCGGATTCAAATGGGACAAAAAATGATGTGTTAAATTCATTGTCCAAATTTGCGGGATTGTAAACCGGGTTCTTTTCATAATTTGTAAATGCCATTGAAATAGATGCCTGCGAATAATAAAAGGCATTTGCGGAAAGAGTATAATAAGCATTTGGGGCTGCCAATAAATTTAAAAGATAATTTTCCGTAATTCTTGAAGTAAGTGAATTATAAAAAATGCCTTTACTTGAAAGCGGATCATCAATAAAATCGAAACCAGTTTGATTTGTAAGCCAATCTGTTATTCCGTATCCCGCATGAACATTTGCCGTATTCTTTGATGTGTTTGCGTATTTTCCTACACTCACTTTATAATTGAATTCTTTAGGCGGAAGCAAAGTAAAAGGAATCTGGTAGATTTTTTTATCTGTATAGTACTCACCTTCCGGGCCGTAATATTTTAATTGAATTAGTGTAGTCCCGTATGAAAGAGGAATTTTAAATTTAAAATTTCCGCTTGCATCTGATTTTGTATAATCAATTAGTCTATCATTAATATAAAGTTCGATTGTATAATTAGCCGGGGCTTTATCAATAATCTGGTAGGAAGCATAAACTTTTCTTGGTTCCAGCGGTTCGTTTGTAACTTGAATTCCTCTTGAAGTTGAAGGGATTAATCCATCAAAAGAAAAATCGCCTAAGGAAACTTTTGATATATAATCATTTTTTTCAAGATCATACATCCATAGATAATTTGTTTCACTGGAATAAATTTTATTTTTGAAATAAACTTCCCCCGGTTACTATCTGTGCATTGCCACCCAGCAGCTCTCCTCCTGTTCCAAACTGGTATGTAGTGTACGGCTGAATTCCTTTATTGAACGTTGATGTTAGGGAATAATCAAAAACACCGCCTGACAAATTTGATTTTTCCCGGTGAATAAATTTTGTAGATGGTTCAGTCTCTTCTTCTTTAAGGGTAGTTGTATAACTTTTTTCTCTCAAATATTTTTGAAAGACAGGCAAATTTTTTGAAGATGAAACTGTAACAGTTAAATTTGAAAAGTCAACTACTAAACTTACATCAAAAATTGTTTCCAGCAGATTTGTATTCACAAAAAAATCAAAGTCTTTTTCAACAAAATCACGGTCTGTGAAAATAAATAATGAATCCCCTCTTTTAGCCCTGTCCGATAAAAAATCAATCAAATATTTTTCTTCAGGAAGAATATAAAAACCGGAAATATTTTTATTTGTTTTATCAATTTTATTATCTATCAGAAGCAAATCAAAAATTTCACCAACCGGGATAAACACATTTCCGTTAATGTAATAAGCTGTCGTTGGTTGGTTTATAAGTCCGGCATATTTAAAATTAACAACTATTTCTTCCAAACTATCCGCAAATGAATTATGAAAAACGTTTTCTGCAGACTTTGGGGAATTATTTTTAATTGTTGATTCTGTTTCGACGAAAAGTTCTGTCTTGTTTACTTTATTATTTTCAGTTAAAAGAAAGTCAGATGAGGCATTATTTGAATTGTCATCTTCATAGTCAAAAATCCCGGTTTGTGTTTTTTCTTTATTATGATTCTTGCTCGAAAATAATTTCTTTGATCTATATGTAATTATGTTATTATATAACTTGTTAATTTTTTGCCCTGAATTAAAATTCTTAGAGTACGAAATTGTTTTTACTTAATGAAGATTGGATGTGTTCTTTATCTAATTTATCGGGGGATTTGTTATTTTTATTTTGATCTTGTAGAATGGTAGATTTTTGACCTTCTAAAAATTTTGAGTTTTTTGAAGCAATGAATTCCTTTTCCTGACTGGCAGGTGGCTTCACAATCACAAACAAGAGTAAAACTACGAATAAAAAAAATTTTGCCGCATTCAATTAACTACTAGCTCAATCGTTTTTATAACTGGAGGTAACGGTATTAATTTGCTTTCCGGTATGTCCTCCTTTTCATTAGATATAAATTTTATCTCTGCCTTATATTTCCCCGGGCTCAATCTTTTTTCAAAATCAAAAGTTATGTTTTTAATTAAATCAAAATAAACAGAAATATATTCCTTACCTTCCTTCACAACGTTTCCAAGCGAGTCGGTTAAGGAATAAGTTACATCACCAATAAACGGAGAATTACCGGTTCGTTCTATAGAAGTTCTTAATGTAATTTTATTCGTATCTTCTAAAACTTTAACATCATTAATCTTAATTCCGGTTTCAACATCGTTTGTTCTGTAAAAAATTGATGTAACCTGGTTTAACACAAATTTTATTTTTGCAGTTACACCTTTGTTTATAGTATCAATCGATGTTGTCTGCGGCACTGCAGAGGTGACTATTCTTGCCCAATATGTTCCATCTTTAGCACCTGCCGGCGGCCTAACGCTCATCCTAACTATTTGCCGTTGCTTTGGATTCAACACAAATTTTTTAGGAAAGGCTCTAATCCAATCCACAATTGAAGGGTCTTCAGGAGAAGGCTGATTAACATATTTCATAGAAACTGTCCCAACTGAATCCGAAACTGGATACCCGAATACAAATGAAATGCTAACTTCATAAATTTCTGTTGATTCATTTTGCACAATCATACTGCCGTAACGATTGCTGGCATCTGTATAGACTATATAAGGCGAAATTATTACTTGCGCATTTAAAGATAGCTATTATAAAAAAGAAAAATATAGTATTATAAAATTTCTTCATGATATTAAAATATTTCTACTGTGACTATTATAGTGCCTTGATAAGCTCCCGGGGGAACTCCACCTGTTGAATTTAATTTTCCACCAAGCCAAACATATATTGGAGTTAATAGCCAAACGTTGCTTATATATAAAGGAGAATGAGGATTAAAATTTGTTCTTCCTGTTGGTATTATCATTATAAGACCATGCTGAATGACTGAGCATCAAATGTAATTGGAATACTGTAACTTTGATAGCTTAATCTGGTGGGCAATGAAAAAGTGATCTGCATATCTCTTCTAAAAAATGCAAAATGATAAAATCTAAATTTTGCTGCAGTTGCATCAATATGATTTACTTCCGCCGGATAGCCTATAAATACATCTCCAAAATCCAGGTCAGTATATTTAGTTGCATAAACCTGGGAGATAGCTTTTAAATGAAAATAAAAAGAATAAAAAAATTACTAATAGTGACTCGATAAAGTTTTAAATTTGAAAATATGTTATATAAAAAATTCAATTTATTTAATATGAAACTGTTATTGTGAATAATCCTGTGTAATCACCTTGAGGCTGATTTGCTGCAACTGTTATAGAGCCGCCCACCATCAAATCAAAGTTACCAATACTTCCTGAATTAGAAAGCTTATAATTTTTACCACTAGTTACTTTTTTAAAATCACTTGTTACAACATTTGGTTTGAAAGCAATATTTCCAATTGTCCCGCCATATAAAGAAACCCATTGAGCATTGGTTAGTGTTACTGAAGTAAAATGTAATAGTTATATGTAAATTAGGCTGTCCTGTAATATTAAATACTTGTCCGGCTTGCAGGTTGAATTGTTTTTGTTTGTGCACTCCCGGTTAAAATAATTTCTCCGAAATCTAAATTACCGGCACCTGCAGTGATTGCAATAGGGGAAGACTAAATTCACCGTTCCAACCGCATCAGCACTAGTAACTTGAGCAAGAAGAATGAATTAAAAAGTATTACTATAAAAAAAACTTTCTTCAGCATAGTGTATAATTCAATAATTTTTTTAAACAAACGCCCAAAATTAAAACATATAAATTAAAAAAGAGAACTGATTGAAAAAATTTTAATTTGCCCTAAAATAAAACTGGCGCCGTAGAAACTATTATCCGCAGCGCCAGAGAGGAGTCACTTATATCCAGATGTCAAAATTTTAATAAGCAACAGTTACAGTAAATGTTCCAGTGTAATCACCATTAGCTTGGCTTGCCAGCTATGTTAATGCCCACCAACCCATAGATATAAATACCATTTCCTGTGCCTGTCTTGGGATGATTTACTAAAGCAACAGAATTCTCCAGTCTGTAACAGCAGTTCCACCAGTATATGTACTGTTTCCACCTGTTTGTTGTACATTAGGAGTAAATGTCAATGTTGCTTAGTTCCACCATTTGCTAGTAACCCATGTATCATTATCTAAGATTTACATTCGCAAAATGTTATGCTACTGATTTAGCTGTGTGACCGACTACCTGAAATTTTGCCCCTGATTGCTGGTGTAATTGTAGGTTTTTGTGCTGCTCCAGTTGTAACTATTTCTCCATAGTCCAAACTACCACCTAGCATTAGTAATTGTAATCCTTTAATAATTTTGCTGTTACAGTTGCACTTCCCGCTTGCTGTATTTTGAGCAAAAGCTGTGAAAGAAAACAAAAGAATGGTTGCGAAAAGAGCGAGAGCTTTTTTCATATTGGGTCCTCATATATGTTGATAAATAATATTTACTTACTATTTCTTTGTCGGAGAGGGTTAATTCAACATATATGCCAAGATAGTAAATATTTTAAGTAGTAAGGTTTTGAGTAAAAACACCCAGCATTAAAATGTTATATAACAATTGATTAACGTACGATTTTATGATGCCGGTAAAATTGAGAAATGGAATAGTGAATTGTATGGAACGAAGTATCAACTGATTTTTTGAATGTAATAATTACTTTAGGAAGTAGGTAATTTGTAGAAATGTAACATTACGGCAGTTTATTAAAAGAAATTTTTTTCGGAAGTAAAAATTATTACCTGACATTTGTTAACTAACTAATAACAAATCATAAATCCAATTTCTCCAAAAAATTGGGTTTATAATAAATGCTCTATGGTAAAGGTTCCCTTCTTTGTGCATTGTATAACTGATACCATTCTTCCCTTGTTAATTCAATTTTATTTGCTTCGCAGATTGATTTTATTCTTTCAGGGTTTCTTAGTGCCAATAACCGGTTGAATTTTTGCCGGATGTTTTAAAAGCCAGGCTATTGCGACTGCTTCTTTGCTTACACCCTTTTCTTTTGATAGCTCAGAAAGTTTTCTTGTTGTCTTTTTAATTCTTTCTTCTTGAATTTCATTTTCATTTTTAAATGGAAGCCCTTGAGCTAAAGGTGACCATGCCTGCAAAGTTATTTTATTCATCCGGCAATATTCAATTGTACCGCCGCCGGTAATTTTTTGTAGATTTTCTTTTTTGCTTCCTACTATTCCTTCATCAATTAAATCTGTATAAACAATATTCATTTCTATTTGATTGACAATCAAAGGCATGCTTAAATAGTTTTGTAAAAATTGAATTTGAAATGCTGTATGATTGCTGATTCCAAAATATCTTACTTTCCCTGCTGCTTTTAATTCATCAAATGCTTTTGCCACTTCTTCAGGCTCAATCAATGGATCAGGGCGATGTAGCAGTAGAATATCAACATAATCAGTCTTTAATCTTTTTAGACTTGCATTAACTGAATTTATGATATGCTCATAACTGAAATCAAATCTATGTGGTGAGTTTGGATTAGGTTCTCCGGGAAATCTTATCCCGCATTTGGTCTGGATTACTATTTTATCTCGCAGGCCAGGTTTCTGCTTAAATATTTCTGAAAAGACAATATCTGATTTTCCATGGGCATAAATATCTGCAGTATCAAAATAATTTATTCCTTCATCTAAAGCTGTGTTTATTGCTATTTAATCCTTTATCAATAATTTCTTTGGTTAAAGGTTCGTCACCCCATATTTCTCCAAGATTCATACAGCCGTAAATAATATTTGAAACTTCAAGATCAGTATTAAAGAGTTTTTGTGTTTTCATTATTAACCTTACTAATAAATATTCTTAATTTTAATTCCCAACCAGTTTTCAAGAGTTGAATAAATTTTCTCTTTTTCTTTTCCTGAAAAATTCTTAATTCGTGTTTTATGAGAGCCGCCTTTCTTTACCATTTTTATTGCATTTGTTTCTCCTGTTAGCTGCATTGCACATGATGACCAGGTGTCATTTCCTCCGTATATATAAATAATATTATTACCATTTTTCTGCAGCCAACTTATAACATCGTTAATTACTTCGCAATTATAAACCGGATTAGAACCGTCAGGGACAAGAATTTGGCTAGTGGCATGCTTGGTAACTTTCAATAAATCTTTGAAATCTGTTATATCATAACCATAGTAACCGATTTCAGAATAAGCTTGATAATAAAACGGAGCTATATTAACTAGAGAGCTATCGGATAAATAATCGGGAGAAGAAACTTGAATTAAATTATCAAAAATTTTTTCATTGCTTGAATTTGAATCAGGAATATCATCACATGTCGATTTAGCCCATTGCCAGAAAGAAAATGAATACTCAAGCACCTCGTATTCGAAAGCTTTCTCATTACCAATTTTTGAATATGTATATCCCTTTTCTTTAGCATAATCTAAAAACATTGGGAATAAACTACCTCTTCTTTTTAGTGCTTCTCTTTGAAAATTAATAATTTTACTTCTGCAATCTTCTGTTCCGACATTGTTTAGAAAAGAATAAACCCTTCGATCTTCCTGAGCTAAAACCATTGGGGCAACATATGGAACAGAGACGTCCACATCTTCTGGATAATATCTTCGGTAGAATAATGTAGTTTCGCCGCCTTTACTTATTCCCATGCTTACCCATTTGCCTTTATAAATATTTTTAAAGATACTCACTATTTTATGATGATCTGCCGCCGCCTGTTTTATATTTAAGTAACGCCAGTCAATTGAATCCGGCTTTGAATCACCGAAATATCTGTGTTCGACAACTATTTGATTGCCATTCAATATTCTTGTTAATTCTTGCGTTACATTATAATCAGCATTGTAACCCTCAGTATCAAAAATCATCGGGCTTTTATAATCCTTATGTGAAAGGAAAATTTTCTGTTTAAATTTTTTCCCATATTTATTCTGATGATCCACCGGCTGTTCAATAAAAATCTCAAATGCTTCAGAAAAAATAGAATCCGGTTGAATAGGCTTTATTTCAACAACATCGGGAAGTGATCTTAGTTTATAGTAAAGATCGCTTTGGGATTGATTGTTTTGTGAAAGAGTAACTTCCCAAACAGCAGATAAAAATAGAACTAATGATAAAATAAAAATGATGGTTTTATTTTTGAAATGAAATAGTATAGCATTCATTTAATTCTCAGCTAAATATTTTTCTTTAATTATAGAGTTTGAAGAAATACTAATTTGTGATAAAATCATTCCAGCAAGCATAAGCGAACATCCAATTATTCCTCTAAGTGAAATAGTTTCACCTAAAATCATCCATCCGCCAAGCAAACCAAAAACCGATTCAAGGCTTAGAATAATAGCAGCATGCGATGGAGGAGCATATTGCTGGGCAACAACCTGAAGCGTGTATGCAATTCCTACTGAAATTAATCCGCCGTATAAAATTGGAATTGAAGCATTATAAATGTTTTGAAACGTTAAAACTTCAAAAGTAAATGACACGCCGAAACTTAACAATGAACAAACTGCAAACTGAAGAAAAGCAATTTTAATTGGGTCTACCTTTTTAATTAAAATGTCTATAACAATTACATGCAGAGCCCAAAAGATAGAACTGATGAATACGAATGCATCTCCTTTTCCTAAAATGAATTTTTCATTCACGCTCAACAAGTATAAACCAACAACAGCAATTAAAGCACTTCCCCAGGTTAATGCTTTTGATTTTTGTTTAAAAGAATATTCCAATAATGGGAACCAGAATCAAATATAAGCCTGTTATAAAACCTGCTTTACCTGCCGTGGTATAAACAATACCAACTTGTTGAAGTGAGGCTCCAATAAATAAAACAACCCCGGCAATTATACCCGCCCCAATAATTTGTTTTCTTTTCCCCATTGGGAAAATATTTTCGTTGTTAAATTTTCTTTTCTTATTAAACAAGAGTAAGGGAACCAATGATGCAGAACCTAAAGCAAAGCGTACAGCATTAAAGCTGAATGGGCCAATGAATTCCATCCCTGCTCGCTGGGCAACAAATGCAAATCCCCACAGCATTGCAGTGATTAATAAAAGAATATTTGCTTTCAAGTAAAGTAAAAATTATTGAAGTACTTAAATAATAAACTTATTATCTCATAACCGAATTACACATCTTTTCAACATCTTCAACTTTTTTAGGAATTTCATTTTTGCCCAAAACTCTATGCCCGTTTTTTTCAACTAATACATCATCTTCTATTCTTATTCCGCCGAAGTTACGGTACTCTTCAAGCTTATTATAATTAATAAACTGCGGAAATTTATTTTCAGCTTTCCACATATCTATTAATTGGGGAATGAAATAAATACCAGGCTCAACTGTTAATACAAAACCCGGTTGTAATTCTTTAGCCAGGCGCAGGTATGCTAATCCAAATTGATCGCTCCGTTCAGTCTTCTTATCATAACCTACCAAATTTTCACCAAGCCCTTCAAGGTCATGAACATCAAGCCCCATCATGTGCCCTAATCCATGGGGCAAAAACAATGCATGTGCGCCTTCCTTAACTGCTTGATTTGTATCACCCTTCATTATGCCGGCATTTTTTAAACCTTCAGCAATTATTTTTGCTGCATGTAAATGAATATCTTTATATTTTTTCCCCGGCTTAATTGCCTTAATCGAATCCATCTGCGTCTTCAATACTATCTCGTATATTTCTTTTTGCTTATCTGTGAATTTTCCGTCAACCGGGAAGGTTCTCGTTATATCGCTTGCATAGTGCAATAATGATTCGGCTCCGGAATCATTTACCACAAGCTGGCCTTTCTTCATCAAGTTTTCATGATGATGATTATGAAGTGTTTCACCATGAACCGAAAAAATAATAGGGAAAGAAATCCCCTTTCCCATTGAGGAAGCAATCCCGGCAATTGCTCCTGCAATATCTCTTTCATAAATATCCGGGCGAGTAAACCGCATTGCGTAAGTCTGCATTTCATAAGCAATATCCATTGCAAATTCTATTTCTTCAATTTCTTCTTTGACTTTTATCGATCGCTGTTCAATAACCGCCTTAGTTAATTTTCGTGAAGTAAAATTATTAATTGCACTTTGATTTATACCGGTTAATGCAGATAGCCATGAAATATTTTTATGCCTGTATTGGGGAAGATAATGAATAACCCTTCCACCTTTGATCGCAGCTGCTATTGTACTTGACAAAGCAGAAAGATTTCCGGTTTGCTTTACCCCAACTTGCTTGGCGAGATCTTTTACCTTCGGCTGAGATCCCATCCAAACAATATCATCCATTTCAAAGTCGTTTCCGTAAATCACTTCTTTATTTTCATCAACATCCAATAGAGCGGCGAAGCCAGGTAAATCAATTCCCCAGTAATAAAGAAATGCGCTATCCTGCCGGAATGAATAAGTGTTAGCTGAATAATTAAATGATGATTCATCATTCCCAAGGAATAAAATCAATCCGGATCCAACCTTTTTTTGCAGTGTTTTTCTTCTTTGAGTATAAATTCTTGAGTTGAACAAAATAGACTCCTTTCGGTTTATCAGTTCAATTAATGTAAAACTGATATAAAAACAATTAAACTAATTAAACATCTTCATTCAATATAAGAAAATTAGAAATTATTTTTTTGATAGTTGGTGCATAAAATTAAATGATGCGGTTTTAAATTTACCAATCAATTACATATATAATTCTCTAATTTCTTTTTCAGATAACTCCCTTACTTCTCCAGGTTTTAATTTACCAATCAAAATATTTTTAATACGCACCCTTAATAATCTTAAAGTTGGATGTCCGACTTTTGCAGTCATTTTTCTAACCTGTCTATTTCTTCCTTCGATAATTATCATGCTAAGCCATGTTGTTGGAATATTTTCTCTTTTTCTTATTGGAGGAATTCTTTCATCGAAATTTGGAGGCTTAATTAATTTTACTCTTGCTGGCAGAGTTTTTCTATCTTCAATAACTACTCCATCTCTTAAATTATTTAATTCCGATTCAGTGGGAATATTTTCAATCTGTACATAATATTCCTTTTCATGATGATGTTTTGGACTAAGTAAATGACCAGTTAATTTTTTGTCATTAGTTAAGATCAATAAACCTTCACTGTCCATATCTAATCTTCCTACAGGATAAACGCCTTTTGGAAAAATGAACTGATCTTTAAGTGTCTTTCTATTACTCTGATCGCTGAATTGAGAAAGGACACCATACGGTTTATTTAAGGCAAAATGCCATATCTTATTTTTTAATGTCATTTTATGCTGTAAATGAAAGAAAATTTAGGAACTTTTACATTGGAAAATCGTCTTAAATCAATAGATATAAACTAACCTTTAATTTTTTATTATAACAATATTACTTATTTTTAGCAGCCATGTAATAATAAATTTATTTTTTTTAGCGGAGGAAAAATGTCATACCGCGAGCAGCAAAAATTTTTAGAAGAGCTAAAAAAATATGAAAGAAATTTTGATAGAAAAGAATTAGAAGAGTACAAAATGTTCCTAAAACGTCAAAAAGACGACGAAGATTTTGATTCCGTTTCAATGAGCCGCCTTAAAGAATTATTTGATAAATATCATGTTCCTGTGGATAAATCAAAATTCGATTCATTTTTCAAAAAGAAGGCTGATGAGTAAAAATATATCATTTCAATTATCACCAGCTTTAAGATGAACAAACCATTTTACCCTGCACAATTAATTAAAATTTTTCGCATTGCTAAAAACTCACAAAATAAATTATTTTTGAACTCTTTTTTATATAGAGGTTTTGATGAATTATAAGTTAGTTAACAAAATATTTGCTGCTGTTGTTTTTTTAATTTCATTGTTTGTTTTCTTCTCAACAGTTCAGCCGTCGGTTTCATTCTGGGATTGCGGGGAGTTTTTAGCCGCCGATAACTATTTGCAGGTTCCCCATCCTCCTGGAGCTCCTTTCTTCCTGATACTTGGAAGAATTTTTATGATGATTCCATTCGTAAGCAACTTAGCTTTACGCGTAAATACAATTTCTGTTTTTTCAAGCGCATTTTCGGTTTTATTTTTATATCTAATAGCAGTAAAGCTAATTGAAAATTACAGAGGCAAAAATTATAAAACTTCAATTGAAGCAATTGCAACTTACATAGCTGCAGCAGTCGGAGCCTTATCTTTTTCTTTCAGCGATACATTCTGGTTTAACGGAGTTGAAGCTGAAGTTTACGCATTCAGTACGTTTTTATTTTCCGGTATTGTTTGGTTAATGGTAATATGGAATGAAAGAGCAAATGAAAAGGATAACGAAAAATACATTTTGATGATTGCTTACCTGGTGGGTATTGCAACCGGTGTGCATTTAATGAGTGTGCTGGCAATTCTTCCAGTGGTTATGATTATCATGTTCAGAAAATATGTTGATGATGAAGCCGCATTAAAACAAACCGGCTATATTTTTCTCGGGCATGTGGCTTTAATTGTCATAATTGCATTAGCAATGTGGGGAGCGCAAACTTCTTCTACCGCACCTACTCAAGATGAGTATCAGGCTTATGATACCAAATTCAAAATGATTATGGCTGCAATAAGCATATTTTATATGGCTGGCTTCTGGAAAAAATTATTTACACGTAATTCTATTTATATGCCTTTTATTGTGGGTGGTGTTGCCCTTTTTGCTACTTATCCAGGTGTAGTAAAATTGCTTCCGGAAATGATGACTAACATTGCAGGAGATAATGTCGCTATTGGTATTGCAATTCTAGTAATAATTTTGGCAGTGCTTGGATTCTTAGTTAATTATTCAATTAAAAATGACAAGGCAACTTTACACTTAATTGCCATGTCGGGAGTTTTTATTTTAGTTGGATTTACAACTTACGCGATGGTGATTATTCGGGCAAATCAAAACCCGCCAATGAACGAAAATGAACCAAATGATTTTAGTGAGCTTGTTACATATTTAAATAGAGAGCAATACGGCGACTTCCCAATTTTCAAAAGAAGATTTGCAACCGAACCCCATCAGCAAATCGTCTATACAGGTTATTCTAGTGATTTGGATTTTTTCTGGCGTTATCAGATGAACCACATGTTTACACGATATTTACTTTGGAATTACGCCGGAAGACAAAGTTGGGATCAAGACGCTCCGGCAGATGTTAAACCATTTAATGGTATTGGTAATTTATTTGGGAAAGTATTCGACTTACAATTTGACGGTATGGCAAAGGATTCACTTTTTGCAGTTCCATTTCTTTTGGGACTTATAGGCATATACTTTCATTTCCGGCGGGATTGGAAGATGGCAGCCGTGTTTATGGTTATGTTTATTTTCATGGGGCTGTTCACTGCATTTTATCAAAACCAACAGCAACCGCAGCCAAGAGAAAGAGATTATTTTTATGTGGGGGCTTTCTTCGTTTATTCCATTTGGATTGCCATTGGAATTAAGGGGCTTGTTGAACTGGCTTTAGAAAAATTAGAAAAGTCATCCTTAAAGACCCCGGTAGTTGCCGGAATTCTTGCGCTTGGAATTATACTTGTTCCTATTAAAATGATAAGCGCAAATTATTTCACTCATGACCGCTCAAAAAACTGGGTTCCCTGGGATTACTCATATAATCTACTTCAAAGTGTAGCTCCAAATGGTGTACTTTTTACAAACGGAGATAATGACACATTCCCTCTCTGGTATTTACAGGATGTTGAAGGAGTGAGAAGAGATGTTAAGGTAGCTAACTTAAGCTTGTTGAATACCACCTGGTATATAAGGCAACTAAAAGATAACGATCCCTATCATGTTGGTAAAATTAAAATGAATCTCTCGGATTCGCAGATTGAAACTCTAAGCCCAATACGATGGAAATCAACAAACGTTACACTTCCGTTTCCGAATCAAACTACTACTCCTAAAGGGCTAACTGATTTTATGCAGAAATTTGATGTCTCAGATTCTACTGCCTTAATAAAAGGAGGCATTACTTTTAAAATGGATCCTACTTTAAATTTTGGTAATGTTCAGGCTATCCGTGTTCAGGACATTATGGTTAAGGAAATTGTAGAAGCAAATGATTGGGATAGGCCTATTTACTTCGCAGTCACTTGTTCAGAAGACAGCAAAATCGGTTTATCTGATTATTTAAGAATGGAAGGAATGGCCTTAAGATTAGTTCCTGCAAAACGTCCCGCCAACGGTGAATTTGTTGACGAGAAAATTTTAAAAGAACAATTGTTTAATGAAAATCCCGGTTATAGTAAAGACTATAAACCAGGCTTTAAGTTTAGAGGCTTAAATAATCCGGATATCTTCTTTGATGAAAATCATGTTAGAATGATGCAGAATTACCGCAATGCTTTTATAAGACTTGCGTTAAATTATTTATATACCGACAGAAAAAATCTTACAGTAGCAACGCTAGATACAATGGAAGTAAAAATTCCTCGCGAACATATTCCAATAGATAATGTCGGGCTATTATACCAAATTGGCAACCTATATATGGAAGCCGGCGCAATGGATCGCTACAAAATAATTGCTACTGAAGTTGAAAAGAAAGCTTTAGAACAAATAGAAGCAAATCCCGGGGCAGGCATATCTCGTTCGTATTATGATCCTTATAGAATTTTGCTTTCAGTTTATGAAAGCCTAAATGAAAATGGAAAGCTTTTAGATTTATGGAAACAGATACAAGGAATGTATCCCGACGATCCAAACGTAAAAGCTAATATTACACGTTATCAAAAATTGGTTGACCAGGCAAAGAATAAACCAGATAGCCTGGCAAAAACTCAATCCGATTCGATTAAATAAATTTTGTAAATATTTTTTTTATAATAATCCGGCATCTGCCGGATTATTTTTTATTATACAGTTTATAATGAAAAAAATATTAATACTAGCACTCTCAGGATTAGGCGATGCTTTAATGTTCACCCCGGCATTAAAGCTTCTTCGGGGTCATATGCCTGATGCACAGATTGACGCTTTGGTAATGTTTAAAGGTGTAAAAGATATTTTTGAAAGAAACTCCAACATTAATAATATTCACTATTTCAATTTTATTGATGAAGGCATTTTATCTTCTTTGAAATATTTGTTTAAGCTTAGAAAAAAATATGACTACTCAATAAATGTTTATCCATCAAATAGAAAAGAATACAATATTTTCAATTTTATAATTGGAGCTAATAAAAGAGCCGGTGTTAAGTATCTAAGAAAAGATTTTCAAAATTTAGGTTTTTTAAACAAGGTTAGAATTACTGAGAATGATTCAATTCATAATGTTGAAGAAAATATTAAGCTGGTTGAGGCACTTCTTCAAACAACATTCGACGGAAAGCCTGAATTAGAATTTAAATTAAATGAAATCGATATTTCATTTGCAAAAAATTATCTTCAAAAAATTAATATTAAAGAGGATGAATTAGTACTTGGCTTTCATCCAGGCTCTGCTGAATTTAAAAATCATATAAAAAGAAGATGGGAACCGGAAAAGTTTTCTGAACTTGGCAAAAAAATTATCAATGATTTAAATGGAAAAGTATTTATCTTCGGCGGTCCTGAAGAAAATGAACTAAAGAATTCAATCAAAAAAGAAATAAGCTCAGATAAATCATTCTGTATCGAAACCGGAAACCTTGCTGAGACTGCAGCAATAATGAAAAGATGCAATGTGTTTGTTTCCAATGATTCAAGCTTAATGCATGTTGCTTCGGCATTGCTGTTAAATGTTGTTGCTATTTTAGGGCCAACAAATCCCAATTACATCCACCCCTGGAAAACAGATCATAAAATAGTAAGATTAAATTTAGACTGTTCCCCTTGCTTTATTTATTCACCGCGCCCATTAATATGTTTTCGTGATGATGTAGAATTCAAATGTATTAAAGAGCTTACGGTTGATATGGTTTATAAAGAAGTGAAAACTTTATTATCTTAGAATATGTCTTTAATAGAAGATTTAAAAACTCGTAAAAATTCACTGGAAGAATTTAAGAACATAAGCCTTCGCTCCTTAAATTACATAAGAGAAATTTTAACTAATCGCGTTATTAAAGGAAATTATATTATTGGCTCTTCACATTCAGCTAGCACCTTAACTTTCGTGCGACCGATTAATTCTAATCTTTTTATCTTTGAAGAGAATGAATTCCTAAAAGAGTATGAACTTTTCATCTCTGTGTTAGATAGATTAAAGGCGAAGGAAAATGCATATAATGAAATTGATTATAATTCCATAAATAAAATAAGTTACACAATTCCACAATCCATGGATTAGGATTCGATTTATTGGGGGAGGCAAATAGTTCAAGAAAACATGTTGGTAATAGGTTTGAAGAATTTATAAATGCAATCTTTTCATATTTAGACATATCAACGAAAAAGATTATACTTAAAATCCCATATAATACTGAAACGGGAAAAAGATATTATAGTTGTGAAACAGAGGTGGTTTTATCCCCTTTTGAATCAGTAAAATCAACCAGCTCTCAAATTCATCCAAAAGAGATAATTGTTTCTTTAAAGACAACGACTAAAGATAGGATGAGCAAAATTTTTATAGATAAAATATTGATGGAAAAATTTGTTGAACATCCTGTTAGTGTAATTGGTATTTCTCTTAACGACATACAAAGAAAGAACAAAAATAATATTTCATCTACTTTTGTATCTAACTTGTTTATGGTTTATACAGAATTTTTAACAGAACTTGGTGGATATTATTATATTGATATACCGGATAAAGCAACAACAGCTCCATTTAACAAACATATATTTCCATTTTCAAAATTAATCATCAAGGATATATGGCATCTTATTAGAACTGTTTCTTAATTTTTTTCTACGTTCCAGTGTAGCCAATTCTTCTTTTAAATCAACGATTTTATTTAACTGAGATTTATCCTTTAACCTTCTTAGTTATTATTGAGCAATAATCCTTATTTATTTCATTGCCAATCCAGTTTCTCTTCAGTGCTTCACAAACCATATAAGTAGTTCCTGAACCGCCAAAGGGGTCAACCACTATACTTTTATCATTTGATGAAGCTAATACTATTTTCTTCAAAAGCTCAACAGGCTTTTGTGTAGGATGTTTTGTTTTTTCCCAGGCGCTATTTGAGATTGTGGGGATTTCAAAAACATCTTTGGGTTTCGCCCCTAATGGATGGGGTTCCCAAATATATTTTTTACTATTTCCATTATTATATTGTGATGTTTTGGCTTGTGGCCGAGATGGATATTTTATTGTATGTTCATTATACGCGATCCTAATATTATCCATGTTAAATACAAAATCTTTACTTTTTCTTAAATGCAAAATACTTTCGTGTGAACGACCCCAATCGTTTCCTAAATTTGCTTTATTACGATAAAACCAAACCAGCCATTTACAACCTTTAAATAAATAACTAGCTGCCCATTTTAAATCAGCAAGTATTTCTGAGAATCCACAAACATACAGTGACCCCATTGGAGAAAGTTTTTTCTCAGCTAACTTTATCCAGGACATACTCCAATCAACATATTTCTTTTGTGATTCAAATGTATCCCATTCTGCTTTATTAATATTGTATGGTGGATCAGAAAAAATTAAATCAATTGAACCATCTTCCAATTCATATAGAAAATCTAAAACATCTAAATTATATAGTTTTCCAAAATTACTTTTGTAAATAATATTTTTATTTGTTAAAGGTATATTTTGGTGTTCAATTTCAGCAGATGAATAAAGTTCTAATTGATGTGCTTCTCTTAATAACATAATTTGTTCTTCAGAGTAAACTCTATAATTATTTATTGGATGACGTTTAGAATTAAATTTACCGGCTTTGTCCCATCTCCTCAAAGTTGAGGAGCTAACTCCCAAAATCTTAGACGCTTCATTTATTTTTAAATACTTCATTTTATCAAAAAAAGTTTGTACAACCTTATGCAAGGTTAAGCAAAGTTATTCTTTTTTTCAAGGGAGAACTGAGAAGATTTTTTACATTTTGCCAGAATTTTTATCCTGTCATATTAACTTTTTTTATCCACAATCTGCAATATCCTTGCGGGCTAATCGGTCCTTTTACAACCAGGCATGAACCACATTTATTGTCCCCTTTGGGCATGACGTAAAGATTACACGTTCCGCAAAATTTATCGTTATAGGGGGAAGCAATCATATATTCATTTGAAGTTCTGGTTGCTATTTCTGCATCTGTCAATCCGCTTGTATCAGAGCAAGGTGAATTTGCTTTATCTATTGCCTGCCCTGGTTGGCCATTATCTTTTCCCCCACATGCTGATAACAATGTGCTGCCGCCAAATAAAACAACTCCTCCAATAGAAATTTTTTTAATAAAATTTTTACGGTCGATATTCTTTCCCATAATTTTTCCCGGAAATTTTTAAGATGATTGAAAATTTAAATTTGAATAGCAAATAAACAAAAATAAAAAAAATATTTTACTGCTTTAAATCACTTTTTAAATATGAAATTATTTCTTCTAATGTATCACAGCATTTTATTAAACCGGTTTTTCTGTTTTCATATTGAAGCCGTTCATCTAAAATGGGAATGATTTTCTGCCACATTGAAGAATGGCAAATTATAGGTTTAGCTTTAAGTAGTTTTTTATTTGTAAATTCCCAAACGGCGGCAAGCTCAAGCAAAGTGCCGGTTCCGCCTTTTAATATTATATAAGCATCACCAAGCTCAATTAGTTTTGTAATCCTTTCAAATAAAGTATCACATTTTATTTCCGTAGTTACAAAACTGTTGGAATGCCTTTCAAAATAATTTACAGTTACACCAAATACTTCTGCTTTATTATCAAGCGCCCCTTTTGACACTGCTTCCATTATTCCATAATAACCGCCTGTGCAGACATCAAAATTATTTAACGCGAGCTGCTTACCAAGCCGACAGGCAAAATCATATTCTTCATCTCCTTCTTTAGGGAATGCACTGCCGAAAACTGTTATTGTTTTTTTCACTTTTAATGTGTTTGCTAAAAATGTTTTCAATAAAAATTTTTAATGAATGTTAATAATTTAAATAAAAAATAATCATCAAAGTCATATTTGAAATCATAGCAAAAAAGATAGAATAATCATTAATCAAACCCCCAACCTTCCTGGAATTCTTAAAGTCTAATTATTATAACTACGAACATATTTTTATCGAAGAGGAATTTGCTATGAAAAAATTTTATTTGTTTTTTTTGCTCCCAATGATGTTTTTATTCACAGGTGCTGTATATCAAAATCCGGGAGGGATTTATTATAATCCGGTTGCTAATTTAAATTTCAAATCTGATAATGACAATAACCTTCATAAAGATTTTAAAACTGAAGAAGGTAAAATGCTGGATATCAATCTTGAATCCGGCGGTTCAATTGAAATATCAGGCTGGGATAAAAATTATATTTCCATCGATGTAGATTCAAAAAAAGATAACTTAAACCGGTATGATTTTAATTTTGATGAGAGTACAAATGGATTAAAAGTTTCTTCCAAATTTAAAGAAAATGAACTTCAACGTAATAACAGATTGAAGTTTAAATTTATGGTTCCAAATAAATTTAATGTTTCCTTAGAATCAATGGGTGGATCTGTTTCAATTACAAATGTTGATGGCGATATTTCGGGGCAAACTATGGGCGGCGGCCTGGAGTTAAGTAAGCTGAAAGGAAACTTAAAATTAAAAACAATGGGGGGACCAATAAATTTATATGACTCTGAAGTTGACGGAAGTGTTCATACTATGGGCGGGCCTGTTTCAATAAGTAATGTTAAAGGCGATGTGAAAGGCACAACTAACGGCGGGCCGGTAAGCCTTAAAAATGTAACCTCTAAATCAGGCAAATCAACTGGATATGAAGTAAACATTTCTAGTATGGGTGGAGAAATAAATGTTGATGAAGCCCCGAATGGTGCTGATGTTAAAACTCTCGGTGGCGATATAACAATTAAATCAGCAGGAAAATTTGTAAAAGCAAAAACAAATGGGGGAAGTATTAATATTGAAAAAGCAGATGCTTCGATTGACGCTAAAACAAATGGCGGCGACATAAATGCAGAAATGATTGGAGATGTTAGCAAAGGGAATAGGGATATAAATTTAAAATCCAACTCAGGAGATGTTACACTAACAGTTCCTGAAAATTTATCAATGGATGTCGACATCAAAATTGGCGGTGTAGACAAAGATGGAAGTCAGAACAAAATTTACAGTGACTTCCCGCTAAAAAAAGAAATATTAAATGATGATGAATATGACAGCTATACTTTGCATGGTTCGGGAACTGTTAATGGCGGTACGAATAAAGTCACAATCAAAACTGTTAACGGTGATGTATATTTGAAGAAAGGGAAATAAAAAAATTTAGGTAAAGTGAGGTTCATCTCAAAGATGAGCCTCACATTTATCATTAAACAATTCTAAATAGCAGCGTTTGAACCAACTATATTTATTGTAATAGCAATATCATCGGACACTTTTTGCCCAAGTACCTTGTTTGCTACTTTATATTCCGACAGCTTTATATTAAATTTTCCATTTACTCCAAGTAAATCGCCTGGGCCTCTGTCTTTTGTTGCATTGCTTTCATCCAGGTAAGTAATTGTAGTATGTGCAGTAACTTCCTTTGTTACTCCATGTAATGAGAAATCACCAACAACTTCGGCTTCCAGTTTATTATCAGAAAGTTTTTTTACATTCTTTACGCTTTTAATTTTAAAGGTTATTGTTGGATATGTTATCCGCATCAAGCCATTTATCGCTTGCCAGGTGATGGTCTCTCATTTCAATCCCTGTTTTAAGCGAACCTGTTGAAATTGAAACTTCACCCTTAAGTGTGTTAGCAAAATCATCAACATTAAAAGAGACAGAGCCTTTAATATCGGAGGTTAACCCGTTTACATCTTCAATCGGGGTTGTACTGAAAAATGTAGCCTGGTTCCTGCCCGTTTTGTCTTCGAATGAAAATGTCTGGAGACCATTTGCTTTAACATTAAACCCTTGAGCATAAATGCTAATAAATAATAAGAACATTACGGAAATAATTTTAAGAACAGCTTTCATCAATTCTCCTTTTTTTGCGATTTAAATTTGAATAAAAAAATACCCGCTATTACAACAACTGCGCCCATAAATACTGAAATGTAATCCAATCCCAATATTAATTTATTTTGCCACTCTTTATAAGTAGTTCCAAACAATTCATCCTTTTTTTCAACCAGCACTTTAGTTTTTGTAAAGATATTAGCACCGTACGCAATCCATACAATTATTGCGATTGCAAGAAAAAATATCGCTATTAATATTGTATCTCTTTGATGCTTGTTAATTTTCATGGTAATCTCTTCTTCCAAAGAAAGTTATTTTTTTTAATTCAAACAAGATAAATTTTTTAACTGGTTAATTACTATTTAAGTATAGATAATTTCAAAAAAGGGACAACACTTTATAAATATTGTATGAAATTTAATCTCGAATAAAGATTAAATTTCATTTATCTTAAGAATACTAATAATCATTATTTTACTTATCACATTTATATAACGATTTAGGTGTTATTTATTAAACAACAACTAAAACATTAATTTATGGGAAAACAAAATGAGACATAAAGAACATCAAACCATTAGCGATAGATTTGACCATTTCGCACATATAATGACAAAATTCACCGGAAGCACCGAAGCATTTTCAATTTCATTTTTTATTGTTGTGGCCTGGATTGTAACCGGACCGGTTTTTAATTATTCCGACACCTGGCAGCTTGTTATTAACACAGGCACAACTATTATAACTTTTCTGATGGTCTTTTTAATTCAAAGATCACAGAATAAAGATTCGCTTGCTGTTCATATTAAACTTAATGAACTAATTGCGTCTTCCGCAACAGCAAGTAATCGCCTGGTTGATGTTGAGGATTTAACTGAAGGTGAACTGGAAATACTTCACCGTTATTACGAATTGCTTTCACAAAAAGCCAAGAAAAAATCGGAATTGAAGAAAACACATTCGATTGATGAAGACTGATTTAAAATTAAATTGGTTTGATTTTTAGATTTATAATGTTCTTATAAATTCATATTACAAATTGATGTCATACAAACTGAAAGATAAAAGGAAAATAAAATGAGCTTCAATTTTTTGCCGTTAGACAATGTAGATGTTCCTGAAATTCCAATTAAAAAAACCATAACCCTGCCAAATAATAAAACAGCATTAATTATAGTTGACATGCGGAATGACTTTGTTAAAGACAAAGGAAGCCTTCTTGTTCCTTCGGCAAAAGAAACTATTTCAAATATAAAAAAATTAGCTTCTGCTGCCCGGGGTAAAAATGTTACAGTTTGTTATACACAGGACACTCATTTCAAAGATGATAAAGAATGGGAAATCTGGCCCAAGCATTGTGAGAAGGATAGTTGGGGCTGGGAAATAATTAAGGAGCTTAAACCGGATAAAAATGAAATGATTTTTCAGAAGAATAGATACGATGGATTTTACGGAACAACATTGAATCATTATCTGTCAAATGTCTGGAAAATTGAAAATATGATTTTAACCGGAACAGTTTCCAATATTTGTGTTGCTCAAACTGCTGCTTCGGCCGGGTTAAGATGGTATAACATAATTATTCCTGCTGATTCTATTTCTTCATTAACGGAATTTGATCAGGCTTTAACTTTAAGACAGGTTTCTTTTTTATACAATGGAAAAATTGTTAAATCATCAAAAGACATAAGGTTTAAATAATACGTTCACAACTCCTGTAAAATATTGACTTGATGTGTATTACAATTATTTTATTTTCAAGTAGTTAAGTTGTTTATCTGTTAATTCAATCTCTAACTAATTTCAATTCTGGATTTTTAATGAATAAAGGACATGTTGTTTCCAATGAAAAAGGAATGGGCAAGTTTCAAATTCCATCTTCGAGTATTATAGTTATATTCGGAGCTTCCGGTGACCTTGCACATAAAGAATTACTGCCTGCGCTTTTTGCTTTACATTGTATGAACTTTCTTCCCCATAAATATTCAATCATTGGATTCGATAGGAAAGAATTCGATAATCAAAGCTACAGAAATGAAATGAAAAGCGCGGTTGAAAAAGTGAAATCCTGTGATGATGTAAGATGGAAAAGCTTTGCAGATAATTTGTATTATGTTCAAGGAGATTTTGTTGAAAGTCCGGAAAAATCTTTTGACAATCTATCATCGTTAATTAAAAAAATTCAAAATGAAAAAAATGTTTCTGATAATATTTTATTTCATCTTGCAGTTTCACCTTTATTCTATTCAAAAGTAATTTACGAATTAGGTGAGTCACGCCTTTCAAAAAGTGAAAATGGATGGCGGAGAATTATCATCGAAAAACCTTTCGGCTGGGATGAGAAATCGGCGCGAGAGCTTGATAAAGATATTCATAAAGTTTTTAGGGAAGATCAAATATTTAGAGTGGATCATTTTCTTGGAAAAGAAACAGTTCAAAACATGCTGGTATTTCGTTTTGCAAATCCTGGATACGAACCAATTTGGAATAGAAACTATATCGACAGTGTTCAAATAACCGTCTCGGAAGATATTGGAATCGGTACCCGCGCAGCTTTCTATGAAAAAATCGGTATCATGAGGGACATGATTCAAAACCATCTTATTTCAGCTAATGTGTATTACCGCCATTGAGCCGCCCGTAAACTATAACGCAAACTCACTTCGAAGCGAAACTTTGCAAGTACTTGAAGCAGTTTGTAAAATAAAGAAGGAAGATATAGTTTTCGGACAATATGATGCCGGTAAAGTAAAAGGAGAAAATGTTATTGCCTATCGAAACGAAAACAACGTTAATCCAAATTCCAACACACCTACTTATTCAGCGTTAAGAATTTATTTAGATAATTGGAGATGGGCTGGAGTTCCATTTTATTTAAGATCAGGGAAAAGGTTAAATAAAAAGTTAACCGAGGTTAGAATAAAATTTAAACCAACGCCTCATTTAATGTTTCCAATAGATAAAGAAAAAGAAAAGGGGCATAATATATTAACATTCCGCATTCAGCCGAATGAAGGTATTTATTATAAATTTACAGCTAAAAAACCCGGCGCTACTTTAGAATTAACTCCTGTCGATATGAATTTTGAATATGCTACTGCATTCGGAATCGAAGAGCCGCCGAATGCTTATCAATGGCTTATATACGATGCATTAATTGGTGACCAAACATTGTTCCCAACAGCTGATTGGATTTATAAAGCCTGGTCATTGCTTGATCCTATAATTTCGGAATGGGAAAAGAAACCATGGATTAAATTTCCGAATTATAAATCAGGCTCATGGGGGCCGGAAGAAGCAGAAGAATTAATTAAAAAAGACGGCAGGCATTGGAGTTCAACTTAAAAAAAAGAATAATTTTATATGTCAAAAGAATTTGATGCGATAATAATCGGTTCGGGACAATCTGGAAATCCATTGGCAAAAAGTTTAGCCGGGGAGAATTGGCGTGTTGCGATTATAGAAAAAAATTTTGTCGGTGGAAGCTGTATTAATTATGGCTGCACTCCCTCAAAAACAATGGCAGCAAGTGCAAGAACTGCATACATGGTTTCTAAATCTTCTGAATACGGTATTCATTCTTCATCTTTAAAAGTAAATATGAAGGAAGTTTATAACCGTAAAAAGAAAATTGTGGAAAGTTTTAGAAGCGGGGTATTAAAAGGTTTGGAAGATAAAAATATAACTTTATTCAGGGGAACTGCAAGTTTTGTTGATTCCAAAACCATCGAAATAAAATCTTCAAAAAATAAATCTGTAAAAATCAGCAGTTCAAAAATTTTTATTAATACGGCGGAAGGCCGGCAATTCCTGGAATAAAAGGACTTGACAAAATTTCATATCTCGATTCAACTTCAATAATGGAATTAAAAGAAATACCGGAACATCTTTTAATAATTGGAGGAGGATATATTGCTGCTGAGTTTGGACAAATGTTTAAAGATTCGGAAGCAAAGTCACAATCGTTCAGAGAGCAAATCAACTATTAAACAGAGAGGACAAAGATATGGCAGATGAGGTTTTTAATATTTTAAAAGAAGACGGTATTGAAATTTATCTTAACTCTGAAACTAAAGAAATCACCACATCAAAATCGAAAAATAGATCTGACAAAACTTCAATTAATCTTACAATTAAAACTTCCAACAGAAAAAAAATAATTAAAGGTACGCATGTTTTAATTGCAGCAGGGCACACACCTAATACAAATGAATTAAATCTTTCTGCTCCAGGTGTTAAAACAGATGATAAAGGATTTATAATTACCAACAGCAAGCTCGAAACAAATGTAAAAGGAATCTATGCTATGGGTGATGTTAAAGGCGGCCCGGCATTTACTCATATTTCTTATGATGATTTTAGAATTATAAAAGATAATATTCTTGATAAGAAAAATTCTTCGACGAAAGGAAGAATGGTTCCTTATGTAGTTTTCATGGATCCTCAGCTTGGAAGAGTTGGTATGAATGAGAAAGAAGCAATAGAAAAAAAAATAAAATATTCGGTTGCTAAAATGCCCATGAATAAAGTATCGAGAGCAATTGAAAAAAGCGAAACACGAGGAATGATGAAGGTTTTGGTTGATGATAAAACAGATAAAATATTAGGCTGCACAATTTTAGGTTTTGAAGGTGGTGAAATTATGGCAATGATTCAAATAGCAATATTAGGCGATTTGAAATACAATGTTTTAAAAAATGGAATATTTGCTCATCCAACTTTGGCTGAATCATTAAATAATTTATTTAGCAATGTATAAGCTTTTAATTAATAGCTCATGTAACTCAACGTTTGGAATATTGGAGTAATGGATCCCTATTATCAAATATATGAGAAATTTTCTCTCGCATAGCGATCAGTATGTGATCAGATTCCTGGATCAGAAATCGAGTGTCAAGTATCCAGTATTTTAAAAAGGAATAACCCCAAAAGATAGTTTTTGTGTAAGGTTACTAAATAATTCAATATTATCTTTATTTATTTTATTAAGGAGATAGAAAAATGATACCTAAACTTAAAACATTACCCGCATTGGTATTATCAATTGCGTTCATTTCAATGATTGGATGTAATCAACGTTCTGAAAATAAATTTTCTGATCAAGAAAAAACCCATAACATTGAAGGCCAGCCTAAGGTTACGAAAGCTGTTTGCGTAATTCATCCCACAGAAGGAAATAAAGTTACAGGACTGATTACTTTCACACAAGATGGAGACAAGATTAAAGTTGTTGCCGATGTTGATGGATTAACACCTGGTAAACATGGGTTCCATATTCATGAATATGGTGACTGCAGTGCGCCTGACGGGACTTCAGCAGGAGGGCATTTTAATCCCACACAAAAACCTCATGGCGCACCAACCGACACCAGCAGGCATGTTGGTGATTTAGGAAATATTGAAGCAAATAAAGATGGTAAAGCTCATTATGAATGGACAGATCATTTAATTTCTTTTGCTGGACAAAATTCAATTATAGGTAGAGGAATTATTATTCATGCCGGAGAAGATGATCTTCACACCCAGCCAACAGGGAATGCCGGCAAACGTGTGGCTTGTGGGGTTATTGGAATAGCAAAGTAAAAACTAAACGATGATATTTTGTATTATGAATTATTAACTCAGGCAACTCAGTGTTTAAAGATGACATCTTTACTAAATAAAATAAATAGATTAGCTCTTCAATAAAAACAATGTTTTATCTAAGTTACGTTTGTAAAACAAAGATGTCATCTTTTTTACCTTACACTTTTTCGAAAGTTGATGTACTAAGTAAAAAATATTTAATGAAAGATTACTATGGGTTACAAAGAATTTAATGCAGGGAATGTAAATCAAATTAGCAATGGCCAAATGAAAGCCGTTAATATTGATGACGAAAATAAAATTCTAATTACAAAAGTTAATGATAAGATTTTTGCGATTGGAGAAAGCTGTACTCATTACGGCGCGCCTTTAGAAAACGGAGTTTTATTTGAAGATAGGATTATTTGCCCACGCCATCATGCCTGCTTTAATGCAAAGGACGGAAATTTAATAGAGCCGCCTGCATTAAATTCTTTACCTAATTATGAAGTCAAAATAAAAAACGATGAAATATATATAATGCTTCCTGAAGTAATTGAAGGTTCAAGGATTCCTTCAATGTCAAAAAGAGATAAGGGTAATTTAGTTTCAAATGTAATTATTGGCGGCGGGGCAGCAGGAAATTCCGCTGCTCAAGCTATGAGAGAAGCTGGCTTTACAGGAGAAATAACAATGATTACCGAAGAAAATAGACTTCCATACGACCGTCCGAATTTAAGCAAGGATTATCTTTCCGGTGAAGCAGAAGAAGAATGGATGCCGCTTAGAACTAAAGAATTCTATGAAGAGTATGATATTAACATCTTGTATCAGGAAAAAGTAACAGGGATAAATAAAACAAAAAAAGTTGTAATACTCGAGAATGAAGACGAAATTAGTTATGATAAATTATTAATTGCAACCGGGGGAACTCCAATTAAATTAAATATTCCAGGTTCCAATCTTTCAAATATTTTTTATTTGAGAAGCCACGACGATTCAGATGATATAATCGAAGCCGCAAATAATGAATCAAAGATAGTAATAGTAGGGGCAAGCTTTATAGCACTTGAAGCAGCAAGCAGCTTACAGAAAAGATTGAATGCTGACATTACAGTAATCGGCATAGAAGAAGTACCGTTTAAAAATGTATTTGGAAAAGAAATTGGGACAATGATAAAAACTGCGCATGAAAAGAACGGAATAAAATTTAAGCTTAATAACAGTGCAATAGAATTTGAAGGTAAAACTAAAGTTGAAAAAGTTTTACTTAGTAATAATGAAAGGCTGGATGCAGATATAGTTCTTGTTGGAATTGGAGTAAAGCCGGCTACTTCTTTTTTAACAGATTTCGATTTGGGGAAAAACGGAAGTATCGATGTAAATAATTATTTCGAAGCCGGGGAAAATATTTATGCGGCAGGTGATATTGTTAATTTTCATAATTCAATTACAAACACTCAAATGCGGATAGAACATTTTCGCACTGCAGAACAGCAGGGTAGAATTGCCGGGTTTAATATGGCCGGTGTTAAAACTGAATTTAAAAGTATTCCGTTCTTTTGGACTGCACAGGCCGGCATTGCTTTAAGGTATGTTGGCCATGCTGAAAAATGGAGTGAAATTATTACCTGGGGAGACATTCAATCACAAAATTTTATTTCATTTTATTTTCAAGATGATTTATTGTTAGCCGCTGCAGGTTGGTTTTGTCAAAGGAAATGGATGCAATTGAAGCGTTGATATTATGAAAAAAGTTCCTTCAAAAGCGCAGATTAAAAATAATTCTATTAATCTATTCGAGCTATTGAAATAAAGCATTAATAACATTATTGAAAATTGGTGTTTCTAGAATAATAATATCCCGTAGGGACTTAATGTTTGTAAAAACGTATAACAACCCAGGCCCAGGAATCGCGTAGAGGATCAATAAATTTATTCAAACGAATATTCTGTTATTGATTTTTTATATTTAGTTTTTCTCCTTCCCAATTATATCAAAACATTTTTATAAATTTGATATCAAAGAAGTTTCGATAATAACTTAAAATTTTCATGATAAATTTTCTGCCACTCGGCGGGGCTAATGAAATTGGAGCAAGCTGTTTTTATTTAAATATAGATGGAACAGGTATAATATTTGACTGCGGAATGCACCCACAGAAAATAGGTTTGGATGCACTTCCCAATTTTGCCCTGCTTAAAGATAAAGAAATTGATTTGGTATCTAATTTCTCATGCACATCAAGATCATCTTAGTGCATTACCATTTTTAGTTAAGCAGTTTCCCTATGTTAGAATTATAACCACTCCTCAAACACGGGCCATTGCTGAACTTACACTTCATAATTCCGTTTCGATATTAAAACAGCAATTAAGCGATGAGGAAGGTTCAAAGGTATACTCGCATGATGAGATTGATTTATTGATTCAATCAATCGAATATCAATCCTATAATAAAGAATTTATTATCAACGGCTACAAGCATAAAAGCCGCGAAAATGTTTATGCACAATTTTTTGATGCAGGGCATATACTCGGTTCAGCAGGTATTTTGTTAAGGTATAATGAGAAAAAAATATTTTATACCGGGGATTTTAAATTAGATAATCAATCGCTGTTAAAAGGAGCCTCTTTCCCCTGAAAAAATTGATGTGCTGATTACTGAAACTACTTATGGAAATACTGATTCATCAATACTTAATAACTGGGGAGCTGAATCGGAAAGATTAGCAAGTTCAATAAATAGAGTTATGAATGACGGAGGTTCTGTTTTAATCCCGGTTTTTTCGTTAGGAAAGATGCAGGAAATTTTAGCGACTCTCTGGCAACTAATGATTAAAAGGAAATTAGCGCAAACAGAAATTTATACGGGCGGCCTCGGGAACAAAATCAATCGTGTTTATGATTACAACAGATATGTCGTGAATATGATTGACCCTGAATTTGAACTGCTTCAAATTCCGACAAAGAATTTATATGAAGTTACAAGTAATGAGGACTTTTTTAAGCAGCCTTGTATTGTGCTTGCTTCAAGCGGGATGATGATTGAAGGAACTGCTTCATTTAATCTTGGTGAGAGATGGATAAACCAGAGCAATTCTGCGATTTTTACTGTTGGATATATGGAAGAAAATACTCCGGGTTATATTTTTTCAAAAGCAAAAAAAGGGGCAAAAATTATCTTGAAAGACACGGAAAAAGAAGTTAAATGTATTATTGAAAATTTTAGATTTAGTGCTCATTCAAGGAGAGAAGGAATTATTAAGATCGCGGAGCAATTAAAACCAAGCGAAACTATTTTAGTTCATGGTAACCTGCCGGCGATAAATTGGGTTGGTAAATCATTACTGATTAAGTTTAAAGGAATGAAAGTTTACAGTGCAGAAATAGGAAAAGAAATAATCTTTGAGGATTAGTATGAAATTACTTTTTACTTGCAGTGTTTTTTTAATACTTTCAACAAGTTTTTCGCAGCAGAATAATGCAAAGTTAGTAAATGAATATTACAGTTCTGGAATAACAGCTTATAAAGAAAAAAATTACTCAAAGTTTTTAGATTGCTTTATAAAATTAGATTCACTAAAAAGTAATAATGCAGCTATAATGTATAATCTTGCCTGCGCTTATTCATTAAACCATAAAAAAAATGAAGCCATAAATTATCTGAAAAAATATATCTCGATAAGCGCTGATGAAAATATTGAGAAGGATAATGACTTTTCTTACATAAAAAACTCGGACGAGTTTAAAGAGCTTCTAATAAAGATAAAAGAATTAAAGAAACCAATTAACACCAGCAGCATGGCATTTGTCATCGATGAAAAAGATTTGCATCCCGAATCAATTGCTTTTGATGAAGAAACCGGAATTTTTTATTTAGGCAGTATTCACAAAAGGAAAATTATTTCGACTGATAAGAACGGCCAAACAAAAATATTCATTCCTGAAAAACAAGATGGGCTACTTGCAGTAAACGGAATAAAAATAAATTCAAGAGACAGATTGTTATGGGCAGCCTGCACAGCTATTCCACAAATGATTGATTATGACGAAAACTTAGATGGATTAACTTCTATTTTTAAATACGATCTTGATTCAAAAAAGCTTTTAAAAAAATATCTCGCACCCAATGATTCAAATCAGCATTACTTCGGCGACCTTGCGATTAACAAAAATGGTGACATCTATGTAAGCGACAGCAAGTACCCGGCAATTTATTTAATAAAATATAATAGTAGTGAGATAGAGCTTTTTTACGAGAATACTGATTTCGTATCTTTACAAGGCCTGGATTTTTCTAATGATGGTAAAGAATTATTTTTTGCTGATTATGCTACGGGAATCTATAAATTAAATATCAACACAAAAGAGATAACACATTTAAAAGAGATGCGTGATTATACAACTAAAGGTATAGACGGACTCTATTTCTATAATAACAGCTTAATTGCAATCCAAAACGGAGTTCTTCCCAAAAGAGTGACAAGATATTTTTTAAATGATGATCTAGATTTAATCACAAGCTATAAAATTCTTGAAAGTGCAAATCCGAATTTTAATGAGCCGACTTTAGGCGTTATTGTTAAAAACAATTTGTATTATATTGCTAACAGTCAATGGGAATCATATAATAAAAACGGCTCTATCTTCCCAATGAATAAGTTGGAAAAAATTATCATTTTAAGAACTGAGTTAAAGAATTAGTTTGTTTTTTAATTTCTCATTGACTTTATTCAAGTCAATTTCTACATTATTGGTGTTTCCTTCGTAATTCTTTTCCTGAACACTTAAATCAAGTTTTTATTAATAATTTATGAGGAGTCAGTTATGAAAGTACGGCTTACTATTTTCTTTTTAATTACTTCAATTATATTTTCATTCGCATCAGCTTTTGCACAGGATCAAGGGCAGGAAATGACTGAAGAGCAAAAAGCGTGGATGGAGTTTATGACACCAGGAGATTATCATAAAATGATGGCTAAAGGTGTTGGTGATTGGAAAACGGTTACAAAATTTTGGCAAGATCCAAATGGTGAACCGCAAGTTATTGAAGGAACTGCAACAACAGAATCACTGTTGGGTGGTAGATACTTTAAAACAACTCATCATGGAGAAATGATGGGGATGCCTTTTGAAGGATTCAGCATTGACGGATATGACAATGCCAAAAAAGAATTTTTTAGCATCTGGATTGATAATATGGGAACAAGCTATATGCTGAGCAAGGGAAATTATGATGAAGATTCAAAAACCTTGAGCATGACCGGAACTACCTATGACCCTATGTATGGGAAGGATATGGAGTATAAAGAAGTCCTAAAATTTATTGACGATAAAAATCAAATAATGGAAATGTATTCGAATCAAGAAGGAAACGAAGTTAAGATGATGTCTGTTGAAATGACTAAACAAGATTAGCCGTTATTTTCCGAATTTGTTATAATCGTTTTAATCATACAATATTGGGGAAAGTATTTTCAATTAAACCCAATTCCCTTAGAGAAATTGGGTTTATTATTTTATAGACGAAATGTATTCATCTGATAAAGGTCTTATCAAAAAATTAATTTAAAATAAATAATGCAGGTGTGACCAGCACCTGCATTATATGGAAGGATCCCCCCCTCACTTACCGCTATGAACTTAAAAACTGATGCTAATATGAGCTAAAAGACCTAAATATGATATAGTGTAAATGAGTTATTTTTAACACGTTTTTCTCCCTTTAAAAGTGATTTCACAAAATAAAGTAGAACAAATGAACTACTATTTTTAATATTGAGAAAAAAGTTCATAAATTTCGACTTCATATTGTTCAATCTCTTTTTATCGTTATTCAATTTTAAGGAAAAATTTAGTGGAATATAAAATTCATCCTAATACAAGAATCGGACACATACATCTAACCGTTTCAGATATTGATAAGTCATTGAAATTCTACAGAGACTTGCTTGGTTTTGAAGTTACTCAATGGTACGGAAGTAATGCGGTTTTCCTTTCAGCCGGCGGTTATCATCACCATCTTGGCTTAAACACCTGGGCAGGTAAAGATGCAGTTCCCCCGCCACCGGGACGTACCGGGCTTTATCATTTTGCAATTCTTTATCCGACCAGGAAAGAGCTGGCGAGAATTGTAAAAAGATTGTTTGAGATTAATTATAAAATTGAGGGTGCATCAGATCACGGAGTATCAGAATCAATTTACCTAACTGATCCTGATGGCAATGGAGTTGAGCTTTACTATGACCGCCCGCTTGAACAATGGCCGATTACAGAAGAAGGGCATCTTGAAATGGTTACTAAACAATTAGATTTAATTGGGCTGCTTTCAGAATTAGATGACGAATAGATTTTTATGGATGAAGTCAAAATCGTAACATATACTCCTCAATACAAACAGCAATTCAAAGAACTAAATTATGAGTGGCTGAACAAGTATTTTGAAATTGAACCGATGGATGAAATGATTCTTTCCAAACCTCAAAAATTAATTGATGACGGCGGACAAATATTTTTAGCGGTAATAAATGAAGAAGCTGTCGGAACTGCGGCATTAATCAGATTAAATGAATCAACTTTTGAATTAGCAAAAATGTCAGTTACTGAAAATCATCAAGGAAAAAGTATCGGTAAAAAACTATGCCTGGCTGCAATTGAATATGCAAAGAATAAAAAGTTCAAAAACATTTTTTTAGAATCAAATTCAAAATTAACACCAGCTTTAAGTCTATATACAAAATTAGGCTTTCGTCTTCTTCATGAAAAAGAATCTTCACATTATAAAAGATGTGATGTAAAAATGATTTTAGATTTGTAAGGGAAAATACTTTTGAGTTTAATTCTGTTATAGATAAAAAAGCCAACTGATAAATTTAAGAACTTAGTGTCTGCATCACATAATTTTAACAATATGTTTTTTAGACAAAAAGTTCTATCTTTAGAAGAAATTTTTAACATTAAAATTACTTAAACAAATGAAAACAAGTGGAATATTAGAAACGATTCTATACGGCAGTAACTTAAATGAGCTTGCAGATTTCTATAAAAATATTTTAGGCTTTGAAGAAGTTGCAAGAACAGAGGGGAGAAATGTTGTTTTATCATGCGGCACTTCTGCTTTAGTGCTATTTAATCCTGAAGCATCAATAAAAAAAGACGGACTGTTTCCTTATCATGGTACTTCCGGTCCAGGGCACGTAGCTTTTCTAATTAAAGATGGAGAACTCACAAATTGGAAAACACATTTAGAGAAAAACAAAATAAAGATTGAAAAAGAACACGAATGGCAAGACGGAAGCAAATCCATCTATTTTAGAGATCCTGCCGATAACAGTATCGAACTTGCGCCGTCTTCCTTATGGAATGGACTCGGGAAAAAATTATTAAGCCTTAAGTGATTTTATAATATGTCACATCAACCTTGTTCCGGGATCTTTATTAATATTTAATGTAGAGATGCTGAAACGAGTTCAGCATGACGAATAATAATTTGCAACAATATTTCAACCAACCTTTTTTAAAGTATCGAAGTCTAATATTAAACTATTAGAAGAATAATTTTTAGGATACTCCCATGAAAAAATATTTTTCATTTATAATTTCATCATTAGTAATATTAATGATTTGTAGCCCGGCATTAGCTCAATCTCAGACAAAAAACTATGACTATAAAGATTTTACAAAAGTTGAAGCCGGCTGGGGGATGCAGTTAACAATTACACAATCGGATAATTACCTCATTGAAGTTGAAGCAGATGAAAAAGATTTTGAATATTTGAAAGTTGAAAAGGATGGCTCTTCACTCAAATTTTATATTGATAAACATTCATATAGAAAAAGAGGTGATATTGATATAACTATCAAAATGCCTTCTTTAACCGGACTTGAATTGAGCGGCGGAGCAGAAGCAAATATTGATATGAATATTTCTTCCAAAGAATTTGAATGTGAATTATCAGGAGGTGCCCAGTTAAATGGAAATTTGAAATGCGGAGACATTTCTGTAGGCTCATCAGGCGGTGGAACAACCAACCTAACAGGCAGAGGTGATAATTTAAATGTTGATGGTTCAGGTGGAAGTGAATTTAAATTAAAAGATTTTTCCGTAAAGGATGTTAATTCAGAATTGTCCGGCGGTTCCGAACTTACTGTAACTATGAATGGAAATTTGTCCTCTAATCAAAGCGGTGGGTCGAAAATTGTTTATTATGGAATTGCAAACTCAGTTGATTCGCATTCAAGCGGCGGTTCAAGTGTTAGAAAAGGCGATTAATATTTAATTCTCTTTATGTAAATAAGAGAAGTGAAAAGATTACATCTTTATTGTAAAATAAAAAATCAAAGTAAAATTTATATGTTCTATGCATGGGTAGATGTTTATTTTCTTTTAAAAAGATGTCATCTTTAAAAACCATATACTATATAATAGTACAATTTAACCTCCACCATACAAATCAAGAACTCTAATTTTAATTAACCTGAATTTACCTATCTCCTTACAAATTTTCCCACTGTATAATTCCAATAATATTTTTCAATCAATTTTCCGCGCTTTTTTCAACAAAATATCTGGTATTTATTTTGTGGAATGTCCGTGCGCCACAAATAATAATCCTAATTTAATTTACTATTAATATGAAAATAATTATGAATAAAAATAAGGAATGTTATGCGAAACAATTTACAAACCTTAACGATTGTTATTTCTTTTTTCATTTCTTCAGGCGCCTTTTCACAATCAACTTATTTTGTTTCCAACGTTGGAAAAGACTCCAACAACGGCTTAAGTGAAAACTCCGCTTTTAAAACTTTACAGCATGCCGCGGATATTGTTTCTAAAAATGATTCCGTAATAGTGTTAGAAGGAACTTATACAGGGTTTGATTTACGAACTAGCGGAGCTTCATCTCAACCGATAGTATTTAAAGCAAAAGATAATGTAACAATTGATCAGCATAATTATAAAACAAATGACGGAATAAATATTGAGAATGCTGATTGGATTATAGTCGACGGATTTAATGTCATCAATCAGCCAAGAGCAGGAATCCGAATTGCTGTTTCTGATTTTGTTACTATTAAAAACAATTCTTGTTCAAATAATACTTACTGGGGAATATTCACAGGCTTCACAGATGATATTACTATTGAAAATAATTCATGTTCAAACAGCCAGCTTCAGCATGGCATTTATGTTTCCAACAGCGGTGACCGCCCCAAAGTTAAAAATAATATTTGCTTTCAAAATAACGGATGCGGCATTCAACTAAATGCAGATTTATCACAAGGCGGTGACGGAATAATTACAAATGCAGTTATTGCAAATAATATTTTACACGATAACGGCAATGGCGGAGGCTCAGCAATAAATTTAGATGGTGTTCAAGAATCTTCAATTTATAATAACTTGCTATATAATAATCATTCAACAGGTATTGCACTTTTTATGATTGACGGGGCAGAAGGTTCAAAAAACAATAAAGTTTACAACAACACAATAATAAATCCTTCCAATAGCAGATGGGATTTAATAGCAGTTGATGGCTCTACCGGGAATACTTTTTATAATAATATTTTAATTAATCATCACAACTTCCGGGGCAGCATTGCTGTTGATGAAAGTTCAAGAGAAAATCTTGTTAGTGATTACAATATTGTTGTAGATAGATTAAGTACGGATAACGGTGATACAAATATGAAGCTTTCCGATTGGCAGGCTTTAGGATATGATAAACATTCAATTATTGCTGATCCAGGTGAAGATATTTTTGAAAATATAGGCGAAAGTGATTATGAATTAAAAAGCGGTTCCCAACCAATTGACAAGGGAACTTCATTAGTTTCAGCAATTGTAGTAGATGATATAACCGGTATATTACGTCCGCAAGGAAACGGATTTGATGTTGGTGCTTATGAATATGCAAACATTACGGCGGTTAATGACAATAAAATTTTACCAAAAGAATTTTATTTATATCAGAATTATCCTAATCCATTTAACCCAAGCACAGTCATCAGTTATCAGTTACCAGTAATCAGTCATATTTCATTAGTGGTATATGATATTCTGGGAAAGAAAATTGAAACACTAATAAATGACATAAAGCAGCCGGGAAATTATAAAGTTGAATTCACTGCATCGGATTTACCAAGCGGATTATATTTTTATCGTCTTATAGTAGGGAATTCTATTCAAACCAGAAAAATGATATTATTAAAGTGAAAAATGACAATTAATTAAATGCCCTACAAAAAATTGTCATAAAAAAGGAGAGTTCTTATGTACAAAAATATTAGTAAACATAATTTCATATTAGCTTTTGCATCATTGTGTATTTTATTTTTTAATAACACGGTATTAACTCAAACTACAGGTAAGATGAATGAGGCTATATCAAAACATATTGCAGCTAATGGCCACCCATATCTTTTTACTGAAAATAGAATTAATGAATTAGCTGCTGGGGGAATAGAATGGAATTCAATAAAAAACTTTTGTAATAATAAATTAATTTCATTTATTGGTTTTGGATATGCCGGTTGGGATTTGAGAACTGCCGCTGAAAATTATGCGATGGGATATTTAGTATCAAAGCAGATAGGCAATACATCCGATGCAGAAAAATATGCCAAAAAAGGATTGGCGTTAGCAAAGGTTCTTTGCCGTCATTTCGGCGGATACGGTTCTGCATATTTTGAAGGCTACCAATTTATTGGCTTAGGTGATGAAAGCAAAACAAACTTCTCTTTACCAATGACACCAATGCCTGGAACAACAATAAATGTAATGCGTGCCCCAGTAACAGAAGTAGCAATAACATATTCTTCAGAAACAGCACAAGTTCTTGTAGATGGTGATGCAGTTTTTGCTCCAATATTAAAAATAAGCAACACCCCTGGTGGTAATGCCGACTATACTTCAACTGATTACAGGATGGAATATCGTGATCTTGAATCCACCAACACCTGGTTATTGCGCTGGGAAACTGCAAATCATCCTGCTTCAGGAGCTAAGTATTATGTCAGTGTCCCTACAGCAGTTAGTCCAACAACGTCTTTTACAATTCAAAATAATTCTGTCGTATTTACAAATGCTCCTTCAAAAATCGAAGCTGTTTTTGCAAAGTTCATCTCCGATAATTATGAACAGACTGGAAATTTTTTAGGCGGAGTTAATTGCGCCCAGCCTGATGGTCCCGGCTATGCAAACAGAACTTTCTCAACCGGGTTAGCAGAAGCTTATGACGCTTTATATGATTACGCCGGCTTTACTCAAGATTTAAAGCAAGAATTTTATTCTATATTAAATGAGAGATTGGATTGGTATAAAAATTTTGGATATGAACATGATGGAAACATAGGCAATTATTATATCGAAAGTTTTCTTCAGCCGGTTTTAATGACTGCTTATGGAACCCAGCCGGAAAATCCCAGGGCATCCGAATGGAAATCATACACTTTAACTCTAATTCAAAGTACATTAGATGCACTTACAAATTCTCTTCCCAGTGGATTTTATATTCAAGGAGATTATTCGGTTCAAACCAGTATTGACATACTTCACACTTTTACACTGCTACAAAATGCAGGCGGCCCTAATTATCTCAGAGGACTATCGTGGGCTGATAACTTAATACCTGCCATAATTCATGGCACCAAGCCGGACTGGAAAACATTTTATGACAATTCCGATTGGTCAAGTTTGCCTGCAGATGCAAATGCATTTAGCGGAACTGTTTTAGAATTCATACGCGATCTTCCTGATCACCCGATGACGCCGTATGCCCGTCAATGGCTCCAGGATTTAGGCGATGCTCCTCCTGCAGGATTAATAAGTGATTATAAAACTACTTTCGCACCTTCATATAATGGTATTGTTTCCGGGCCGGTGTTTGCCAGAACAGATTGGAGTACTGATGCTGTTTGGTTTAGTTTCTCTGCCGAGCCTTATCTCGCAGACCATCAACATAGAGATCAAGGCCATTTCACTATTCAACGCGGAGCCGATTATCTTATACAGGATGGCGGTGGTTATGGAAGTAGTGAATCACTTCCCTGGCATAACACAATTGGTTTTGATGATGGCGGCGCAATAAGCAATTATCCGCCGGGACAAGGTTATTGGGGAGACAGTGTTCACATAAATAAATTTGAGGATAATGGAGATTGGGTTTATACTCAAACAAACTTTGCAGAGGCTTATCGTGCTGCTTATGGCGGGCCTGAAAAAAACTCTGTGAAAAAAGCAGTGAGGTCAATTGTATTTCTGCGGAGTCTGGCATTAATAATTTTACATGATCAAACAAAAGTAGCAGATGCAAGCACAAAACAAATATTTAATATGAATTTTGTGAACTCACCAACTCAAGATGGTAATCTTTTTACAGAAGATGTCGGCTCCAGTAAATTGTTTGTTGAAGCTTTGATTGTCCCGGAAGGTTCAGAAACCTCAATCAAACAAATTAAAAGTGATTTCCCTATCACTTCAATAAATTACCAGGAAACAGTTAGCGGAAAAACAGGGGAAACTTTTTTACACGTGTTTCAAGCAGCTGCTAACAATGTAAGTTCAATGACTAATATAGGAAAAATAATATCAATAAACGGAAATGCTCAAGGAATAGAGGTTGAAGATGGTTCGGTAAAAAGAGTTATTCTTTTTGCAGTACATGATTTTCCTTTTATTAACGATACGATATCATATTCGCCAACTACATTGGGGTTACATCAGGATATTCTCACAGATTTGAAACCGGATTTCAATTATAAAATTACTATTAGCTCATTAACAGGAAGTATAATTTCATCTGATACCTTAAGCTCTTCGAATCAAGGGAACCTGGAAATAAATTACATTAATTCTGAAACTGTTAAAGTATCAGCGGTGCCGTATTCTTTCGTTACATCAACACCTTCTGATGAACAACAACCAAAAGATTTTATGCTTTATCAAAATTATCCGAATCCGTTTAATCCGTCGACAAAGATTAAATATTCCATTTCTTCTGTAGGAACTTCATTAATGAAGTTCGTACAATTAGAGGTTTATGATATACTGGGAAAGAAAGTTAAAACGTTAATAAATGAAAATAAGCAGCCGGGAAATTATGAAGTTAGGTTTAATGCAGGTAGTCTTCCGAGTGGAATTTATTTCTATCAACTTAGGTCAAATGGATTTGTACAAACAAGGAAGATGATGCTTTTAAAATAATTTTTATCTAATGATAAAAACCTTCGAGGCTTGGGACTCTTAATTTTTACATTTTTATAAATGTACCTCTAATAAGAAAAGCCTCGAAGGTTTCAATTAAATATGCTTAGCATCAAATTATTATTTCAACAAAATTAATTTTTTAGTCGTAGAATATTTTTCTGTCTGTAGCTTATAGAAATAGATCCCGCTGGCTAAATTGGAACCATTTAACCTGACTTCATGATTTCCTGAATTTACTTTTCCATTCACTAATTCCATTACCTTTTCTCCAAGTGAATTTATTAACGTTAATTTAACATTACTTTCTTCAGGCAATGTGTATTGTATTGTTGTTGTGGGATTAAATGGATTCGGATAGTTTTGTGAAAGACTAAATGCTAAATGTACTGAAAAATTTATTTCAATTTCTTTTGAATAAGTAAAAGTTCCATCGAAGTCTATTTGTTTTAATCTATACAAATAAGTTCCACTTGAAGCACTTTTATCGATAAAAGAATAAGATTTTTTCTCAGTAGTGGTTCCATTGCCATTTACAAATCCAATTGTATTCCAATAGGTATTATTAGCCCCTTCCATTTGGGAAGGGGTTGGGGATGGGCTTCGTTGTATTTCAAAACCTTTATTGTTTGTTTCTGTTGCTGTGGCCCAATTTAATAATACTTCTTGTCCAATTTCATTTGCAGAAAATGATGTCATTTCAACAGGAAGATTTCCAGAAGTGAAATATGTTTGTATAACTTTACCGTTCACATCTTTGATTTCACAATCATTGTAAAGGAAGTTTACTTCAGGATATCCGTCCTTTAATAAAAATCTTAAATCTAAAATTTTATCTTCAGCAAGATTAACACCATCAGCTCCATTCCAGGTAATTGTAATAGTATCATTTTTATCTTCTGTATAAACGCTGTTTAATTGGTCATTACAATTAACGGCTCTACTCCATTCTAAATAATTTGGGTTATAGATAATTTTTAAAGTTATAGTCCCAACGTTATTAAAATTTTCCGCTTTTACAGATACATTAACACTATCACCGATATTAGCTGCGGGAGGAACAATTGAAATTGTTGTAGGTGTATTGCTTGTATCAGTATTTGTATTTCGTCTTCTATAAAACCCGTTGTAAGCTCCTGCGAAGAGGTAATCCTTTGAATTAACCGCTATATAATTTACCAAATTGTAATAATTATCAAATCCATTATTCATTGCGGTCCATATATTGCCGCCATCGGTTGATTGATAAATCCCAAATTTAGTGCTTGCCAAAATATAATCTTTAGAATTGATCGCCAGATTTTTAATATAACCACTAGGTAAATCCTGTTGGATTCCAATTGTCACCATAATCTGTTGATTTATAGATAGAGTTATTTAAAGCTCCATCAATCTGTAAACTAGCATAAACATCATCATTGGAATTAATTGCAATATTATTTACACTTGTATTATTAGTTCCTAATCCATTATTTATGTTATTCCAATTTAATCCCTCATCTGTTGAGCGATAAATTCCATTTAACTTAGTACCGACAAAAATTACACCGTTTGAATTAATTGCCATGCTTGTAATCTCATTATTTTCTCCAACATTAATATTAGTTGTTATCCAGCTAATTCCATTATCTGTAGATTTTATAACCTCTGCATTTAAAAAAGTAATACCAGAAACACCTCCGTCTTCATATTGATATAAATAATCATTTATTCCAGTAAAAATGTGTCCATTTGAACTTACAGCTATGGAACCAGTGGATTGATATTGCCGATTTGAATCGTTTTGTGAAACAGAATAATGATAAATGTCAGTCCAACTATCACCATTATCTGTCGAAAGAAAAATTCCACTTTTATAATTATTATCAAGATTACCTCCTAATCCGGTTCCAAAATAAATATAACCTAAATTGTCGGAAGTTATGTATGCAATATTTGCATCATTTACCATCGTCCAGTTGAGACCATTATTTGTTGAACGGTATAATCCTGCTATATCAAAAGCTCCGAATATGTTATCGTTTGAATTTATTGTTATAAGATTGCATCCGCTGTGGGATATTCCAATAAGCTTCCAATCGTCCCCATTATTTTCTAATTTAAAAACTCCCCATTGATTTCCGGCAAAAATATCATCGTTCGAATCTATTACAATATTTGGCACTGGATAATCTTCATATTCATAAACTTTACTAATCTGGTAATTATTTAATTCAGTCCAATTTTCTCCTCCATCTGTTGAACGGTATGTTCCTGGTGAACCACCAAGAAAGATTACATCTTTTGAATTAAATGCTATAGAAAGTATAGCACCATCTAGAGTATCAATTCCAGATGATGATGATGTCCAGCTGCTTCCGTTATTAGTTGATTTAAACACTGTAGAATGATAAGAATAATGCACTCCTAAAAAAATTTGATCTTCAGAATTAAAACCAATAGCATATATTAGTAACGAAGAGCTGTCATAACCTGCAAGGCCATTATTAATATTTGTCCAGCTATCGCCGTTATTTGTTGACATGAAAATTCCCTTACGATGTACACTTACAAAAATATCATCCTTTGAATTGACTGACATTGCTCCCAAATTGTTATCAATTATTAAACCATTAGTAATATCCATCCATGTATCTCCATTATCAGTTGAGCGATAAATACTGGAATGTGCCGCGCCAAAAATATGACCAGCACCGAAAAAATCGCCACGTGAATTTGAAGTTAAGGGTCCTGCCGAGGCATTGATTATCCTAATCCAATGTTCTCCATCATCCGTTGATCTATAAAGCCCTGCTTTAGTCTCCAATAAAATACAATCCTTTGAATTTATGGTTATGGTATGAATATTTTTACTTAGACCAGTTAGTCCATTATTACATTCTTCCCAACTCACACCATTATCCGTTGACCTGAAAATACCTAAGTCAAATGCATAACCAGCGAAAATATACCCTTTAGAATTAATTGCCACATCAGTAATAGCTCCTCTGCCTCCATATGGACTGTTTGTTTGTTCCCAATGATTATTCCATGCAAAAATTGAACATGAAAATGCAAATAAAAAAAGTAAAGTTGTTTTCATAATACCCTCCTTTATAGGATTTCATAGAAAATCTATTGCGACTATTTAATTGTTAATTTAAATTTTTTATTTATTAGAATATATTATTGGATATATTGAAATAGAATTTAGCTTTAATGATAAATAATATTTTAGGAAATTAAAGTTTTAAGGAAAGAAGAAAACATGAAATGCGTTTAATATATTATTATATTTCATATAACTAATCTCTCTCAATACAGTAAGTAAAAGCTCAATCAATAAAATACATTTTTAGGTTAAATACAAGAAAAATTTTAATTCATATTTTAAATTAGAATTACATTAAAAGAGCATTATGAAAAAATATCTAACCGTTTTATCCATCCTATTTATCATTTCTTCATCTTCATTCGCTCAAAATGTTCAGCATCCTCCCGGACAATATGTTAATGTAAATGGTAAAAATATTTGGTATGAAACTGAAGGCGAAGGTGAGCCGCTTCTTTTAATTCCCGGCGGACCTGGAAATTCTCACACTTATTTTCATCCTTGGTTTTCTGCTCTAGCTAAAAATTTTAAAATCATTTATTACGATGCTTTCGGCAGAGGCAAATCCGAACGAGCTAAATCTTCTGAAGAATATACTTTCAAGCATGATGTTGAAGAAGTTGAAGGTTTGAGAAAAGCTTTAGGATTTCAAAAGTGGAATGTACTTGGACATTCTTACGGTGGAATGGTTGCACAACAGTATGCAATTAGTTATCCAAACTCAGTTAATAAATTAATTTTGATGAGCACTTTTTACAGCGGTGAAATGTGGCAGGCAAATGACAATAGTTCCAACCATGAAATCAAAAATCAATTCCCGGAAGTTTGGGAAAAAATTATGAAACTGCGGAATGAAGGAAAATCTTCAAGCTCAAGAGAACATATAAACACTTATAATGTACCTTCAGGGCTGCTTTATTTTTATGATGCTTCAAATGCATATAAAGTCAGCCGTGATTCATTAATTATGAATACGGATGTTTATTATCAAATTGCCGGTAAAGATGCGGATTTTCTAATTAGTGGTGATATAGGTCCGCTTGATTTTAGAGAGCAGCTTAAAAATTTAAAGATGCCAATATTAATATTGGAAGGAAGATTTGATAGAATTTCTATTCCAAGATTTTCAATTAAATATAAAACTTACGCCCCTCAAGCTGAATTTGTTATGTTTGAAAAAAGCGGGCATGATCCTTTTATTGAAGAGCCGGAAAAAACTTTTAAAACAATTAAAGAATTTCTTGTGAAGTGAATTTATACTTCATTCTTGCGTTGCATCAATCATAGTGTAACATTTAGGATTTTTAAATAAACCCGATTTCTCTAAAGAAATTGGGTTTGTAAAGGATCATTGCATAGTTAACATGTTACTAATAAATGAAGTCTTCTTAAACCAGAACTTAATCTACGCAGTTGAAAATAAATTCATATACTTGCATTCTTATAACCTGAACTGACCAAAATTTATTAATAAATCATAAAATATCTTTTAAATGAAACATTTAATTATTAACTTCCAATCCCACAATAATCAGAGAGAGTCATGGAAAAAACGAAAAAATTTTTATTAGAAGAAAAAGAAATCCCTGAACAATGGTATAATATCCAGGCTGATATGCCCAATCCTCTTCAGCCGCCGCTGCATCCGGGAACGAAACAGCCCATTGGTCCTCAAGATCTTGCTCCATTATTTCCCATGGAATTAATTAAACAGGAAGTTTCAAAAGAAAGATGGATTGATATTCCCGAAGAAGTGCGGGAAGTTTATAAACTGTGGCGCCCGACTCCGCTTTACCGTGCATATGGCTTAGAAAAATTATTAGATACTCCGGCAAAAATATATTACAAATATGAAGGGGTGAGTCCGGCTGGTTCACACAAACCAAATACAGCGGTCGCACAGGCGTATTACAACAAAGCGGAAGGTGTTAAAAAGCTGACTACGGAAACCGGTGCCGGACAATGGGGCAGCGCTCTTGCGTTTGCCTGCCAGCATTTTGGAATTAGTCTTGAAGTATATATGGTGAAAATTAGTTTCGACCAAAAACCTTACCGTAAATCAATGATGAATCTGTGGGGTGCGGAAGTATTTTCATCCCCAACAAATAAAACTGAATCAGGTAAAAAAGTTTTGGCGCAAGATCCTAATTCACCTGGAAGTTTAGGTATTGCAATATCAGAAGCTGTTGAAAGAGCTGCTACGAGAGAAGATACAAAATATTCTTTAGGAAGCGTGCTTAATCATGTTTTAATGCATCAAACTGTAATCGGATTAGAAGCCGTTAAACAATTTGAAAAAGCCGGTGATTTTCCTGACATTGTAATTGCACCATTCGGAGGGGGATCAAACTTTGCCGGAATATCTTTTCCATTCCTAAGATATAATTTAACTGAAAGTAAAAAAGTAAAATGTATTGCTGTTGAGCCGGCATCTTGTCCAAAGCTTACAAAAGGCGAATTCCGTTATGACTTTGGAGATACAGTTGGACTTACTCCTTTAATTCCTATGTATACTCTTGGACATACATTTGTGCCCGCTCCAATTCATGCCGGTGGACTGCGTTATCACGGCGCAGGTGCAATTGTAAGTCAGCTTTTGAAAGACAAAATAATTGAAGCTGCCGCAATACAGCAACTTGAATGTTTTGATGCCGGAGTAAAATTTGCAAAGACAGAAGGAATAATCCCGGCTCCGGAAGCAACACATGGAATTGCACAAGTTATTAGAGAAGCTGAAAAAGCTAAGCAGGAAGGAACTTCCAAAACCATTTTGTTTAATTTATGCGGACATGGCTACTTTGATATGAGCGCTTATAATGATTACTTCGCTGGAAAGCTCGTTGATCATGAATTAAGTAATGACGAACTTTACTCAGGTTTGAAAGAATTAAATCTTCATCCAGTTGAATGAAATTTTTAATTACACTTATAAAAAAATCCTCCTATATTTTTAGGAGGATTTTTTATTTTAAAAATTGGACAGCAAACTATTGGAACTTCATAAATGAAGTTCTTACAAATTCGCATTTTAAATAGACAGCCCCTTAGTGCAATTTATCACCATGCTTTTAAAATTTTTAAATACACTAAGTATCCTGAATATGACTCTAATACTTTAAGGCATAATATATTAATGCATTTGGGTGACGGCTCAATGTATGCCTTTGCCTTAAGCTTTATTTCATTTACAACAATACTTCCAGTGTTCATTCAAAGAATGGGAGGCAGCGCTATTGCCATTGGAGCTGTACCTGTTTTATGGAATCTGGGAAACAGCCTGCCTCAAATTTTCATTGGCCAGCAGAAGATTAATGAAAAATTTGTTAAGCCTATTATTTTGTGGTATAGTGTTATTTACCGCTCTTCTTTTTTAGTTGTAGGGGTTTTTATTTTTTTCTTTTTGAATCAAATATCAGTTTCTTTTTCTGTACCTATCGTCCTATTTTTTATATTGCTAATTACGGGACTTGGAGGCATTCCCGCACCAAGATGGGTAAATTTATTTTCTAAAACTACACCGGTTAATTTACGCGGCAGGCTTTTAGCACTAAGACAATTAACCGGTTCTTTGCTTGGAATTCTTGGAGGGTCAATTACCATTGTAATTTTATCTTCTATAAGCTTTCCGCAAAACTTTGCCGTACTCTTCTTTTTGTGTTTCGTTTTTATGTTTGTGTCATTGTATTTTTTAAAAGAAGTAAATGAACCTCAAGAAATTATTTCTGTTGATTTAATTATTACAAAAAATAGAAAACTGACCAAAATAAAAAGTGTTATAAAAGAGAATAAAAATTTTAAAAATTACTTATTGGCTGACGCTTTATTATTAATCAGTTTAACATCATCGGCTTTCTTAGCTGTTTATGGAATTGAAAAATTTAAACTCCCCTCTTCATATGCTGGAACATTTACAATTATTTTTATGGGCAGTATTGTTTTGGGAAATATTATATTTGGCTTTATAGCTGATTTATTCGGGCATAAAATAAATCTCATGATTATGGGAGCCGCATTATTGCTTGCATGTTTCAGTGCAATCATTGCAATAAATCCGCTAATGTTTGGAGCCGTTTTTATATTTGCTGGCATTGGACAAAGCTTGCAGGGAATTTCAAGAGTGGCTTTTGTTATAGAGCTTGGAGGTGAAAAAGATAGAGCGCTTTATTCATCTTCGCTGAATTCCATTACTGCTCCTGCTTTATTGTTTGGGGTTTACTTAGGATATTTAGTTTCGGTTATTGGTTTTGTAATAGTATTTGGTCTGTATATTTTAGTTTCAGGGTTTTCAATATATTGGTTATATAAAAAAGTCGAAGATCCGCGAATAAAAATATTTGAAACTCAAACTAAATAATTTTCACTTCATCAAAATTAATTTTTTAACATCAGTAAATTGATTTGATTTTAATTGATAAAAATAAATTCCGCTAGATAAATTTCCAGCATTAAATTTTAAAGTATATCGGCCGTTGTTTTGATATTTATTAATTAATGTTCTTACTTTTTGCCCAACAACATTGTATATATTAATAGTTACTAAACCTGCTTTGGGAATTTGATATTCAATATTTGTGATGGGATTAAAAGGGTTAGGGTAATTCTGATACAATAAATAGGCTTTAATTATATTTGAATTCTTTATCGAAGTAATTATATCTGTAGTTACATAATTACTGAATGATGAAGTAGTATCATTATTGAATGCATAAATTCTATAAGTATATCTCATGGAATCTTGAACGGTACTGTCAATATATGAAGTATCATTTGAAGCAACAGTGTCTATCTCTGAAAATTCATTTACGCTTAACGAGTCCCCTTCCTTTCTTTCTATGACAAAACCGGATTCATTATTAGATGAATCCACCCATGTAAGCTCTATATTATTATTAGACGGAACAGCCACTAGATTTAAAGGTGCTTCTATTGGACTAATAAAGTGTTTTGCCGAACCTTGCAAGTAGACTTGTCTTGCAATTAATTCATTGGGCTCAATCATACGGATACCAAGAACATCACGAAAAACCCCATTCGTGTGAGGATGAAATTCAATCGTTAAAGAAACAGAATCATTTCCTGGAATTATAACTGGTAATTCACTCATAATTGAAAATGAAGTGTCTTTTAAATAAAATTCATTTATTGTTACGCTGCTATCATGATCATTAAATAAAACAATTACTTTTTTTATCGTATCTACCGAATCTATTTCCCCGAAATCCACAGAATCTAAATTTGTTTCGAATAAATTTGTCTGCCATTGAAATCGATATGTATGAAACCTCATATAATTACCGCCAAAACTCATTTCATATTCAATGGAGTTATCAGGCTTAATTTCGGTTATTGCCGGATGAGATAATTCGCCCCACGATATTAACTTATTTCCATTTGGCAATTCCTGAATATCTCCTCTTGTTCTGGAGAACACTTTATTATGAGAATACCTATTAACTAAGGTTACTATTTTATTTTGTTCGTCCATAGTATATTCCACTATGCTGGAATATTGCGGACTATGATAAACTCCATTATCGAAAATTGTAAAATTCCCATTTGATAATTGCCTAATATCATGCTGACGAGAAAAACCTCTATCATCTTTTATAAAAGTGAACTGATTATTTTCACCTCCCCACCGCCAAATTATATCTCCGGTGATATGATCTATTTTTGTAATTTCATCAAGATTTCTTGCCGAAAGAATTATATTACTATCAGCATCAATTTCCAATGAATTAAAATGAACCATGTCAATTTGATGTGCAGTTAATGATATATAATCATCAGCATCTGTAATTTGATAATGATCCAAAGCATCCCATTGGAAAACTACGTTCCCGGAAGTATCAAATTCTTGAACTGCCATATCAATTATTTGGGCAGTTGAATCTCCACCTGAAACGACCTGACTCATATCTACATCTACTAATTTTTTCCCCATTATATAATAATGCCCATCTTTCATAACTCTTAGATCATGAACATCAACAGTATATCCATTGGCTGTCTGGAAAGTTTTGACAATATTCAAGGAACTGTCCAATCCAATACAAGTTATAGGATAAATAAAATAGGTCAGCATTCCGTTTGGCTGAAGTTTAAAATCATAAATACTACCTCCGACATATCTATAAAAAATTGGGACGGCTTCATTATCTACTATCATTAAATACGATGAAGCACCGAAAAACATATATCCAGGATAAGGGTTTTCAGATGAATTAACAATCAATGTTGGCAAGCTTTCAGGTTTTTGAACATCTTGATTTAAATTTGTTTTAGATTGATCTTCTAATCCAACTTCCTGTATGCTGTTTATCTCATAAATATCTTCTGGCTTTGTTTCTCTATTAATTAAGAATTCAAATTTAAACTGACCAATATCTTCCGCTGATAGGGTTTTTATTCCATTCTTTAATTCAACTGTAACTTTTTCCCATTGCAAAAATTTTGAGTTGGGTGTAAACACCAACGTTTTTGAATCATCAGATAAAATAAATTTGCCTGTATGGATTCCGCTTTTAGAACCGATAACTGAAACCAAATTTTCATTAACGCTTGATTTATCAATAATATATTTTGACTTAATTATTATATTGGTTTCAGGTGAAGAATTTTTTGATCCAGGTTTAGGATTTACATAAATAATATTTTTTGTTGTTTGCCCATTTACAAAATAGAAAAACGACAACCACATAAAGACCAAAATTTTCACTTTACTGCATCCTAAAATTATATTGAATTTTACTTAAGCAAAACAGCTTTTTTATAAGCTAAAAAATTACTCTTTCCATTTATTCCAATAGCGTTTATCTTAAAGAAATAAACTCCCGAAGCTAAATTATTTGCATTCCAAACAACTTCGTGCTCACCGGCATGCTGAATTTTTTTTACAAGTACTGCAACTCTTTGTCCAACTACATTATATACAGAAATGGTTACTTTGCTAGCTTGGGGCAAATCATATTCTATTGTAGTGGAAGGATTAAACGGATTGGGATAATTTTGAAATAATCTATATGCTTTAATAGCATTATTTACTTCTTTAATTCCTGTAATATCTGTATTAATGAAAAAGTTATTATCACTTAAATCAAAAAGATTGTTATCAATAATTGAGGTAACTTTTATTTTATATAGTGAATCTTTAACAAGCGTAGAAGGTACTTGCCAGCTATAGGCATTTGTTTCAGAGACTAATGAATCAACTATTAAAGTTGATAAGGTATCATTCTTGAACAAGCCGATACTTACCATGTCGGTCAAATTATCATGCCATCTAATAATATAAGTCGAATCTCCATCAAATTCTTCGCTTCCATTTGGGTATACTACAGATATATAAGGGGCTGATGTAACAAAGCTTGAAGTATCTGACCATTCACTTACACCGGAAGAGTTGTAAGCCCTCACTCTCCAAAAATATTTTGTATCGTTATTTAATCCTACAATTTTCATTGAAGTTGAGGATGAAGTATCATCAAAAGATAATGAACTAAATAAAGAATCAAATGAAATCTGAATTTGATAGCTTGAGATAACTCCTCTAGTTCCCCATACAAACTCCACTGGATTTTCTTCATTAACCAATTCATCGTCTTTAGGAGAAATTGGAACAGGCGAATAAGCGGAATCAACACTTACGGGAACACCAAATATATAATCCCCAAATTGCGAAGTTGTAAAAACTAATTCATTTTTTGTTGAAGAATAGCTGGTTGCCAGTGGTTCAAATATATTTCCACCCTGAGTTCTAAAATAAACAATTGTATTTTGAGGACCAGTAATCTTTTGATGATACTTAAGATTAATATGCATCTCTCCTTCAAAGGAATTTATGCTGCTTCCATCAAATGTGAAATATTCTTTTTTAACTATTGGTGCATCACTATCGAATTGAAGATTTACAGGGGAATAATTGTTCAGTGAAACTGTAAGGCTAGTATAAGCCAATCCATCGATTTGATTAATTTTTATGCTGATGCCTGTTGTATCATTCGATTCATCAAAATTATAAGTGTTTCCTTGAAATATCTCATAAGCTGTAACTGTAATTGAAGGCAATTTGCTTTTCCAAGGAAATCGAAATGCGCGGTAAGAAGTTTCACCTTTAGGTAATGTTAGTTCAAAGGCAATTGAATTATCAGGATGAATCTCAGTAACCGATGGATCTCCATTCATTCCCGCACTTCCCCATCCAATGAAAGTATTGCCGTTTGATAATCTTTGAACTGTTCCCATAGCAAGCGCATAGATATCGGGGGTATGCCTGTATTCCCACACCATATCTGCAGTTTTGTTTGTTTCATCAATTTTATATTCAACTGCCCTTGAATATGGGGGGGAATGCTGATTACCATTATCAAATAAAGTTATATTTCCATTGGACAAAACACTAATATTATGCTGATAAGAAAAATAATTCGGGCTGTTAGCTTCATTTTCATTTGTGAATGTAAATTCATTTTGTTTGCCGCCAAGTCTCCAAATTATATCTCCTGTATTTCTATCAACTTTTAATATTTGAGATAAATGCCTGCCGGAAATTAAATAATTCCCATCTTGATCAACTGTAACACCGTTCATATGCATATAATCGACAGTAGCGGTTGTTAAATTTTCGTAAGAATCTGTGTAAGGGATATAATCCCAACTTCTCCATTGGAAGATTACATTTTTAGATTCATCCAATTCCTGAACGATACATCCAAGCACAGTTGCATTTGGATCTCCGCCGTCAACTTCAAGGCTCATATCGACAGGTTCCGGGTCATAAGCCATTAAGAGAGCATGTCCGTTAGGTAATAATTTGAATTCATGTAGATCCGCTGTATAGCCATTACCGCATTGAAAAGTATCAATCGGTGCAAGAGTAGTATCAAGAACAATCCATCTTACATCAGCATATCCACCAACTTGCTGAATCACTTCTGCATAGGATAAATTACCATTTGGCTGAACTTTAAAATCAAATCCAGGGTTATCTATTCTTTTGTAACTATCAACAGTTCCATCATCGTTTGTAATTATTAAGAAATGACCGATAGAATCATTTACTCCAAAAGGAAAATTTGCTAAAAAAACTTTTCCGTCAGCAGGATTGTTCAAAGAATCAATTGTTATCTTAGGAAAATCGAAAGGCAAAGTGTCTATTTTTGAACTGCTGCTATTCATTAAAGATGAATAGCTGTTAGTATTCAAACCTTCTTTTAAATTTAAACCATCAGCTACAGTTGAAAAGGGATTCAGTTTTATACGACTGAATTAATGGGGTAGTTTGAAAATGTATTGTCTTTTGAGAAATTTCTTCTCCGTTTACAGTTCTAATACCTTTATTAATATTAATCGTTACGTTTTCATCCGGCATGAATTTTTTTACAGGAATTATTATTAAAGTTTTTTTGTCATCACTCAGTTTGAACTTAATTTTATGGACTCCGCTTTTGGTTCCAATAACTTTAATTAATTGGCTGGAAAAATCATTAAGATTTATTTCATTCTTTGTATTAAATATTAAGCTGGTATTTAATGATATAAGCTTTGCCCCATCTTTGGGCGAGATGTATTTAAAATTTTCTTGAGAAAAAACTCCCTTGCTAATAAATAGAATGGATAATAAAATAATAAACCAATTCTTCATACAATATCCTTTCAAAAAAACGAAGAGGTAAGCCTTAAAGAACACCCCTGTGTTTGTAAGATTAAATCATCTACATTTTAAAAATTTCAAGTTCATTTTAAATACTTCTAATAAAAAAACAAAATTCTCCTAAACGTTTTTACAAAATGGTGCACATAAGCAATCCACAATTATTTTTATAAGTAGACAGTTTTTTAATGATAGCCTTTCCATTCCAGGCCCTCTGACAACTTGCCCAGGAGTTTTGCCGGTATGATTTCCATTTTTTATAACTTGTTCTCCATTTACAAAAACATCAATGACTCCTCTGGAGTATTGATGCGGTTTTTCATAAGTAGCATAATCCTGAATTTTAGCTGGATCGAATACAACTACATCGGCAAAGTATCCTGTTTTTAATAACCCTCTTTTTTTAATTTTTAGATTTTGTGCGGGTAATGCGGACAGCCTTCTAACAGCTTCTTCAAGTGGAATAATTTTTTCATCACGAACATATTTCCCAAGAAGCCTGGCAACATTTCCATAAGCACGAGGATGCGGATTTGATTTAAGGAAAACACCTTCAGGCGCTGGTGAACTTTCATCAGAACCAAAACTAATCCAGGGAATAGAAATTTTCTTTTTAATATTTTCTTCAGACATTAGAAAATAAACTGTACCAACCCTGCTGTCATCATCAACAACTAAATCAATTGCTGTTTCTGCCGGAGACTTTCCTCTCATCTTTGCAATTTCTGTTAACGATTTCCCGGTTAAATATTTTAAGCTGTCAGTTTTAAATCCTACTAATAAAATATTATCAGGCGAGCCTGACGCAATAAAAAAATTTTCCCATTTATCTGTTGGTGTTTCCATTTCTTTTATAACTTTTTTCCTTATTTGTGGGTCTTGAAGATTTTTCTTCCATTGCTTAAATCCGCCTTCCTGAACCCATGGCGGCATAGATGCATCAAGACCGGTTTCACCTGCAGTGTATGTGTACATATCGGCTGTAATGTGCAGCCCTTCTGCACGTGCAGCATTTATTTTATTGATAAGAGAATCAAGCTTGTCCCAGTTGGATTTTCCGGCAGCTTTTATATGATAAAACTCGGCTGGAATATTAGCTTCTCTCGAAATCTTTATTAATTCATCTGCAGCTTGAAGAAGCTGGTTTCCTTCGCTTCTAATATGTGAGATATACATTCCTCCATATTCTGAAGCTGTTTTACAAAGCTCAACAAGCTCATCGGTCTTTGCATAAAAATTTGGAGCATAAATCAAAGCTGAGCCAACACCCAATGCCCCGTCTTCCATGGCTTGCTTTACTAAATCCTTCATCTTTGCAAGTTCTTCGTTATTTGGTGCTCTATCTTCATATCCAATTACATAAATTCTAACACTACCTGCACCAACAAAAGAAGCAACGTTGCAGGAAATTCCTTTGTCAACTAAATATTTTAAATACTCATCTAATGTCGTCCATCTAACATCATATTTAATATCGCCTTCTTCTTCAACCATTTCTTTTTTCATTTTATCATTTAAAGGCCCCATTGACCAGCCTTCACCCATAACCTCGAGAGTAACGCCCTGCCTTATATCACTTTGCGATTTCCCATCTTCAATTAAAGATTCATTTGCCCAGCTTAACATATTGATGAAGCCAGGACGAACAGCAAGGCCCGATGCATCAATTTCTGTTATGCCTTTTGAATTACTCAAATCGCCAATGGCCGCAATTGTATCTCCTTTTAATGCTACGTCTGCTTTGTATGATTTATTACCGCTTCCATCATAAATGCTTCCGTTTCTAATAATTACATCGTATTCAGGGATTTGACTGCAGCTAGTAAAAATAATTATTACCAATAGAATACAAGCCGTTTTCATTTATTCTCCTTCATCGGTGATGGGATATAACAAATTAATATTTTGTCGAAGTGTAGGGCTTTAATTTTCTTACTTTAAATTGTGTTAATAGGAAATTATTGACCCTAAGTTAAGAAATTTTTCATTTCAACAACAATACTATCATTGTATATAATTAACTCAAGTTGACCGCCTCTTTGGAATGGGCTAAAGCCCTTGTTCTTTTTGGGGCTTTTCTCCTCCCCGACCTAAAGGTCGGGGCTATATTGCCACGCCCTTTAGGGCGTGGATAAAGAAAAAGCCCAATATTTAAAGGGGTTTTAACCCCATTACTATGAAAGCGGTCAACTTGAGTAATTAAAATATTAATTCAATCTTATTCACACGGGAATTAACAATTTCCTTTGTATTTTAACGCCTCTTTTTTTCAAAAAAATTTATGAAATCAATTAAAGATCATATTTCATCCGGGTGGAATTTGTTCCGTTTGGGAATTGCCGGCGGTGAAGCAAATATTCTGAGCGGCAATATTGACCGCGCCATTATTCTCCTTGCAATTCCAATGACCCTTGAAATGATAATGGAATCACTTTTTGCTGTTGTCGATATTTTCTTTGTAAGCAAAATTGGTGTAAATGCCATTGCTGCGGTTGGGTTAACAGAATCCATGATGACAATTACTTATTCGCTTGGATTTGGTGTAGCAATGGGAACAACTGCTATGGTTGCCCGTAGAGTAGGTGAAAAGAATAAAGACGGCGCATCCATTTCTGCTGTTCAAGCATTATACCTAGGCAGTATTTATATCAATTCCAATAATGATTACGGGAATTATCTTTGCAAAAGATTTGCTGAGATTAATGGGCGCTTCGGATATAATTATTAATTCCGGCTTTGGCTACACTGAGCTAATGCTTGCCAGCACCATAATTATTATTCTATTATTTTTAATAAATGGTGTGTTCCGTGGAGCCGGAGATGCAACTCTTGCAATGAGAACATTATGGATTGCAAATGGTTTGAATATTATTTTGGATCCGATGTTCATTTTTGGTATTGGGCCATTTCCTAAATTAGGTTTAGAAGGGGCGGCAACCGCAACTATTATAGGTAGGGCTTGTGGAATTTGCTACCAGCTTTATCATCTCTATAAAGGCAAGGGAATTGTAAAAATTCATAGGGGCAACTGGCAATTAAAACCGAAACTAATAACAAAGCTAATTAAACTTTCGGCTGGTGTCACAGGCCAATTTATTATTTCATCTGCAAGCTGGATTTTTCTTATGAGAATAGTTTCACGATTCGGAAGCATTGCGTTAGCCGGTTATACTATTGCAATTCGAATTGTAATTTTTACAATTATGCCGGCATGGGGAATTTCAAATGCTGCTGCCACAATGGTTGGACAAAATTTGGGGGCTAATCAAATTGAGCGTGCTGAAAAATCAGTTTGGCGGACCGGATTTTTTAATATGGTCTTCATGGGAATTGTTATGATAGTGTTTTTATTTCTCGCAGAAAAAAATAGCTGCATTTTTTACTAATGAATCCATCGTAATTGCAAATGCAGCAGAATGTTTAAAAATATTTTCACTTGGTTATTTATTTTTAGCCTATGGAATGGTAATCTTTCAATCATTTAATGGAGCAGGCGACACGCGTACTCCTACCATAATGAATTTTATCATTTATTGGCTCTTTCAATTACCCCTTGCATATATTCTTTCAATTCAACTTTCGTTTGAAACCACAGGAGTTTACTGGTCAATAGTAATTGCAGAAACTACATTTACTATTGTTGGGTTTTTTCTATTTAAGAAAGGCAGATGGAAAACGATTAAAGTTTAATTTTCTTAAAAATTGAGTTTTATTTACAATTATATAATTCTTTTATTTCAAAATAATTATTATCTTGAAATTAACATTCAGAGAAAAAGATTTGGAATATACTTCAAGCGAATTAACTCTCTTTCTTTCAGAAATTGGCAATGGTAATAAAAATGTTATAAATGAAATATTTCCAATTGTTTATAATGAGCTTAAAAAAATTGCTTCAAAATATCTCTTTTACGAGCATGGAGAACGCACCATTGAAACAACCGAATTAGTTCATGAAGCTTATCTTAAATTAATGGGTAATGAAAGTGTTTCATTGGAAAACCGCGCACATTTTTTTGGCATAGCTGCAAACGCTATGCGTCAGCTTCTTGTAGATTTTGCCAGGAAAAGAAATTCGTTAAAAAGAGGTGGAAACCAAACAAAGATTTCTTTAATGGAAGGACTTATTGTTTTTAGTGAACATGATGATAAAATTATTGAGCTTGATTCCGCATTAGAAAAATTATCTGTTGTAGATGAACGATTAAGCAAAATAGTTGAGCTTCGTTTTTTTGCCGGATTAAATCATGAAGAAACTGCTGCAGTATTAAATTGCTCGGTGGCAACTGTAAAAAGGGAATGGAGCCTTGCACGTGCCTGGCTATTTAGAGAACTTTCTGAAGAAAATTAATATCAAGTAAATTTCTTAAAAACCCACCTACCTCCTACTTTCATAAAATTTTAATCTTTTCATTGATACGATTTTTTCTGGTTTACGCATGTATACATGAAAGCTGAATAATCTTTTAGCTTCTATTTCAATTCTACATTACAAATCTACTTATCCAGAAATTTTACAATCATTTATTTAACAAATTCATTAGGAGGTTCTATGAAAAAATCTATTTTCCTTTTATGTTTTTTAATCGTTTTTTGGCCACTCTTTTTTTCTCCATGCACAAACCACATATACCGCTATTGCCAATAATTCATGGGAAAGTACAGCAACCTGGTCGCCTGCAGGCATTCCAGGGCCGGGAGATTTTGTAATTGTTAGTGGTAAATACTGTTGAAATATCCGGTTCGCATGAAATAGCAGGTTTTAATCTTGCCAATGGAACTATTAAATTTATAGGTGAAGCTAACCCTTCGCTTACTGTAACCGACAGTTCAATATGGAGCAGCGGTACTTTTAACGGCGGGAATGGAGCTAATGGCGGAACTATCGTAAACAACTCTTTAATATTTGCTGAAGGGTCGGTTGTTACTTTAGTAGAAGATACTTTACACCGCTTTCATCTTTTATATGAAGGAACTTATCTTACAAACCGGGGAACAATTAAACTGCAAGGAACTGCTAACTTGGCCGTAAGAGGTTTATCCATTTTAAAAAACGAAGGCATTTTTGATGTTATGTCTGATGCAGATTTTAATGGTGAATCTTTTAGCGGAGGTACTTTTTTAAACACAGGAACATTTCGTAAAAGCGGAGGAACAGATATTACTTCTTTCAATATATGGTGGAATTTCCAAAATGAAGGTGGGACTATTGAATGTACAAACAGGAACTTTAAAATTTGATTGTAATGGCACTTTTTATGGAGGAAACTATGACTGCTGCCGAAGGATGCGCAATAAAGTTCACTTCTCTTACCCAAATATTTAAAGGAATACTTACCGGGTCTCCGATAGGTACCGTAAGCCTTTCAGGTTCAACAATAAATGTAGATAGTACCGGCGCCATTCTTGATTTTCAAGGATCAGGTTTTCAATGGAGCAAAGGTACTATTTCTGGAGGAGGAACATTAACAATTCATCAAGGTTCATTACTTAGATTAGTAACCGATCCGGTTACTCCAAAAAATCAAGCTCTTCATGGCGGTACAACATTGCTAAATCTTGGAACTGTAAAACAAGAATCTAACAATAGCTTATCAATTCAAAGTAAATCTGTTGTAGATAATCGTTCTCTTTTTGAAGTAACCACTGATGCCGATTTTATTGGCGAATCTTTTTCAGGTGGAACATTTTTAAATACAGGGACATTTAGAAAAAGCGGTGGAAACGATATTACTTTATTCAACACGTGGTGGAATTTTCAAAATGAAGGTGGAACTATTGAAGCGAAAAGCGGATCTATTCAATTTCAATGTAATGGAACTTTTAATGGTGGTACTTATAATGCATCCGCAAATGCATCGGTTAATTTCGTTTCAGGCACACAAACATTAAAAGGGACTCTTCATGGCGCTCCTGAAGGATTAGTTCGATTTAACGGTTCAACAATTAAAATCGACAGCTCCGGAGCCGTGTTTGATTTTCAAGGTTCGGGTTTCCAATGGAGTTTCGGTGTAGTAAACATTTATACAACTTTAACAAATGCTGAAGGGTCACTGCTTCGTTTAGTTACTGATACTCTCAACGCTATTAATCGGAGAAATCCATCTCTTGGCGGGGGCGGTACACTTTTAAATCTCGGAACTATAAGACTGGAATCTAATGATGGAAATGGATTGGTAGGGGGAAGCTCCACATTGGATAATCAATCACTTTTTGAAATTACAACCGATGGAGATTTTCCAGGAACAACGCGCCGGTACTTTTTTTAACAATGGTATTTTAAGAAAGAGCGGTGGAAGCGGTACTACATTATTTGGATCAAGATGGGTTTTTAATAATGAAAGCAGCGGTGTTATTGAAGCTAACTCTGGAAAAATTGAATTTCATAATGGATTTAAAAATAAAACAATTTCAGAAAATTCTGTAATTAAAGGAAATGCGGCTATTAATGTTGCTTCAATAACTAATAACGGAATTGTATCACCGGGCAATTCTGTAGGAAAACTTTCTTATATCGGAAATTATAATCCTTCTTCCACAGGCGTTCTGGATATTGAACTTGGCGGCTTAAGCTTAGGATCCGAATATGATAATTTGGAAGTAACCGGAAATGCAAAACTAAACGGCACTTTAAAAATATCTTTAGTTGACGGATTCATTCCAGTAAAAGGTGATAGCTTTGTTGTTCTAACCACAACAAGCACAATCTCCGATAGCTTTATGAACATAAATGCACAATCCGGATTGTACATATCTGTAAAAAAGAATTCGAATAATGTAACAATTTTTATTGATAGCGTAGGAACTATTACTTCAGCAAATGAAGAGAATAAAAATCAAATTATTTCCAGCTATAATCTTTCACAAAATTACCCGAATCCTTTTAACCCAAGTACAAATATTCAATTCTCTATTCCAACATCTTCTTATGTGAACCTGGAAGTTTTTAATGCAATCGGGCAAAGAGTTGCGGTAATAGTCAGCGAACAATTAAATGCAGGCAGCTATAATTATCTATGGAATGCGACTGGATTAACAAGCGGAATTTATTTTTATCAAATCACTGCTGAAAATTTTAAGCTTGTTAAAAAAATGATACTTATGAAGTAAAATTAATAAGTATAAATTATGTAAGAAACTCTAAGCATAAATTTTATTTTTAAAAATATGTTTAGAGTTTTCTTACTTGTAAATGATAAATATTATCTAATGTAAAAAGGCGGATTTAGATAAGCATAATTCATTTTATAATTATATATTAAAATCTTTATAATTATATTCCCAAATCAATAATTTTTATCATTTCATTTTTTATATCAAATTAGCAAAAGATAATTATGAATAATGATAGCTGGGCACAAGTTAAAACCATTTTTTATGAAGCAGTAAATCTTCCTTTAAATGAAAGAGGAAAATTTATTGATACAACTTGTCATGACGAGGAATTAAAAAAAGAAATTTATTCCCTTTTACATGCTAATGACAAAGCAGAAGGCTTTTTAATTTCACCCGCAGTGCCTGCAGAATCTTTCGCAGAATATGATAACATTTTTATAGGTAAATTTTTTGGAAGATATAAGTTAGAAAAATTAATAGCCCAGGGCGGAATGGGTTTAGTTTATTTTGGTGAGCGTGATGATGAAGTTAAACAAAAGGCAGCGGTTAAAATTATAAGTCCGGGCTATGTTTCCGAAACCGTACTTAAACGATTTCAAAATGAGCGGCAAACATTAGCAAATTTAAATCATCCCAACATATCAAAATTGCTTGACGGTGGAATTACAGATGACGGGATTCAATTCTTAGTAATGGAATATATAGATGGAATTCCTGTTGATGAATATTGCGAAGAAAAAAATCTAAATACTGAAGAAAGATTAAAATTATTTCTAAAAATTGCATCAGTTGTTGAATATGCGCATCATAATTTAATTGTGCACAGAGATTTAAAGCCAAGCAACATTTTAATTACCCCTGAGGGCGAACCGAAGCTTCTGGATTTTGGAATTGCAAAAATTTTGAGTGAAGAAATTAATGAAGAAGAAGCGATTACAATTAAGGGAGTCGTAAACTTTACTCCGGAATACGCAAGCCCCGAACAAGTAAATGGAGAACCAATTACAACCGCTAGTGATGTCTATTCACTTGGAGTAATTTTATATAAATTATTAACCGGTCATAACCCATACAGAATCAAAACTAAATTCCCTTCAGAAATAAAAAAAATAGTTACTCAAATAGAGCCGCTGAAACCAAGCGAAATAATTTATACTACTTCCGAAAAAACATCTGGTGATAAATTAATTCAAATTTCTCCAAACTCGGTCAGTAAAACCCGTGAAGGAACAATTGAGAAGCTTCATAAAAAATTAGTTGGAGATTTGGACAATATAATTTCAAAGGCAATTAGAAAAGAACCTGAAAGAAGATATTCTTCAATTGAATTATTGACTGAAGACATTAATAGATATTTAAATTATCAGCCAGTCAGTGCACATAAAGATTCGTTTAATTATAGAGCGGAAAAATTTTTCAAAAGAAACAAAGCTGCAGTCATTACCGGACTATCTATATTCATATTAATTTTATTAGCAATTGGGGGAATTATTTGGCAGTCTCATTTAACTGCAATTGAAAGAGACAATGCAAAACTTGAAGCAGAAAAAGCTAATCAAATAAAATCATTTCTATTAAATATGATGTCTGCACCCGACCCCAAAGAGGATGGACGTGAAGTGAAAATAATCGATGTAATTGAAAAAGCTTCAAGTTCACTAACTTCAGAATTGCATGGTAATGAACAGATTGAAGCGGAAATTAGAACCATCATCGGCAACACTTATCAGAATCTTGGAATCTTTGATTCAGCTGAAGTTGAAATGAAACGGGCTCTTGAAATAAACAAAAAAGTGTTTGGTGAAAAAAGCGTCGAAGCAGCATTAAGTTTAAAAGACCTTGGTCAGGTTTATCATTATGCGGGAGATTTAGAAAAAACAGAAGAGCTTTATACAAAATCATTAAGTTTGCTAAAGAAAAATAAAAATACTCCGCCTTTTGAACTGGCAAGGACATTAGATCTATATGGTTCATTGCTAACCGATAAGGGCGATTATGAAAAGGCCGAAACAATTACTTACGATGCTTTATTGATGGCTGAAAAAGCTAAAGGCCCCGATGATTATGAAGTTCTCACTATAAAAAATAATCTTGCAACAGCATATAATTACAATGACAAATTAGATAAAGCTGATTCACTTTACAAAATTTGTTTAAAAGGCTTTAGAAAAAAATTCGGCAACGTTCACATTCGTGTGGCAAGTTTATTAAACAACCTGGCGTTTATTAAATATTTATAAAAAGGATCACAAAGGTGCCTTGCCATACTTAAATGAATCTGTTGAAATCAAAAGAAAAATTTTAGGTGATAATCATCCGGATTTAATTCTCGCCTACTCTAATTTAGGAAGCACATATTTTAATGATAATCAGTTTGATAAAGCTGAAGAAATAATGAAAAAGTCGATTGATGTGGGATTAAAAAATTTTGATGAAGATAACATTAATTTAAGCCGTTCATACATGTGGTATGGAAGAGTTTTAGATGCTGCCGGTAAATCAGACGAAGCTATTTATTATTTGAATAAATCTTATAACATTCGAAAAAAAGAATTTGGTCAAAAAAACAAATTAACTCTTGCATCAGAAGTTCAGCTTGGTAAAATTTTGATAAGCTCAAGTAGATTTATTCAGGCGGAAAATCATTTGCTTAAAAGTTATAAACAATCAAAAGAGCTGCTTGGTGAGAGTGATGGTTTAACCAAAATGAGTTTAACATCCTTAATTGATTTATATAAAAAATGGGGAAAAGAAAATAAAGTTGATGAATACATCAAGCTGGTAAATTAGCTTTGCCCTTTTTTCTTCATGAAAAAAATTTTAGATTCATCAACAACACACTAAGGTCTTTTATTTGCCGGATTTAATATTGAAAAAACCGCCCAAACAATTGATTGTTCATCCCCAATTGTTAAAAGAGAATGGGGACTTGCCTGCGCCTTGTTTTACAGGAAATTAAAATAATTCACTTCATGTCTCTTCATGCACTTTGCACTTTCGTGTTTGAAAATCTCGAAAAAGAAAATTATATCAAGCAGTCACTAAACTACACAAAGAAAAAAAATAAATATTAATGAAGCTATTTCTCTTTTTTTACGTATGTAAGTATAGACGACTTCTTCCATCTCTTAAGTCCGTCAATTAAATCTTATCATTTTTTATAGGAGTTTTATATGAAAAGGATTATTTTCTTTTTGATTTTTTTATGCGCAGTAGTGTTTCTATTTTCGCTTAATGCTCAAACAACCTATACCCTGGGAATTAACAACTCATCTTGGAATAACATCAACGCCTGGTCGCCTGCGGGCATTCCAGGGCCCGGAGATTTTGTTGTGATTCATGAATTTAATGTAACAATATCAGGTTCGCATGAGATAGCAGGTTTTTATCTGGATAATGGAACAATTCTATTTGCAGATACAGGCAAGTCATCGCTTACTGTAACCGATAGTTCCACCTGGAGCAGCGGTTCTTTTAAAGGTGGCGGCGACAACTCCTTAATATTTGCAGAAGGCTCAGTCGTAAATATTGTTGAAGATCCGTCACACCAATATCATCATTTGTATGAAACAACATATCTTACAAACCGGGGAACAATTAATCTGCAAGGCTCTGCTAATTTTGGAATTAGAGGAAACTCCATCTTAAAAAACGAAGGCCTTTTTGATGTCATGTCTGATGCAGATTTTAGCGGTGAATCCTTTTCCGGAGGAACATTCATAAATACCGGCACTTTTAGAAAAAGCGGAGGGACAGATATCACTTCTTTCAATTTATGGTGGGTCTTTCAAAACGATGGTGGTACTATTGATGTCAAATCGGGAACTCTCCAATTTACGTGCGACGGAACGTTTAGCGACGGAAATTATAATGCTGATCTTGGCGCTAAAATGGAATTCCTCTCCCATACCCAGGTTTTTAAAGGAACTCTTTCGGGAGCGCCTGCCGGGGATATTATATTAAACGGTTCATATATTAGCAGCGACAGCGCAGATGTGACGCTCGATTTTCAAGGAAAAGGATTCCAATTTAGTGACGGATACCTTGTAGGTAAAGGAACATTTATTATCCCTAAAGGTGCCTTATTTGTGTTGCCAGGTACTGAGATTGAACCAATTCTGGGCGATGCCACAACACTACTGAATCAAGGGACTATTAGAATGGAAGGCGAGAATGATTTCATCATAAATGGAAACGCAATTGTAGACAATCAATCACTTTTTGATGTTACCTCTGATGCTGATTTTAGTGGTTCGCAGATCAGCGGCGGCACATTCCATAATACCGGGACTTTACGCAAGAGCGGAGGCAGTGATGTAACTTCCTTCAATTTATGGTGGGACTTCCAAAATGATGGGGGAACTATTGATGTCAAATCAGGAACTCTCCAATTTAAGTGCGACGGAACGTTTAGCGACGGAAATTATAATGCTGATCTTGATGCTAAACTGGAATTCCTCTCCAATACCCAGGTTTTTAAAGGAACTCTTTCGGGAGCGCCTGCCGGGGATATTATATTAAACGGTTCTTATATTAGCAGTGACAGCGCAGAAGTGACTCTTGATTTTAAAGGAAAGGGATTTCAATTTAGTTACGGATACCTTACAGGCGGAGGAACATTTATTATCCCCGATGGCGCTTTATTTGTATTGCCGGGTGATCATTATGCAGGCTTGTATGGTGGAACTACACTCCAGAATCAGGGGACAATTAGAATGGAAGGCGAAAATGCATTCGTCATAAATGGAAATGCAATTGTAGATAATCAATCACTTTTTGACGTTACGTCTGATGCTGATTTTACCGGTTCGCAGATCAGCGGCGGCACATTCCTTAATACCGGCACTTTACGCAAGAGCGGCGGGGATGGTATTACTCAATGTAACCTTTGGTGGGATTTTCATAATAACGATGGCGGAATAATCGATGTTCAATCCGGAGAAATAGAGTTTACAAGCAGTAGCAAATTTGAAAATGCTCAGGGAGGGATCATTAAAGGTATCGACAGTATTAAAGTTCCTTCCAATTTTTCAAACGACGGAATTATTTCACCCGGCAATTCACACGGTATTCTTACTTACATTGACAACTTTCTTCCCTCTTCCACAGCAATATTGGATATTCAGCTTGGCGGCTTAACTCCGGGTAACGAATATGATCAATTAAGTGTAACTGGAAGCGCTAAATTAAACGGCACTTTAAAAATATCTTTAATCGATGGATTTATTCCTGCAAAAGGTGATAGCTTTGTTGTTCTTACCACAACAGCCGCTATAACAGACAGCTTTGCAACTATTGACGCTCAATCCGGTTTGTATTTATCGGTTAAAAAGAATTCAAATAATATTACAATATATGTCGACAGTGTTGGAACAATAACATCGGTTGAAAATAAAGGTAAGGCAGAAATTGTAACAAGCTATAATCTTTCCCAAAATTACCCTAACCCTTTCAACCCAAGCACAACAATTAGTTGGCAGTCTCCAGTAGGCAGTTGGCAGACGTTGAAGGTTTATGATATACTTGGTAAAGAGGTAGCTGTATTGGTTGATGAATTTAGACAGGCGGGTAGAAATGAAGTCAAGTTTGATGCTTCACACCTTGCAAGCGGAGTTTATATTTATCGTATAACTGCTGGCAAATTTTCATCAGTTAAAAAGATGCTTTTGCAGAAATAGCCCTCACCTTTCCCAAATGGAGAGGGAAAATTTAAGAGGTTTTTCATTCTATTGAAAATGCAGGGCGTTCAATTGAGCACCCTGCTTTAAATTGAAGGGTTAAAATTTAATATTACTCTGCTATCAGAAGAATAAAGAATTCATTTCAAAATTAAACCAGCTTAATATTTTTATGGATAAAAATACCTGGCAAAAAGTTAAAACAATTTTTATAGAAGCAGCCGAGCTTCCTAAAAAAGATAGAGTTAAATATATTAATACAGCTTGTGACGATGAGAATATAAAGAAAGAAATTTACTCACTTTTATCGGCAATCGATACTAAAGAAAACTTCCTGGACGTTCCCATTTTTCCAAAAAATAATTATATTAACTGAAAATGATAGATTTTTTTTAAGAAAATTTTGTGATCTAAAAAAATAATGAGTCATATTACACAAGGAGGAATAGGACTAGTTTATCCGGGGCTGCTAGTTAACGGAATTAAGTAGGAGACTGCTGTTAAATTAATTAGCCCTGTAACCGCTTCCAGCATCGTAATCAAAGGATTTCAAAATCACATTGGACACAAATTAGACCGAACATGATTTAATTTATTATTTTTACTTCATGAAAAAAACACTTGCTTCCCTATTATCCATTTTAGGTTTTGTTTTTTTACTTATAGCATTAATGTCAGGGTTTTATGCCGTATCATCTTTTGTTGAAAGATTAAAAGCGGGGAATGGGGTAATGTTTGCTGATGTAGAAATTTTTACCGTGATAACTATCTTCTTTATTATAGTCGGCATACTTTGTTTGTGGATTTCAAACCGGATAAAAAAACGTCTTACCCAAAAAGTATAATTAAAAATTCGATTACGCAACATGAACTGGATTTTACATCAAATTATTAAATTCAATATCCTATGGACAAATACTACCAATCATCAAATTAATATTTGATGGTTTGTTCTTTATTTATAAGTTTTGTGTAAACTAATTACCAATAACCGGGATCCTTCAAAAAAAATGCTGTCAAAATTTTCATTTACAATATTCATACTTTTAATTTTTACTTCATTTATTTCTGCACAGACTAAAATTTCAGGTAAAATAACTGATAAAAACAACGAGCTTCTGCCCGGGGCAAATGTTTATTTAAAAGATACATACGATGGAGTTTCTTCCAATTCGGACGGCAGCTTCTCTTTTACAACCGATGAAGAAGGAGATGGAAATTTGGTTGTGAGTTTTATCGGTTATAAAACTTATTCGCAGCCGGTTGTACTGGATGGAAAAGACAAATATTTTAAAATAGAATTAGAAGAAGAATCTTCCGAGCTTGGAACTGTAATTATATCAGCTGGCTCATTTGAAGCTAGTGATGAAAAAAAATCCGTTATTCTTCGTCCACTTGATATTGTAACTACTGGAGCCAGTGCAGATATTTACTCTGCTTTAAGTACCTTGCCTGGAACACAAAAAATAGGTGAAACAGAAGGATTATTTGTCCGCGGCGGCTCAGCGTCTGAAACAAAAACTGTTATTGATGAGATGGTCGTTGAAAATCCTTTCTTCAGCAGTGTGCCTGATATTCCATCGCGCGGAAGATTTTCACCAATGTTATTTAAAGGAACCTTTTTTAGTACCGGTGGATATTCAGCACAATACGGACAGGCGCTTTCATCAGTACTTGTTCTTAAAACTCAAGACCTTGCACCTAAAACACAAACAGCAATTAACTTAATGGCTGTCGGTTTTGGCGGCTCTCATGTTCAGCGGTGGGAAAATTCTTCTCTCGCTGTTGAAGCAGGTTATTATAATCTTGATCCTTATTTTCAAATTCAAAAACAGAGAACGGATTGGAAAAAAGCCCCGGAAAGTTTTGCTGGTTCTGCTAACTACCGCCAAAAAGTTTCCCAAACCGGTATGCTGAAAGTATTCACTTCATATCATTTCGGTGGCTTTTCACTTAATGTCCCTAACCTGGATAGCATTTCGCAAAAAGATTTTATACATCAAAACAGCAATAACTTTTTTGTAAATACAAACTATCATGATATTCTCTGGGATGACTGGACAATATTTGCCGGATACTCTTATAGCGCTGATAAAGTAAAAAATGAAATTAATACCGGCCTGGCAAAACAGGATGATTATTTCCAAACAGGAAAAGTTACAATTACAAAAAATTTATTTTCAAAAGCTGTTTTAACTATCGGCGGAGAAGCCCAGAATTTAAATGCAACAACCACCTTTAACGAACTTGCGGGAAAGTTGAATGAAACTTATCTCGCCGGTTATATTGAATCCGATATATTTATAACCAATGATTTTGCAGCACGAATTGGATTAAGATCTGAGCACTCAAAGGCTATTAATAAATCAAACTTAGCTCCGCGAATTTCTCTTGCTTACAGGCTTGGCAAATATGATCAGCTTAATTTTGCTTACGGACAATTTTATCAAACCCCAGGGCAGGATTTTCTCATTCAGTCAAGAGACTTCACATTTTGAAAAAGCTACACATTATATTTTTAATTACCAATACATAAGCGACAACAGAACATTCAGAATAGAAACTTATTACAAAAAATATAATCATCTTGCTAAAGGGACGGTTTATACTTATCCTTATCTAAATCTTCCCGAAGTCCCTTTCAGCAGCACCGGCGACGGTTATGCAAAAGGTGTTGATATTTTTTGGCGCGACAGCCAAACTTTTGAATATACAGATTACTGGATATCTTATTCTTATCTGGATACAAAACGAAATTATAAAAATTATCCTTCGCTTGCTTCACCTCCATTTTCTACACCGCACACATTATCAATTGTTGCCAAGCGATGGTTCCAGAATATTACTTCGTACATCGGTTTAACATATACATTTGCTACCGGCCGTCCATATTTTAATCCGAACAATCCTGAGTTTTTAGGAGACCACGCAAAAAGTTATAACAATTTAAGTTTTAATATAAGCCACATTAGAACTATTTTTAATAATTTTACAGTGATATTCTTTTCAATAGATAACATTCTAGGATTCAATAATATTTATGGTTATAATTATTCAATCGGATGGAAAATTCAGCGCGCCAATTCTTCCACCGGCAACCGCGCTTTGCATTTTTAGGAATGTTTATTTCTTTAGGTGAAACTAATCCATATAATTAAATAAGAGGATCAAAATGAAAATTTTTCTTACCATCGTTCTATCGTTTTTATTTCTTTCCGGAACCTTTGCTCAGGACAAATATGAAAAGGCAGTGAAAACAAATTTAGAAAAAATGGATCAATGCCGAACTGCAGAAGACTGGATTAAAGTTGCAAATAATTTTGAACGAATTGCCCAAGCTGAAAATGATAAATGGCTTCCATTTTATTACAGCTCTTTTTCTTATGTGATTGCTGCTTTTACTGATACTTCCAAATCACAGACAGATACTTATTTAGATAAAGCCGATGAACTTGCCGGAATTGCGGATTCGCTTGATCAGAATAATTCTGAAATCTATACTCTTAAAGGAATGACCGCACAAGCACGGATGCAGGTTGATCCGATGAATAGATGGCAGAAGTATGGTGCAGAAGCAGATAAAAATTTTAAGCAGGCAATTGCAATTGATTCATTAAATCCCCGCCCGGAATATTTAATTGGAGTAGGAATATTTCACACACCGGAACAGTTTGGCGGCGGGCCCGTAAATGCAAAACCAATCCTTGAAAAGTCTATGGCAAAATATGAAAAGTTTACTCCTGCAAATGATCTTATGCCGAATTGGGGAAAGGAAGCAGTGGAACAAATTTTAAAACAGATAGCGGAACAAAAATAATTAAGTATTGTTTTTAAAACTTCACATTATAAACCAATCTTAACATTTGTAGAGACGCATCGCTATGCGTCTTTACACATTTAACTTAAATCGCATAACTCACTTCATATTATTTCTTAACGAAGCTTTAAGAAGCGATTTAACAGATGCCGGTTTGCATTTCTTAATTACAATTTTATCACATCCATTAAATGAAGCAAACTTCCAAAGCGCCGATGATAACTTTGGAATTAATTCATCATGATCAATTTGAATATCTTCAAAAACAATATTATTAATAAATAATGTGTTTGTAGAACGCTCTGCTTTCGGATCAAACCTGCCAACGAATTTATCTCCCCAGAGTATTGGAACTACAAAATAACCGAATTTTCTTTTAGGTGCGGGAACGTAACACTCGATAGAATAATCAAAGTCAAATAATCTTTTTGTCCTTTCTCTTTGAATGATAAGATTATCAAATGGAGATAATAAATGGATGTTTGATGAAAATTTCTTTTTGTTTTTCGCTGTGTTTATTGATTGACTCAAAGCAAAATTTTTTAACTTATGATCAGCTTCAATTGTTAATGGAATTACTTCCCCAGATTCATGTAATTCATCAATTGCTTTTGTAATTGATTTCTTATCTGCAATTTGTAAATCGGATACTGATGTTTTGCCTGGCTGCATGAATTTTAATATTTCTTTTTCCGTTGCTATTCCGAGTGAAGACAATGCACGCCGCACAAAATAATAACTCAATTCTTTTTTAGAAGGAAATCTGGTATCAACATTTTCCGGGAGAACTCTTTCAGATAAATCATAATACTTCTGGAATTTTTTCCTTTCACTTATCATCAAATCCCCTTTCCAGAAAAGATACTCAAGCGCAGTTTTGGCAGGCTTCCATTCCCACCAGGTTCCGCCTTTTCTGCCGGTATCGTTTTCAAAGTCGCTTGAGCTTAACGGGCCTTCATTTTTAATCCTTTCCAAAACCGGCACGAAAAATTTCTTAGATTGATTGTGTCTGTATTTTAACCATTTGCTTTTAGGTTTATTAAAATTTTCCATTCTCGGCAGCGCATATCTGTAATCCTGCATAGGAATAAAAGACATGGCATGTGTCCAGTATTCAAATATTAATTTATCTTTTGCCTGAAGATCATGCAGATGTTTTTCTTTGTAATCATTCTTCCTTGACCAAAGTATATGATGATGTGCGCGGTTAATGACGGAGATGGTATCTATCTGAACATAGCCCAACTTATTTATAATTTCGGCAAAACCATTCTTCCCTTTTGCAAATTTTATTTTACCGTCAAACAATTGCGTATTTAATATGATCTTTGCTGCTTCTGTTTTTGATAGTTGAAGGATATTCATGAATCAAAGTATGATAGTAAATTAAAAATCAAAGTTTGATTATAATAAATGAAAGTGAAATTAACCACCAGGAAATTACACCTAAAAAAAATTGAATATACCATTCAAATAAATTTTCTTGACTTTATATTTTTTGATTTACAATTTGATGATGAAATTAATTTCAATTGAGAGAGGGACCGGGGAGTAAATTCAGCAGTCAACTCATATAAATATTTTACTTCTTTATGTTTATTCCCCAATTTCTTTAATAGAATAAATTGGAGGTTCTTATGAAAGCATTAATCCATTTTTTATTGCCTGCACTAATCTTCATTTTTATTTCAAACTGCAGCGAAGATTCATTTATGTCTGATCAGTTTGAATCGGAGTCAAGCGAATCACAAATAATTGAAATTACAACACAAAATAATTTTACAATAGAAAACACAAACGGGAACATTCTTATATCCACTTCAGATACTGCAAAAAATATTTATTGCAACATTGCCAAGAAAGTAAAAAGTAAAGAAAGCGAAAATGACGCGCGGGATCATTTATCCCGGATAAGCATCAATATAACAAAAGCTAACTCCGGCATTAAAATAAAAGTGGATCATCCTAAAAACGACGATAGAAATTATGAAATAAAACTTGGAATTTTAATGCCTGCTAAATTCAATTACAATTTAAATCTAGGAAACGGAAATGTTACCGTTAATTCATCAACATGTGGTTTGGTTATAAACATTGGAAATGGTAACGCAGACGCTAATGTCAATTTAATGGATACTTGCAATGTAGCAATGTCCATCGGTAACGGCTCCATCGATTTAAAAATTCCAGGTGAAACCAATGCTTCAGTGCGTGCGGCTGTTGGTAACGGCGGCATAAGTAATTACGGCCTAAGTTTTCAAAACCAGCAGTCAAACAACAAATTTTTTAACGGCACACTCGGCAGCGGTGCTGGTGATATTGTTTTAAATGTTGGCAACGGCAGTATCTCGATGAGTAAGAAATAAATTATTACTCCATTAATTGCAATTGCCTGTCAAACAAATAATATTTAGCTTCCAGTCCTAAAGTCAGCATATTATCAGGAATGCTATGTTAAAATTCATTTTATTGATTTCAATATTAATCTCTTGTAATAACGCATATTCTCAAAACAACAATCTAAGTAAATCAATTATTGGTAAATGGAAGATGGTAAAAGTTTTGGAACTGTCCGAAGATGTAACGGTAAAACATAATCCCGGCAATGATAGGTGGATAAGCTTTAAGGAAGATTCAACATTTGAAAGCGGAACAGGAGAGAAAAGAGAAAATACAGGCAGATGGTCAATTGATGAAAAAGAGAAAGAATTGTTTATTGACAGTGATGCCGGTAAAGATGACGACAGCTATTGGGAAGTTAAATTTGATGGTAATATTATGCAATGGAAAGGACGGCGGTTTGAATTTAATAAACGATTTGAGATTGTGCACGAAAAGGTAGAATAAGAAATTAATAATAATCTGTATATTAAAATTATTAATTATAAAAAATAAAAGAGATCGTCTCAAAAATCAAAAACTGTCAGGTTGAGCTTTTCGAAGACTGACAAGTTAGAATAAATTCACACTTCGATAAACTCAGTGTGACTGTAAAAATTAATTTTGAGACAGCCTCTTAATATTAAATAATAATTACATTATTACGCTTAGAATTAAGCTTTCGATTTCTGTAACTTTAAGGCTTTTTACTTATCATACCGATAAGATATCCAAGCACACCTCCAACAACAATAGCAATAATTGAATCGACAAGATCAGTTTTAAAAGTCATCGTATAAACAATTCCTAATGCGGCACCTAACCTCATCAAAT
>CAVZSD010000068.1:0-14274 GCA_963777615.1 uncultured Bacteroidota bacterium | reverse complement strand
TCACCAGGCCCATTGATGGAACAAATTATTCAGGCTGTTGCAGGTTTAACAAAGCAAGTAAATGAGCTTGCTAATCAGGTTGCAGAGTTGAAGAAGAAAAGATAGTAAAGAATAGATATTATTTTCAACTAAACCTATAGTTAGTAGTGGGCGCAAATTTGCGTCCATCTATTTTATATACATGAATTAGTTGTGGACTTTTCAAATTCCCATTATTAGACTTTCAATTCAACACTCGTTAAAAACTTCGGCGGCTTACGTGCTTGTGTTATTTGTTCAAATGCATAAGCAATTTTTAGAAGCACTGGTTCACTCCAGGCTCTTCCGAAAAAGGAAATTCCAATTGGCAAACCAAATACTTGTCCGGCAGGTACTGTTATATGCGGATACCCTGAAACTGCTGGTAATTGTGAGCTTCCTCCAAGAAAATGATCCCCATCTACAAGATCTGTAGTGGAGGCGGGACTATCGGTAGGGAGATACAATTGCGTCAAGATTATGTTTGGTCATTACAGCGTCAATTCCTTCTTCACGCGTTAAGCGGTGATTCTTTTCCAGAAGCGTCAATATATTCTTGATCCGTCAAGTGGTACTTTTTCTTCTCCCTTTAAAAACATTTCCTGATTGAAGTATGGCATTTCTTTATCAGCATGCTTTTTATTAAAATCAATTAAATCTTTTAAAGTGCGAAAAGGAGTATTAGGACCGCGATGTTTTAAGTAAGCAGCCATGTCTGCTTTTAGTTCATACAACAAAACAGTGCTTTCACTATCATCAAATTTTCCAAGTGAATCTATGTTTCAATCGGATCAATTAAAATTACACCATTCTGTTTTAATATTTCTAAGCTATCCATTTATCACTTTATCAACAGAAGGAAGGAAACCAAAATATTTTCTCAGTACCCCAATCCTTGCTCCTTTCAACCCATTCTTATCTAAAAATTTTGTGTAATCCGGATTGTAATTAGGATAAGATTTCCTTTCTTTGTTTTGTGTTGCTTCATCTTCATCATCAACACCAGCCATTGCACTTAATAAAATTGCTGCATCTTTAACTGTACGAGTCATTGGGCCTGCAGTATCCTGAGAATGAGAAATAGGAATAATTCCAGCACGACTTACCAAACCGACAGTGGGTTTAATTCCTACAAGCCCATTTAAAGATGAAGGGCTAACAACAGAACCATCAGTTTCAGAGCCAACAGAAACAGCGCAAAAATTTGCCGCCGTCAAAGCCTGACCTGAACTTGAGCCTGAAGTATTTCTATCAAGTGCATAAGGATTTTTTGTAAGCCCGCCGCGTCCGCTCCAGCCGCTGGTGGAATGAGTAGAACGCATATTTGCCCATTCACTTAAATTTGTTTTACCCAAAATTAAAGCACCGGCATCTCGAAGCTGCTTTGCAACATGAGAATCTTTTTGAGGCCTTGATCCAACTAAAGCCAATGAACCGGCAGTAGTCTCCATATTATCAATAGTATCAATATTGTCTTTTAAGAGAACCGGGATTCCATGCAAAGGGCTTCGCGGGCCTTTTTCTTTTAGCTCTTTATCAAGTTCATCAGCAATTTTTAAGGCATCAGGATTTAATTCGATTACACTATTAATTGCCGGTCCGGATTTATCAATTTCTTTTATTCGTGAAATATATTTTTCTGTTATTGAGCGAACGGTATATTTCCCGGATTTATATCCTAAACTAATTTCATCAATTGTAATTTCATCAAGTTCAAAAGGTTCAACTTTATTTGGAGGTGATATTTTCTTAACTACTTTTTCAGCAAAAGACAAAGTGGGAAGCGAGGCTGCCGCTATACTTCCGGCGATACTTGTTTTTAAAAAATTTCTGCGGCTTTCATTGGTTTTGCTTTGCTTTTTATGGGGCATAGTGATCTCCAATTTTTGAATTACAATTTAAAGAATAAAAGCTAAAAAAAGATTTCTTTTCAATTTTTTCTAATTAATTTATTTACAGTGTGAGCACCACTAACATAAATTGGGTGTAAAATATTATCTGAAGATAACACATTTACACTGTTAAAATAAGAGTGTCCCCGGAAAAATTATATCTGAATGAAGCTGTTCCATTAACAAACTTTGGCACTAAAGCGAATTCTGCACGAGTAACAAGCAAAGAATCAGAAAATTTGTAAGTGCCGGAATTTATTAACGATTGATTAAAACGACTAACACGTTCACTGTCTGAAATTTGCCAGGTATTCGAAATTGATTTATGAGACGACCAGCAAAAACTATAATGATCCTTTGTGAGAAGCACTAAACTTTCAAGTGGTTTAACTGAAGTAACTTTTCCATCAGCTTTCACAAATTGAACTTCAACTATATTCCAGGCCCCTTCGATTGAATTACTAAAATTACTTTTTTGAATAAGGTTTGATCCGAGAAAAAATAAGATTGCAGCAAACATAGATAACCTTAATAACATAAAGCCTCCTAATTATAAATATTGTCGTTTAACTAAAAATAGAAATTAAGAAATGAGCTAATCCCAGATTGCATTATAAAATATATTTGAAGAAAAGATTGTCTATATATTTTTGCTATTAGGATGAGAATGAACTTAGAGAATAAAATAGATATTCTCAAATGATAAATTTTACTTTTTATCCAAAATTATTTTTCACAATTAATAATATTTAAGAAGCTAACTTCTTAATGAAATGAAAAGAGCTGTTAAATCATTAACAGCTCAATTAAATTATCATTTCATATATAGGATAATTCAAATTAAAAATAATAATTAAATCCCATCATTGCTTTCAAAACTAATTAGGTTGGTTGATAGCTTTGTCGGCATCATTGTAAGTATAATTTTTTCTTCCATTAATAATTTCGCCGTCAGGTCCATAAGAAGTATCGTGGCCTTCTATAATGCCCAAGAAATAATAATCAAATCCGGTAGTAAGAACTAAATCTAATCTATGCGATAATAAAAAATTAGACTGTGCGCCAATTCCTAATCCCCATTGGTTACTTGAAATATTAAAAAATTCATTCCCGTCAATGAATTCAAAATCTGCTGTAAATTGAGAATACCTTGGCCCGAAAAATAAAAATGATCTATGAAATGAAAATATTTTTACCGGGTAAAGAAAATCCAATCTAAATGCCCAAACTTTGCCGCTTTTTTCCGGAACTCCGTTTGTAGCATCATTTATAAAAATTTTTCTTGCTTGTTCAGGGTGCCGGGATTCATACTTGTATATTCGATTCCAAACCTTGCCGAGAAAGGGAAGTCCTGAGCAAAATTTGAAATAGTTAAGTTCCCCTGAAAACCTAATCCCGTATTGTATCCTATATTCATTCCACCTGACCAATAAGGATTTGGATTTGGTGATTGTGCTAAAAGGTTTAATTGAAGCATAAAATAAATTATTATTAATAGAAATATTTTTTTCATTTTGTTCCCTTTGTATTTATTAAACCTTGAAACCTTTTTGAATAAGGCGAAATAGTTTAACAATGTTAAAGTCTATGCCGGGCTTCAAATTTAAAACGATTAATTTTTTGTAAAATGATATAGTGCACATAAACAATGCCAGTAGCATTTCCTAGAAATTTTAATTTTTATTTACTTAAAAACTGTTGTTTAGATTATAATTACGAAGAGATTTTGCAGTAAAGGAATTTTATTACATGTTGTCTTAAAAAGTGGGTTAATTTTTACACGATTAAATTTACATCTTAAAATATAAAATTAGTCAAATGTAATTTGCTAACTAGTTGAGCACAATTAAATCAAAATACAATAAAGTGAAAATCTTAGAATTTTAATTATTTCATTAAAATCATTTTTTTTGATATTACAAAATTGTCAGCTTTAAGTTGATAAAAATAAATGCCAGAAGATAAATTTTCAGCATCGAAATTAATTTGATAAGTTCCAGGTGCTTCTTGTTTATTTAAAAGTGTGCCGACTTCTCTTCCAAGCAAATCATAAATTTTAAGCGTTACATTACTTTTGTTTTCTGGAATTGTAAATCTTATAATTGTTGTTGGGTTAAAGGGATTCGGATAATTTTGATATAATTCAAAAGATGCCGGGGCCTTATTTGTTGCAGCAATTCCAGTCGTCAAACCAGAAGAATTTTTCATCTGGATTAAATGATAAAGATATAAGATTCCAAGATTCACGTACCAAACATTTTTATGATTACTTATATAGTTTATATGACTGTTCAAATAACTTTTATTTATATCAGGTTCTAATACTTGCGGATGCCACATGCAATGATAGACATCTCCTTTTTGAACGATAGTATCAAAAAGATTGTTTAATGATGTAAGACTAGTTCGCCGCCTCCCCAACTTGGCGCTCCAAGTTCAACAGTAGGAAAAAATGGAGCAAAATGATTTCTAGTTGAGTCCCAAGAACTTATTGTTGAATCACCATAAATATATGTTCTTGGATTGGCAGTATCCTGATTTGCATAAATACGAGGAGCAAGATATCCCGATTTCTCTAGTAATGAATCAACCGTTGAATCGAAATTTCCATACGGCGCTATCCATGTGTATACATATTCTTTTCCCGCACTACTGAAGGGTGGAGGAAGTTTAAGATTATTCAGAATGTCATTATATGAACCATTAACTTCATCTTCTGGGTTTGCATAAGGAGTTTCAGGATGAGTTTGACTATGAGAAGCTGCTTCTACATAACCTGAATCAATTTCATTTTGGATTTGCTGCCAAGTTGAACCTGAACAAAAATGAGTGATTACTGCTCCAGTCAGGTATAGTCCTTTCGATGTAAATAAATGAACTAATTTCGGAATTCTAGGAGCGTTCCAATCTTCCCAATCATCAAAGGAAACCGTAACAGCGGCTTGCCTATTATCGTAATATTTTGAAACTCCCTTGTAAATTATTGGGGCTGTATTATTATTTAAATCAACCATTTTTAAATAAAGTGAATCGGAATTTCCAGAGAATACTGCGGATGCATACGCTACGTAATTTGTATAATCAAATCGAACAGCTTCTATGGAATTAAATAAATCAGAGGATGTTTTTTCTGCAATTTGTTTCCAAATCCCGCTTGAATTGTATTTTTCCATTAACAGCAAATTGATAGAATTCTGCGGGATATCAAATTTATAAGTTATAGGATATGCCACGCCATATCTTGCATGAAATGACTTTTGAATTACAATAACTATTTCATTCGAACTTATCGTGGTAACAGAAAGTTTCGCTTCCTCTTGTGCAAATGAACTAAATACACTTACAAAAATAAAAACGCTGATTAGTAAAAGTTTGGATTTCATATGAGGGAACTTTTTTGATTGAGGAGATTCAAGTTTGTTAGTTTGGTAAACAATAAAATTTAAAAATACAATTACTAGAATTATCCATATTTATTATTGTATTTAAAATAAAGTATCTTTTTTTGAATCACAAAGAATGTTTTAAAATGAAGACAAAAAGATATTCTTCAAATAATTTATTAAAATCCTCTTGACAAATTAAACACTGTACAATATATTCACGTCGAATAATTTTTTAGGGTTTGTAAATGGGAATTACGGAAAGAAAAGAAAAAGAAAAAGCTGAGATGAGAAAGATGATTCTTGAAGCAGCCATGCAGCTTTTTATAAAAGATGGATATGATGGCGTTTCAATAAGAAAAATAGCTTCAAAAATTGAATATAGTCCCGGAACAATTTATACATATTTTGAAGATAAGGATTCTATCTTTTACGCGCTTCATGTTGAAGGTTTTGGAATGCTTTATCAAAAACAGCTTTCTGCTCAAAGCATACAAGATCCCAGAGAAAGGTTAATTGCACATGGAAGAGCATACATTGAGTTTGCTCTTAATAATCAAGAGTATTATGATGTTATGTTCATAATCAGAGGGCCGCAAGAAATCATTTGCATGAAGGAAGGTTGGGACCATGGTTTAAGATCGTATGATCTGTTAAGGAGAAATGTTGCTGAATGCCAAACCGCGGGATTATTCAAAGATCAAAATACAGAATCAGTGGCTTTTTTATTGTGGTCAACAGTTCATGGGATGGCTTCTCTCCTTATTCGGCGAGGTGCTGCCATAAAAAATATAAATGGGCAGGAACATGAGCAAGTTATTCAAAATGCTTTAAGTGTTCTAGACACTTTTATTAGATAAAATTTTTTGTTGTATGATTAAACACTGTTCAATCATTCTCTTATGTTTAACAGATATTTAAATAAAATTTTAATGGTGAGTATGAAAATAAAAATTGGTATAACTGCATTTATCGTAATTCTATTTTACGGGTTATGCGGGCAAAACATCTTTGCTCAGAATCAGCTTGATAAGTATATCCAAGAAGGTATCGCAAACAATATTGTTCTTAATCAAAAAAAGATATCTCTTGATAAAGCAATGTATTCCTTAAAAACCGCTACCAGCTTATTCTTTCCATCAATTAATCTTCAAGGAGATTATACCAGCGGGGAAGGCGGAAGAAATATCTCTTTCCCGGTCGGTGATTTACTGAATCCTGTTTACTCTACTTTGAATCAACTAACTCAAAGCAACAGCTTTCCGCAGCTTGATAATGTAAAAATAAATTTTTTCCCTTTTCATTATTATGATGTTAAGCTGAGAACTACCATGCCGATTGTTAATACTGATCTAATTATTAATCACAGCATTCAAAGAGACCAGGTACAATTAAAAGAATATGAAGTTGACGCTTATAAAAAAGAGTTGATCAAAGACATAAAAACAGCATATTTCAATTTTTTAAGTGCAGTCTCTGCTTCAAAGATTTATCAAAATGCTTTGAAAGTTGCAGAAGAGGGTAAACGTGTAAATGAATCACTCTTAACTAATGGAAAAGGTTTGCCGGTTTATATTTTGCGGTCTGAAAGTGAAATAGCGGATGTAGATTCGAAAATTATTGATGCACAAAATAATGTTCTATCAGCAAAAAAATATTTTAATTTCATTCTAAATAAAGAATTGGATTCGGAAATTGATACATCATTTAACATTCAGTTAAAGATATCTAAAGTTGATTCGATGCTTGCCGAGAGCTATGATGTTTCGGGAAGGGAAGAATTAAAAATGCTTGAAACAGACAAGAGTATGCATGAATCATTTTTAACAATGAAAAAATTATACTGGGTGCCTAAAGTAAATGCCTATCTTGATCTTGGGGCGCAGGATCAAATCTGGAATTTAAATAAAGATTCAAGATATTATTTATTTGGTTTCCAGCTAAGTGTCCCGATTTTCGAAGCTTTTAGAAACAGTTACAAAGTGGATGAGGCTGAGCTTAATGTTAAAAATGCACAGCTCAGCCTTGACCTTACGACAAAGCAATTAAAGCTTAGCCAAACATTAGCCCGAAATGATCTAATTGCTGCACAGCAAAATTATTACACCGCACAAAAAAAATATAAAGCAGCAATCGGCTATGAAAGGCTAATTGAAAAGGGATACAAAGAAGGAGTAAATACATTTATTGAAACGATTGACGCCCGTTCGCAGCTAACGCAAGCTGAATTAATGGTCAATATAAATACTAATAAAGTTTTATCGGCTATCGCTAATTATGAGCGTGAAACCGGAATCAAGATTAATTATTAAGAAGGTAAGAAATATGAAAGTAAAAATAATAATTCCGTCGATGATTTTATTCTTCATTGGTTTTTACGGCTGCACCTCACCTAAGAAACAAAATACAGATGATGTAATCCCGGTTAAAATTGCCGAATTGAAAAAAGAGTCTGTGCAAAAACCAATTAATGTTTCCGGCATTTTTACAACCGATGACGAGACTTATCTTTCATTTAAAACCGGAGGAATTGTTAAATCAGTTTATGTCAATGAAGGAGACAAAGTAAAGAAAGATCAGGTTCTTGCTGCTCTTGAATTAAATGAAATACAAGCTCAAGTATCTCAAGCAAATTCTGGTTATGAAAAAGCCCTAAGAGATTACGACCGGGCACAAAATCTATATAAGGATAGTGTTGCAACTTTATCTCAAATGCAGGATGCAAAAACAGGATATGAAGTTGCAGTTGAACAATTAACAATCGCAAAATATAATTTAAATCATTCGGAAATCCGTGCTACGGATGACGGATATATCTTAAAGAAATTTGTAAATGAAGGGCAGCTTGTTGGTCCGGGAACTCCAGTATTGCAAACTAATGGCGCGACAAAAGGCAATTGGATATTGAAAGCGGGAATTAGTGATCATGATTGGTCTGTTGTGAAAATAGGAGATAAGGCTCTAATTCAATCTGATGTTGATCCCTCAAAAAATATTGCAGCCGCTGTTTACCGCAAGTCTGAAGGAGTCGATCCATACAGTGGAACATTTTATGTCGAGTTAAAGATTACTGCAAATCAATCTCATAAAATTGCAAGCGGATTATTTGGTAAAGCAGAAATATATCCCAGAATATCTTTCTGATGTATGGATTGTTCCATATCAATCATTGCTGGAAGGGGACGGAAATTCAGCTTATGTGTTTACAACAAATGACATGAAAACAGCAAACAAAGTTAAGGTAAATATTTTCGAATTTGATAAAGACAGTGTTTACCTAAACAGCGGACTTGATGAAAGCAAATATATAATTGTTTCCGGTGGTGCTTACCTTGACAATAATTCTCAAATAAAAATTGATAAAAATTAATTGAGCTGATTATGAAAATAATTGAATATGCAGTAAAGTTTCCACAATTAACCATGTTGTTCGCAGCAATGCTAATTATCATTGGCGTTTCAACAATAATAAATATGCCGCGCTCCGAAGATCCTGAACTAGGCTCACCGGATTTTCCAATTGTTATTATCTATCCGGGTACAAGTCCAAAAGATATGGAAGAACTGGTTGTCAACCCGATTGAGAAGAAAATATCGTCGCTGGAAAACATTAAACATATTAGAACAACTATCAGAGATGGTTTAGCAGTAGTTGAAGTTATATATCAGCACGGAGTTAACATTGATGAAAAGTATCAAGAGGTGATAAGAGAAGTAAACAATATGCGAAGCGAATTACCAAACGATATATACAGCATCGATATTCAAAAATGGCTGCCGTCCAATGTAAATGTAATTCAGGCTGCATTGATTTCAGAAAATGCGTCTTATGATAAATTAAAAGAATTTTCAGAAAATTTACAGGATGAACTTGAGAAACTTCCTATCCTGAAGAACGTAAAAATTCATGGTTTACCCGATAAAAATGTAAGAGTAGAATTGAAGCTTGATAAGATGAGCCAGATGCACATCCCTTTAAATGCCGTTCTCGGAAGCATTCAAAGTGATGCTGTAAATATACCCGGAGGTAATGTAGATGCTGGTACAAGGAGCTTTAATATTCAAACAAACGGCAGTTATAAAAATGTAAATGAAGTTAAAAATACTATAGTCTATTCAGCAAACAGTAAGAATGTTTTGTTAAAAGATATAGCAGATGTTTATTTCGGTTTTGAAAAACCTAATTACGTAACCCGGATAAATTCTCACAGGTGTGTTTTTGTTGTGGCTGCTTTAAAGCCCGGTGAAAATATAACAGCTGCACAAAAAATGTATTCACCTGTCTTGGAGAAATTCAAATCTTCTTTGCCATCAAATATTGATTTTGTCCAAAACTTTGATCAAGCTGATAATGTTAATAATAGGCTAAAAGGGTTAGGCATAGATTTTTTAATTGCTATACTTTTAGTTTCAATTACACTTTTGCCTTTAGGATATAGGTCGGCATTGATTGTAATGATTTCAATTCCACTATCTCTTGCAATAGGAATAACAATAATAAATTTGCTTGGCTTTAATTTAAATCAATTAAGCATTGTTGGCTTTGTTGTTGCTCTTGGACTTTTGGTTGATGATTCAATTGTTGTTGTTGAAAATATTGAGCGATGGCTAAGGGAAGGGAATACCAGGATTGATGCAGTATTAAAAGGTGCGAAACAAATTGCTCTTGCCGTAGTTGGATGTACAATGACTCTGATAGTTGCTTTTCTTCCTTTAGTACTTTTGCCGGGTTCTTCCGGCGACTTTATCCGAAGTCTTCCAATCGCTGTGATTTCAAGTGTACTCGCTTCTATGGTTGTATCACTTACAATAATTCCATTTCTTACCAGCAGGATTTTAAAAGAGCACCAAGGCCCCACGGAAGGAAATATATTTTTGAGAATATTGAAGAAAGCAATATCCAAAAGTTATTCTGTAATTTTAGATAAAGCATTAAACAGGCCTGTTATAACTGTATTATTAGCGACTGCAATATTTGCCGGAGCTATTATGCTTGTTCCTGTTATAGGATTCAGCCTTTTCCCGGCATCTGAAAAACCTCAGTTTCTAATTGAAATAAATACACCGCCCCAATCGAGTCTCGATTATACTGATTACATTACAAAACAAATTGAATCGCAGTTAAAAAAATATCCAGAGGTTAAATATTTCTCTTCAAATGTTGGAAGAGGTAATCCGCAAATTTATTACAATGTTCTCCAGAGAAATGAACAAGCGAACTTTGCACAAATTTTTGTTCAGCTTGATGAGCACACTAAACGTTCGAAGAAAACTGAGTTGATAAAAGAACTTCGTGATAAATGGACTCCATACACAGGAGCGAAAATTGAAGTTAAAAATTTCGAACAGGGACCGCCGGTTGTAGCTCCTGTAGAAATAAGATTATTTGGTGATAATTTAGATTCTCTCAGGCATGTATGCCTCAAAAGTAGAGACACTTCTTAAAAATACCGAAGGAGCCATCTACATCGGGAATCCTTTGAAAACATTAAAGTCTGATATTAAGGTCGATATAAATAAAGAGAAAGCAGGAATACTTGGAATCGCTGTTGGTGAAATTAGCAAAGATGTACGTTTAGCAGTTGCAGGTTTTGATGTCGGCAAGATGACTGATGACAAAGGAGATAATTACGATATACTTGTTACAAAACAAAAAGAAGATTTGCAATCCCTGGACGCTTTCAAAAATTTATATGTAAATAATTATAAAGGAACAGCTATACCAATCAGCCAGGTTTCAACTTTAACATTTGTCTCATCGCCGCCTATAATTAATCACAGAGATAAAATCCGGACTGTATCAGTAAGCTCGTTTGTGCGAGAAGGGTACTTGAATGACAAAGTAATTCAAAACGTAAAAGCAGAGATGAATAATCTTAAATTACCTTCAGGATACACTTATGAAATGGGCGGCGAAGTTGAACAGCGTGAAGAATCTTTCGGCGGAATGAATACGGTAATCATCGCAACAGTGTTTTTATTTGTTGCAGTTCTGCTGCTGGAATTTAAAACTTATAAAAGTATTTTGATTGTATTGTCAGTAATTCCACTTGGAATTGTCGGTGCTTCGCTTGCACTATTTATTACAGGCAATTCACTATCGTTTGTTGCGATAATTGGATTAATAGCTTTAGCCGGTATTGAAGTTAAAAATACAATTCTGCTGGTTGATTTTACAAATCAATTAAGAGAAGAAGGGAAATCTCTTGATGAAGCAGTTAGAGAAGCAGGCGAATTAAGATTTCTTCCAATTATCCTAACATCGTTGACAGCAATAGGCGGTATGATGCCAATTGCGCTTTCTGAAAATCCTTTAATTTCTCCGTTGGCAGTTGTGATTATCGGCGGGTTGATTAGTTCAACTATACTCTCACGACTCGTAACACCAGTGGTTTATAAATTAATTCCACCGAAGATTAAGTGAATTTATTTGTAATGACTTTAAAAATATAAACCCGGGTTCTTTGAGAAACCGGGTTTATAAGAATATGCAAATGCTGAAAATTATTTTAGTAAAACTAATTTTTTAGTATCGCTAAATGAACCGGCTTGAAGTCTATAAAAATAAATTCCACTTGGCAGATTACTTGCATTAAACGTAACCTCATAATTTCCAGGCAGTTCATTTTTATTAACAAGGTTTTTAATTTCCCTTCCAAGGATATCAAAAATTTTTAATTGAACTAAAGTCCCACCTTGGGTGAGATTTAGGGAGGCTGGAATCGAATATTTTATCTTTGTTGAAGGGTTGAACGGATTTGGGTAATTCTGATAGAGTACATATTTATAGGGAATTGTTTTGAACTCGTTATTAATTCCTGTTATACCTGATATAGAAACTTTCCAAACACCGAACCCATTTGTTCCTGCAAATAAATAATTATTGTGAACAAAAAGAGAAACACAAACTGGTTCACGTTGCCCTATATAATCCGATAGAAATCCCGAATCTTTTTCAATCCAATTTCCATCTTCTGATGAAAATAAATAGATTCCATTGTTAATATGAATACCTTGATTGTATCCAATGAGTGCAACAAAAACATTGTTATTGAATGAAGCAAATGAACTAACCTCGTACAAAGCTTTATTCAAAGATTTATTTTTAATTGTACTAACATCAGTCCAATTATTTCCATAATCGGTTGAAAGTAAAATACCATATCCCTGTGTTCCTGCGTATAGATTATTTGCATTTACGCCTAACGATGTTACATAATGAGACCATCTCCATGCTTCATAGTAGGAGTAATCCCCAGATGTATCATTATCAAGCCAGGCCCAGTCTGTGAAATCGCCGTCCGCATGGAAGGTTGCAATTTTCCCTGCAGCAAAGATATTGCCGTTTATGGCTGCAAGAGAACGAATGTCATATAGTCCATCATAAGAATTATTCCAACTTATACCATCATTGGTGGAGTGAAATATTATTCCGCTATCTGCCCAGCTGGTTGTAAGAATATTTGGAGCTGTTGGAGGCAATGCAGTTCCAGCAAAGAGATTATTTTCACTTACAACAAGTGACTGGATATATTTTTGTGTTATTCCTGAATTCACTTTATCCCAATCTAATCCGTTATTCTTTGATCTAAAGATGCCGTCACCAAATGTGCCTGCATAAAGATTTTTCCCTTTTGCAACAAGTGCTTTGACTTTAAGATTTGTCAATCCATTATTAATCTGGTTCCAATTTGTTCCCTCATCAGTAGAAAAAAATACTCCTCCTCCTTCAACAGCCCCGAAAAGGGTATCTCCAATTGAAGCAAATGTATTGATTTCTGTTGCAAGTAACCCAGAATTTATAGATGACCATGAACCATCGAAAGAAAATACACCGCTGCCTGCAGTACCTGCAATGGGAATATTTTCAATGAATGTTATTGAAGTAATAAACGCATTTGATAGTCCTGAATTTAGGGGGGGCCAATTTGTTCCATTATCATCCGAATAAAAGATTCCTTTTCCATTTGTTCCCACATAGATAGTGTTATTATTAACACCAAAAGCATTTATCAAATTGGAATTATAACCTGATAAAACTTGTTCCCAGTTTGTTCCATTATTTGTTGATCGAAAGATTCCATTACTATCTGTGCCTGCAAAAATAATATTATCTTTAGAAATTATTGAAGTTATATTCTTGCCCGTTAGCCCAGCATTTTGAATTGTCCAGGTTTTACCGCTATCTAGAGTAGAATAGATACCTTCATTTGTCCCCATGAAAATATAGTTCCCCGAGAATGCGATAGTTTGAGCAGTGGTATCCTTTGAATTAAAAATGTACCAACCAATAAGGTTTGCTGTTTTAAGATCATCAGTTAATGATGTTATGTTAAGTCCTCCATTTACATCTTGATAAACAAGCAATTTGTTTTTTAAATTAAATATAGAACCAGGATTATGGTAAAGTAATATTGATCCCCCAATGGAATTCCATGTTGTCCCATTATCATTAGTAAAATAGAACCCCCAATTCGTGAGTACTATAACAGTGTTGCCACTTGTATGAATGTCGTGTATAATCATGTTAGGTGGTTGGCTTAAGTTAGTAGGAGTGCCAATTGTACATGCAGTCCAATTTTTACCTTTATCGACGGAAGTATAAAGCCCACTATTAGTCCCGGCAAATAAAATTTGACCGTTATAAGCTAAACAATTGATGTCTCCGCCATATGGACCATTTGTCTGCGTCCATTGAGCTTGGGTTATGCTGCATAACATTATCAATAAAAATATAATAATAATGTTTGTATAATTATTTTTCATATCTTTCCCTTAGATTCTTATATAATAATGAAATAAATATTAATTAGATATTTTAATATTTAGATTAATAAATGAGATTAATTTATACAATAAGGATTCCCCTTAAATTATAAGTAAATAGCAAGAGAATTATTAATAGAAAATATAAAAATATATTTTCAACACAACTATAAATTACTTAGTACAATTTAGTAATACTTATTTAATTATTCTTT
>CAVZSD010000067.1:0-59762 GCA_963777615.1 uncultured Bacteroidota bacterium | reverse complement strand
CGATTGGCATTATAACACCTCTGATCCGAACAATGCTAACTATAATGCTGTTGTTGTTGTATATCAAGAACAATACGGCAACACGTATAAAATACAATATGCAATATTTAAGTATACAAGCGGGAGTTATGTACGTCAAGGTCAGGATTTTCCAGGACCGCTTTACACAGAAGCTTCAGGAGGAGATCAGTATGCCTCAACTAATGCAAATCCAAACATTGCATGGGGAAGAGGGGATGCCGGCGCCTTTGTTTTAAGCTTCGAAAGAAAAAGAACAGTCGGCAGTATGCAGCCCGGTATATACTGGAAATATGGGTATATGTATGAAGGTGGAATTTCACCTTATCCCGCTTTTCCAACAAACCCAATAAAGATAACCGGAACATCAAGCAGTTCACTAAATGCGACAATATCATTAAATAAACAAAGTGCAGATATTACACTTTTTGATATTATATATCAAACAAATCCCGGCGCCAACAGTAATATTTATGATGTAATTCTTTCTTGTTATTACAACGGGAGCAGTTGGAATACATCTCAAGTATATAGTTCAACAATTTCTGCTGGTTCCGGGTATTGGAATTATCAACCTTCAATGGTTCAAATGCCTGACGGTAATATTCGTGTTTGCTGGATACGCGATTTATACGGTGGAGGATCAGGCTACACCATATTATGTTAATGTAGTTTATCGTGATCTATTTACTTATCCGCCGGTCTTTACTTATTCCGGAAATATGGTTAATTCGGTCTCACTCAATTTACGTGATGACAATATTAATTCCTATTATGCTTTTGCACAGAATACCAATAATTCTAATTGGCAAAATTTTGCAAAAAGCGGTTCAAGCACAATTACACTAAATACCACAGGCAGATATATACAATTGAGCAACGGCTCATCATCAGCCAATATGTTTGCTTCTGCTTATTACCCGGCTAGCTCCCCATATTATTTCCAAACCTCAAATTCCCTAGGAGGCTTATCAAAGACAACAAGCCAGGAAAACACTTTTGGGAGAGGCGTTGCATTAGAAACTGATGAATTAGGATTCTCCTATTCTATGAAAAGCTTGAGTGTAGATAAAAGCATTATAAAATTTGTTGATATACCTGAAATAAAAGATACAACGGCTAAAAGAAGAGGAGTGCAGCATTTATCGCTTGATAGTTTGAACACAATGCTGTTAAGTGAGCCGTTTACAATTCAAAAAGGTACGATGATCAGCTTTAGTGAAGGAGGCGGCTTTATTGCATCTGCAGTACAACAGTCCGGGAAGAATTATCATGTTGCCTGTACAATAGAGTTAATAGAAGACGGTACTAACAAGCTGATTGGTGTAGTAAAACAATCCCAATATACAACAGCAGATAGCAAGGATAAAACCGGCATTACTGCATCGAATGTACAAATAAGCAGCAATGATACAAAGAATGTAAGGTTGAAGATTACTCTTACTACCAATATTCCGGATGTGCGGGGAATGTTTGTAAATGAATATAATACAGTGAACGATAATGTACTATCGAAACTTGCGACAGAGGAGCTGACACTTAAAGAAGAAGGAGTAATAAAAACCTACACACTTGAACAAAATTATCCTAATCCATTTAACCCAACAACAACCATAAATTATCAAATCCCAAAAGACGGATTTGTAACTCTAAAAATTTATGATGTGCTAGGAAGGGAAGTAGCATCGCTCGTGAATGAAAATAAAAGTACCGGCAGATATAATTTAGAATTTAATGCCGGTAATCTTGCCAGTGGTGTTTACCTGTATCAGTTAAAAGTTAATGATTTTGTTTCGACAAAGAAGCTAATGCTTGTGAAATAAAACTGATTCCTTAACTCGATGAGGTTCCCCGATTCAATCGGGGAGCCTCACTTTTTTTACTCACCAGTTTTAATTTAAATCAAAGCTACACTGCCGGAGTTGTCCCCGGTAATGTTCCTTCAACCTCTGCGCTAACTCTTCCTTCCGCATAGCAGTCACTATGTGATTGGAATTAACTTAAATTGTAAAAGTATTCCAGAGTTTTAAAATTAATTTACAATGCTTAAAAATAACCTGGATTTTTAATCTATGGTGAGTGGAATATACAAGTTCACCTTAAAAAGATGATCAGATTTTATAATTTCCATCAAATTGCTTTGATGATAAATGAGTTCCATTCTATTCTGGATATTCTTTAATCCAATACCTGTGCCTTTTTTATTATTGGATTCTTCATCAAAATCATTTTCAACGGAAAGCCGTAAAAAATTTTCATCTTTATTACAAGTAAGCTTCAAGGTAACGGTATCAAGTGTTTCATAAACAGCATGCTTTATTGCATTTTCAAACAACGGCTGTAAAATCATATTTGGTACTGTTATATCGGAACAATCTGCCTGAATATCTTCAACATATTCAAACTTATCCTCGAATCGAATTTTTTCAATATCTAAATAACGTTTAATATTTTTTAATTCATCGCTTAATTTATTTTTTTGCTTTTCATTATTCGCTAAAGTGTATCGAAGAAAGTCGGCTAATTTTAAAATCATTTCTCTTGCTTTGTCGGGATCAATAGTTGTTAAAGCGCTCATCGAATTTAAGCTGTTAAAAATGAAGTGGGGGTTAATCTGAAACTTTAATGATTTCAGCTCTGATTCAGTTACTAAGTTTCTTAAAGCAGATTCTTCAACAATTCTCTCATTAAATCTTGAATAATAAATTATAACATAATAGAAAGTCGTAATCAAATAATAAAAAAGAAAACCGATTAAGAACCGCCAGGCAATACTTTCGTTAAAGAAAAAGATATAATCATTAGGGGCATTTAATCCTTTAACCATAATATTGTACACAACAAACAGCCATATTGTTGATGACAAAATGCCGCCCACAATATAAGTAACAAGAATCTTAGTAACATTTGATTTTTCAAAAGGGATAAAACTTGCCGGGTACCAATAGCTTAAGCCTAAAGCTGCAAGAAGAAAATTTGAAACAATACTGTCAACCAGGGCAATACCATAGCTAATATTCAAGCCAATAGAAATTAGTAAAAAATAGATAGCCGAATTGACAAGCCAGAAGACTATGTAGAATAAGAAATATTTTAACTTTTGAAATATTGGATTTGAAACCATCTCAATTCTTATTTATAAGGTTCAAAATCTTGATTTAATTTCGCCGCCGCCAAACATTGCCAGGCCCTTTATAATTAAAGTCCGGGATTGGTCAACTGAGGAATTGGGATCTCTTCTAATTTTATTTGAGAATCCCCCGAAGATTGGTGTAACGCTTAGTATTACATTCCAATTATTTGGAACGCGTATTTCAGTACCGCCAAACATTATAAGCACGTCAATTACATTGTTGCCGTTCGCAAGTTTACAGTTTGTTAAATCAATTTCAGAACCGCCGAAGATAGCAGTTATATTCCCGCCTTTGAAGTTTTCTGAATTTATTATTTTTGTTCCTCCTCCAAAAATCGAGATATCATCTATTATATCTCTTTTAAAAAAGAATTAGAAGGTGCTTCTTTACTTCAGGAACTCTTCGCTGCTTAAATATGATGTGAATACCGAGGGCAATAATTGCAAATGCGATTATAATTTCAAAATCAATATCATACCAATCAAAAATTCTTCTTAACAGAAAAAAACCTCCCAGGGTTGTTAAAATTAAGCCGAGAGTTTTTTTATGTGAGTTTACTAAAATTAAAATACCCGCAACTAGCATGAAGAAAGGCCAGGAAAAAATTAAATGCGGAACATTAAGGAAAATTATTCCAAATGATTTTAATAAAAACAAACCGCCAATTATTATTAAATATTGCGCCTAATATAAATCGTGCATTTGTTGAGTTTTGATTTTCATTCATTTCGGTCTCCATAAGAAGATTATATTCTTTTATGGCAAGAACATAATCAATACAAAAGAATTTATGAAGCAAAAATCGGTGAACAAACGAAATTTATCGGTAAACGGTATAAATTTGATGTCAATGAACTATAAATTATGATAGTCCTTAAAATCTTTTTCAAGAATTTCTCCGGCTTTTTGATATCCAAGCTCATCTGCTTTTAAGAAATCATGATAGGCTTCTAATTTGTTAACTAAATAAAAATTGCTTAATCCTCTATAATAATATGCTTCTGCATCATCATCATAAACTTTTAAGTATCGGGATAAATCGACTACACTGCTGTCGTAATTTTCTAATTTAAACCAGGTCATTCCTCTCCAAAAGAACAGCTCAAAATCGAGTGAGTCTTTAGCAATGGCAGCATTCAAATCAATTAAAGCATCAAAGTAAAATTCATCGTAATAATCTTGAATTGCTTGTTCTTTCAGAGTCAATTTGTTGATGGGCCTAGGTAGAGAAGGTATGTATTCAATTATTAGCGGAGGAGTTGGATCATATATTGGTTCGCGACCAAGATGAGGATGTGGATTAGGACGATTTGGTGGATCGCAAATTGGCTTAGTGTAATCAATTGCCGGCTGGTTAATTACTTCAGGCGGATCATGTTGAACATACGGAGGTGTGGGCCTATTGTCTTCTCTAATGGGCTGTTTTATTACCTGTTCCCGTGAGCCTGGCTCATCAACAACCTGTTTCTTCCGTTCAATAGGCCTTTCAATTATCTTTGGTTCATAATTTCTTTGCGGCTGCTCATCAATAACTTGTTTCTTTTGTTCAACTCGAGGAGCGGGGTTACTTACGACTGGCTTTTGAACTTGCTGAGGTTCCGGAGCTTTTTGATTCTGAACTTGTTGTGGACTATTTGCTTCCCTTTTTTGTTCAACACCAGGTGAAGGATTATTTATTACCGGCTGACGGTTTCCATTATTTACTCCTGAATTTTTTTGCCGCTGCTGGGAATATATTGAAAAAGTAACAATGAAAAAAAGTATGGTGATAGTAGTTAGGGATGGTTTCTTAAATAAATTTAATTTCATGACAGCCTCCACTCATTAATAATGATGAAGTACCAAAATGAAAGCCAGAAATTATATTTTAATTTTTCATTTATTTTGACTTTTTATTAGAAGATGACTTAAATCATAAACTACAGTGTCCAATTTATTGACCTGATTATTCATTTCTAATACAAAGCAATTTTTCAGTATATTTGAAGTTAAAATTAAACTTATCTGGATTTCAAATTGAATAAAGAAAAAATATTAGTTACCTCCGCCTTACCTTATGCAAACGGCCCGATTCATCTTGGGCATTTGAGCGGTGCTTATCTTCCGGCAGACATTTATGTCCGGTTTAACCGGTTAAAAGGGAATGATATTATTTTTATTAGCGGTTCCGATGAGCATGGTGTCCCGATTACTATCAGCGCCGATAAAGAAGGGGTTAAGCCAAAGCAAATTATTGACCGCTATCATAATATCAATAAAGAAGCATTTGAAAAATTCGGAATGAGCTTTGATATATATTCACGTACAAGCCTGCCAATTCACCATGAAACAGCAAAAGAATTCTTCCTGGAATTTTATAATCGCGGAATTTTGAATGAAAAAAAATCGCTTCAGTTTTATGATGAAAAAGCTAATATGTTTTTACCGGATAGATATGTTGAAGGAACTTGCCCTGTTTGCGGTTACATTGAAGCAAGAAGTGATGAATGTGAGAACTGCGGTTCTTTGTACGATCCCAAAGAATTGAAAAATCCCAAAAGTAAAATATCAGGCGAGACACCGGTTCTTAAAGAAACTTCTCATTGGTATTTCCCGCTAGGCAAATATCAAAAAAGACTTGAAGAATACGTTTCTTTGATGAACGAAACTTACGGCTGGAAAGATAATGTTCTTCAATATTGTAAAGGATGGTTTAAAAGCGGTTTACAAGATAGAGCAATAACAAGGGACTTAGACTGGGGAATTTCTGTCCCCATTGATTCTGCCATTGGGAAGGTAATATATGTCTGGTTTGAAGCAGTGCTCGGTTACATCTCCGCTACAAAAGAATTATCCAAACAAAAAGAAAACGAAAATCTTTGGAAAGAATACTGGCAGGGAGAAAATACAAAATATGTAGCTTTTATCGGAAAGGATAATATAGTTTTTCATTGTATAATTTTTCCGGCAATATTGATGGGTTGGAATGACGGCGAGAAGGAAAAATATATTCTTCCCCAAAATGTTCCAGCTAATGAGTTTTTAAATTACGAAGGAAAGAAATTTTCAAAAAGCAGGAACTGGGGAATTGATGTGATTGATTTCTTGAAAATTTTTCCCGCCGATTCATTAAGATATATGCTTGCTGCTAATCTTCCTGAACTTCGCGATACTGATTTTACCTGGAATGAATTTCAATCAAGAAATAACAGCGAACTCGCGGATATTTTCGGCAATTTTATAAATAGAACTTTCACATTCGTTCATAAAAACTTTGAAGGCAAAGTTCCTAAGAGAGGTTCAATAGATAAAATTGATGCCGATATGCTGAACTTAATTTCAGAATATCCACAAAGAATTTCAAATCTTTTTGAAAAATATAAAATTAAAGAAGGCGTGCTTGAAATTATGAATCTTGCGCGAGCCGGTAATAAGTATTTCAATGATTCGGAACCATGGAAAACGATAAAATCAGATAATGAAAGAAGCGCTACTACATTAAATATATGCTTACAGGCAATTTATACTTTAGCTGAGTTATTTTACCCGGTAATTCCTTTTTCTTCAGAGAAGCTATTTAATATGCTTAATTCTAAAGCGGTGAATTGGGATGATTGTGGAAATGAAAATTTAAAGGACGGACATAAATTAAACAAATCAAAAATTTTATTTGAAAAAATTGAGGATGAAGTGATAGAAAAACAAGTTAACCAATTAGGCAAAGAAGAAACAACTGTTCAAAAAACAGTTGAAAACAATCTTATCAGCTACGATGATTTTATGAAGGTTCAGCTAAAAGTAGCTGAGGTTATTGAAGCAGAAAAAGTTGAAAAGAGTGAAAAATTATTAAAATTACAGGTAAAGGTTGGTGAAGAACAGAAACAAATTATCGCCGGCCTTGCTAAAAGTTATAAACCGGAAGAATTAATAGGGAAAAAAATTGTGGTTGTTGCCAACTTAAAACCTGCTAAATTAATGGGTCTTGAATCACAAGGAATGGTTTTGGCCGTTGAAGATGGTGCTGGAAAACTTCAAGTGTTATCAGTTAGTGAATCTGTAGTAGGCGGCAGCAGGATAAAATAATTTTAATCTTTAGGAATTTAAAATGAAGAAATTTTTGTTACTGGTTTTATTAATTTCACCTTCAATAATATTTTCTCAAAGTCCAATAAATAAATTGACCGGCACTTTAAAAAATCAAATAAAAAATGATAATGATTCCGGTCAGTATTTAATATGGGTTACTTTCATCGACAAAGGAAATAAATTACAGAAGCTTCTTAAATCGCCGGAAAATGTAGTAAGTGAAAAATCTTTGGAAAGAAGAAGCAAAGTTCTGCCTAAATCGGAATTAATCGATTACAGCGATTTACCAGTATTTCAAAATTATATAAACCAGCTTGAGAGTTTAGGCTTTAAAATCAAACAGAAATCAAAATGGTTTAACAGTATCAGCGGCTATGCAAATCTGGGATTGGTTAATAAAATATCTGAACTCCGGTTTGTCAAGCAAATTGATAATGTAAAAACGTACAAAAAAAATTATAATGATATTGAGAAAGCTACAAAAGAGATTAATCAAAATTTAAATAAACAAAATAAACTTAACTCTATTGATTCAGTTGATTACGGTGCTGCATATCAGCAATTAAATCAGATTAATGTTATCGCTGCTCAAGAATTAGGCTACACAGGACAAGGTGTAACAATTTGTATGATGGACGCCGGCGTAGATAGGTTAACCCACGAAGCATTTAAATCTATTAATATAATTGCCATGCATGATTTTGTAAATAATGATTCAAACATTGGGGATGAAGGAGATATGGGACAAGGTTATCATGGGACCTTTACTTTATCAGCAATCGGTGGTTACTATCCCGGACATTTTATTGGCCCCGCATATTCAGCAAATTACATTCTTGCCAAAACAGAAAACACAGACAGCGAGACCCCAATTGAAGAAGATAATTGGGTAGCAGCTTTGGAGTGGGCAGACAGCATTGGTGTAGATGTAACTTCCACATCTTTAGGCTATAATGATTTTGATCCTCAAGGCAATGGCGGCCCGGATTTAACCTGGCAAGATATGAACGGCAATACTGCAATAATAACAATTGCTGCCGATTTAGCAGTAAAGAAAGGAATATTAGTTTTTAATTCTGCAGGTAACGAAGGATTTAATGCGGACCATAACACAATAATTGCGCCTGCTGATGGAGATAGTGTTATTGCTGTTGGAGCAGTTGATTCTAAAGGAATACGTGCTTCATTCAGCAGCGTTGGCAATACTGCTGATGGAAGAACTAAACCCGATATTATGGCTATGGGTGTTGGTGTTGCGTGCGCCTGGAATAAAGATGATAATTCTACAGCATTTGTAGACGGAACTTCATTAAGCTGTCCTTTGGCTGCAGGTGCAGGTGCAATTATATTGTCTGCCAATCCCAACCTTACCCCAATGCAAATTAGAGAAGCTTTAAGAATGACTGCATCAAATAATTCATCTCCGAATAGAGAAATGGGTTGGGGAATTATTGATGTAATAAAAGCAATGAACTATTTACAAATCGCAACCGGTAATGTAAATAAGAAAAATATTCCTGAATCATTTAAGTTGTATCAAAATTATCCAAACCCATTTAATCCAAATACGAAAATAAAATTTAATATTGAAAAAGAATCTAATGTTGAACTTTCATTGTTCAATGTTTTAGGCGAAAGAGTGGGCATCTTAGTGAATCAAACTTTCAGCGAAGGTGAACATGAATATATTCTAAAAGGAGATGGGCTTTCAAGCGGAATTTATTTTGTGAGGCTGCAATCGGGAGAGAATGTTAGCGAAATAAAAATAGACTTACTAAAATAAATTTTATCCGCAAATTTTAGTAACTTTGTTTTTTCAATAATCGTTTTTTTGCCAAAAGAGTATAATATTGTTCACCATCATAATCAATTTACCTTGATTTTCAAACATTCAATAACTAAACTAATCGATTAAATTTGCTGAAATTATAACAATTACGGAGCTGTATTCTATGTACAAAAAACTAATTATTCTATTTTCCTTCGTTCTTTCCTTCTTAATCATTTCCTGCTCTCCCAAACATTCTGAAATAATTCTATCTAAATATGATGACCATGATATTAGCATGGGAGAATTTGAGAAACAATATGAAAAGAATGCCGGCAGTATTGACGCTGCTAAGAAAGACAGTTTATCAAAATATAAAAATTTCCTTGATCTATATACCAACTTTAAAATGAAACTTAGAGATGCTGTAGTCAGAGGTTATCAAAATGATCCTGAATTAAATAAGGAGTTGTTGGATTATGAAAAGAAAGTTGGAGTTACATATTTACTTGAAAAACAAATTGTAGATCCGGGAATTAGAGACTTATACAATAAAAGAAAATGGGAATTAAGAGTCAGCCATATAATGATTGTTCCTGATAGCTTCCGGTGAAGAGGCTGCAAAAACATTAGCACAGTCTGTTTTGGATAGCATTAAAAATGGCGCTGATTTTTCGAAGATGGCTGATAAATATTCCAAAGACCGTTACTCTTCAAAAAGTGGAGGAGATATTTATTATTTTACTGCCGGGCAGCTTCCTGCTGAATTTGAAAATGCTGCTTATTCTTTAGAGCCCGGACAATTATATCCCAACCTTGTAAGAACAAAATTTGGATTCCACATAATTAAATTAACCGATAAACGAGAAAGAGTACCGCAAATAAGAGCCAGCCATATCCTTATTAGTTTAAAAGATGCCAAAGGCAATATCGATTCTACTACCGCAAGGGCTAAAATAGATTCAATAATGTTTAAGGTAAAAAGTGATTCTGATTTTGCAAAGCTTGCTGAAGAATATTCGCAGGATCCAGGTTCGGGTAAAAAAGGCGGCGACTTAGGGTTTTTCCAAAGAAGACAAATGGTTAAAGAATTTGATGAAGCAGCTTTTAATCTTAAAAATATTGGAGATGTTTCAAATGTTGTTAAAACACAATTTGGCTACCATATAATTAAGCTTACAGGTAGAACTCCTTATTCTGATTTTGATAAAGAAAAAGAAGAGCTCACTACTCTATTTAAGAAAACCCGGTATCAGGCAGTTTACGATGCGTATATAGACAGCCTTAGGAGTAAATACAATTATAAACTTAACCAGCAGACTTTTGATACAGTTTTAAAAGGAAACGATACTCTAAAAATTGGAACAGATCCTTTAAACTTGGATGTAATTAAAGATTTAACATTATTTAGTTTTGCTAATAAGAATACTTCTGTAGGTGATTTCTTTTCAATACTGGATGAAACTCCGGATTTTAAAAATAAACCATTAAAAAAAGATGTACTTGAAAACTCAATTAATAAAATAAGCGGTGATCTTTTATTAGATGAAGCAGCATTTAGTCTTCAAAAAACAGACTCTGCTTTTGCTGATTTAATGAATGACTATAAGAACGGCATTTATATTTTCAAATTGCAGGAAGACGAAGTTTGGAATAAGATTAACGTCGATAGCAATAAGATTTATAATTATTATCTTCAAACAGAAGACAAATATAGTTGGCCTGACCGTGTTGAATATGCTGAGATATTTAGTAAAAATGACTCTTTGATTAATAAATATTATTCACTTCTGCAGAATGGTGAAAACTTTGATTCACTAGCAATAAAATATACTGAGCGCCCTGGCTATAAAGAAAAAGCAGGCCATTTTGATTTGGAAGAAGCAATGCACTCACAATTAGCAACAGAGGCGGACAAGCTTCAAAGTGCAGGTGATTTTTCTAAACCCTTTAAAAATTCAGGCGGTTATTCAATCGTTATGCTTATTAAAAAAGAGCCTGCACGTCCTAAAACTTTTGAAGAAGCAAAGCCGGAAGTGTCAGGTGCTTTTCAGGAAGCTGAAAGCAAAAGATTAGAAAACAATTATATTGAAAGCTTAAAGAAATTATACAAACCTGTTTATTATTATGACGAGCTTCCCAAAGCATTTACAAATCAATAATTTTTTCATTGCATTTCTTACCGCAGCTTTATTAATTGGCTGCGGTAAAGAAAAGAAGAAAATTGACTACATCGCCCGTGTCAATGATTCATTTTTAACAAAAGATGAATACAAAAAATTGGTTGCTGAGTCAAGGAATAAAAATTTTTACAAAGCTGAGATTATTAGGAATTGGATTAATAGGGAATTACTATATCAGGAAGCTAAAAGTGAAGGAATTGACAAGACAGATGAATTTAAAAAGTCCATTGAAGAATCAAGAAAAGATTTAGCAATTGCTAAATTGTTGGAAAACCGTTACAATGATACAGGTTATCTTTTAAATCAGGATGATGTTAAGGATTATTTTGATGTTCATAAAAATGAATTTAAAACTAGTCGATAATTATTATTTAATTAATTTTATCAAGTTTACTAGCGAGGACAAAGCAGTTCATTTTAGATCAACGGTGCTGGAGAGTAATTGGAATAAAGCTTTAATTGCCTTCAAAGGTGATCCTTCCATAAATAGTGAGGTATCAAGCTGGTTCCTTTCAGAATATGATATAGAACCGATAACTTTGTTGAGATTAGTTCAAGAGCTTAACCCTGAAGAAATAAGCATAGTATTGTCAGATGATCAAAATAAATATATAGTTGTTCAGCTTTTGCAAAAATTTGATAAAGGTACTATACCTCCTTTTGAACTAATTAGTGGAAGTGTTGAGAAAAGATTTATTGCTGAAAAGAGAGAAGACATAATAAAGAATTATATAAAAGATCTTTATTCAAAAAATGAAATAGACGTTAAAAATTAGGTGATTAATGAAAGCAAAATTTATTCTGGTAGTTTTATTATTTACAGTTGTAAAAGTAATTAATGCACAGGAAGTATTAGATAAAATAGCCGCTGTAGTAGATAATGAAATTATTATGGAAAGCGAATTAGAATTTCAAATGAACTTATATGCAGCCCAAAGAAAAATTAACCCCAATACCCCGGGGCTTAAAAATGAAGTGCTTAACGCAATGATTGAAGATAAGCTGGTATATGCACAGGCAACTTTGGATTCTATAAATGTATCTGAAGAAGAAATTAAAAATAAGATAGATTATCAAATAAGTACTTTCATGCAGCAATACGGCTCAAAAGAAAAAGTTGAAGATGTTTATGGAATGAGTATTGAAAAGATGAAGCGAGAGCTGCATGATGATGTTAAAAAGAATTTGATGTCTCAACGTCTTCAAGAAAAGAAATTTGGTTCTGTTGATGCAACGCGAAGAGAAGTTGAAGATTTTTATAATAAATTTAAAGATAGCCTTGGTGTTATCCCTGAGAAGATACAGATAGCTCATATCTTTCGTAACCCCAAAGCAACTGAGATAATGAAACAAAAATATAAAGAAAAAGCTCAGGCAATTTTGGACTCAATAAAAGCCGGTGCTGATTTTGCTGTAATGGCGAAAAAATATTCAGAAGATCCCGGAAGCGCTTCCCAGGGCGGGGATCTTGGTTTTGTTAAACGCGGAGTATTTTACCCTGAATTTGAAGCTGCAGCTTTTGCATTGGAACCGGGCCAGATTTCGGAAGTAATTGAGTCTCCTGTTGGATTTCATATTATCGAAATGATTGAAAGGCGCGGTGAGTCAATTCATACCAGGCATATTCTGATTAAAATTAAGAATGACGAGCAAGCAGATTTAAAAGCAATCGAATTTCTATCAAATGTTAGAGACAGTATTATTAAAGGAGACGGTACATTTGCTGAGTATGCAAAAAAGTACAGTGAAGATAAAGATACACAACCTTTTGGCGGTGAGCTTGGAACATTTTATTTAAATCAGTTAGACAAAAGTATGTTGGATGTAATTTCAAATCTTAAGGAAGGCGATTTAAGCTTTCCCAAAAGAATAGATTTCGGAAAAGGAAGTTACGGTTATCATATTGTTCATCTTGAAAAAAGAATTCCTCAGCATATTGTTGATTTGAATAAAGATTATCCTGAATTAAAAAAATTAGCTGATCAATATAAGAAGCAGGAATTTTATCAAAATTGGATAACGGAATTAAAAAAGAAAATATATTGGCAGGTTCGTATTTAATTGAAATTATATGAATCTAAATTGAATAATAATGTAGGATGAATATTGAAAAACGCCGAAGTGCTTGATCAAGATCTTCAGTTGGTTGAAAAGCTGAATGAAAAAGTTAAAGAAATAAAATCTGAAATTTCCAAGGTGATTGTCGGCCAGCATGAAATTATAGATCAGCTTTTGATTTCTTTGTTAGCCAAAGGTCATTGTTTGCTGGTTGGCGTTCCTGGTTTAGCAAAAACTTTACTGATCAAAACTTTAGCCGAAGTTATGGATTTAAAATTTAACCGGATTCAATTTACCCCTGATTTAATGCCCAGCGATATTACAGGTACAGAAATTTTGGAAGAAGATCAGTTATCTAAGAAAAGAGATTTTAAATTTATTCCGGGGCCTGTATTTGCAAATGTAATTCTTGCAGATGAAATAAATAGAACACCTCCCAAAACACAAGCTGCTTTACTTGAAGCAATGCAGGAACATAAAGTTACTGCCGCAGGAGTAACATATACTTTAGAAGAGCCGTTCTTTGTATTAGCCACACAAAATCCCATCGAACAGGAAGGCACCTACCCTTTGCCGGAAGCACAGTTAGACAGATTTATGTTTAATCTTTGGCTTGAATATCCTTCCTTTGAAGAAGAGGTAAAAATTGTTCAATCAACAACAAGCGGATATTCGCCTAGGCTAAATAAAATTGTTTCCGCTGAAGAAATAATAAAATTCCAGGATTTAGTTAGAAAAGTCCCCGTTGCCGATAATGTAATCGAATTTGCTGTTAACTCAGTTAATAAAACGAGGCCACAAAACGAAAAAAATTCTCAAATTGTAAATCAAATGATTAGCTGGGGTGCAGGGCCAAGAGCCTCTCAATACTTAATTTTAGCTGCAAAAACTCGTTCAATTATGAATGGCAGATTTACTCCAAATATTGATGACGTTAGAGTTAATATGGTACCTGTTCTGCGTCATAGAATTATAACTAACTTTAATGCCGAGGCAGAGGGGATAACTTCTGTGGATGTGATTAATAATCTAATGAAAGAGTTGTAAAAATAAATTTAATTATTCAGCTAACAGCTTAACTTCTCAAATCTTTGCTATCCTATAATTTTTAAACACAAAATAAATTTCTTTAGCTGCTGTCCTTACTACTGTAGCGGTAGGTATTGCTAATAACATTCCTAAAATGCCGAACAACTGGCTCCCGGCGATTATCAGAAGAATGATTACAATGGGGTGCATATTAACACTTTTTGAAAAAACAAAAGGCTGGATTATACCATTATCAATAGTGTAAACAATTAAGATTAATAAAAAGATAAAAGGTGCATGTGAAAAATCACCGAATTGAACAACCGAAATTATAAGCGCAGGTATGCCGCCAATTAAAGGGCCGAGATAAGGTACGAGATGGCCAAGCCCGGCGATAACCCCCAAAGGAAGTGCATTCTCTATTCCTATTAAATAAAAACCTATACCGCAAAAAACACCCACAAAAGCGGCATCGAATACCCAACCCCTAACAAAACGTGCAAGTTGAGAAGTAATTCTTTTTAAAATCCAATATGACATTTCAAAATAGTTGTTAGGGACAATATCGATCAAAGCTTTGAAAATTTTATGATTGTCCTTTAATGTGAAAAAAGTAATAAAAGGTACAATTATTACTATTGCGATAATTGAAACCAAGCTGGATAAAAGTGTAGTAATTTGATCGAAAGAACCAAGGATTTGATTTTTAATAAATTGATCAAACCTTTGAGCCAATTCACCTGGATTATAAGATGGAAAGTACCTATGAATCTCTTCTTCAATGCCAAATATTTGTTCTTTGGGGGAATAATCTTAAAAGTTGTGCCCAATTGATTCATCTGATAAGCAAATCTAGGAATGATAAAAGATAAGACTAAATAAAGCAGGAAACTGAAACCGACCAATGTAATTATTGTTCCGCTTAGCCTATCAAATCCTTCACGTTCAAGAAGCTTTACAATTGGATCAAAAATGAAAGCAAGCAAGATTGAAATCGCAAGTATTATAATTATGTCAGATAGAAGATAAATTAAAAGAAAAAATACTATTATCCCCACAAGCCATAAAAAAAATTTTGATATTTTTCTTTGAGTTATTTCAATCATGAGCGAGTATTATGACCTTAAATTATAACAATATTAAATATAAACTACAGCTTGAAAAACTGTTAGAAAAGATATAAGAAAAAGCACTTAATTGCCAACAGCTTCAACACGGCGAATACCTGGAACTTCCCTTTGAAGTGACCGTTCAACACCGGCACGCAATGTCATCTGAGACATAGGACAAACCAGGCAAGCCCCGGAAAATCTTACTTTCACAATTCCGTCTTCAGTTATATCAACCAGCTCAACATCACCGCTGTCTGCCTGAAGAAAAGGCCTGACGGAGTCTAATGCTTTTAAAACTTCTTCCTTCATTAATTTGTTTAATACCTATTCATCGTCTTCAAGAAGTATTTCAACTTTAGAATTATCTTTTAAGTTATTTAAATTTACTTGTTCAGCTAAGTTTCTCGAAATCCTAGTAATAATTTTTGCTTCATCCGAATCCGGGATATCATAAACAATCGGGACGCCACTGTCTCCGCCTTTTCTAATTCGTGTGTCAATAGGAATACCGCCGATAAAAGGAGCATTTAATTCTTTGGATATTCTTTCACCTCCGCCGGAACCAAATATGTCATATTTTTTACCTGTGTCAGGCGCAATAAAATAGCTCATGTTTTCAACTATTCCCAGTATAGGTACGTTAACTCTTGAAAACATCTTTAAGGCTTTGCGTGCATCGATTAACGAAACTTCCTGAGGAGTTGTAACAATAACTGCTCCTGTAAGTGGAATAGTTTGGACTAAAGTTAATTGAATATCTCCGGTACCTGGAGGCATATCAAAAATCAAATAATCCAATTCACCCCAATCAACATCAGTCATAAATTGTTTGACTGCGCCGCTAGCCATAGGGCCTCTCCAGATAACCGGTGCGTTATCATCAATTAATAACCCGATTGAAATTAATTTTATACCGTAATTTTCCAGCGGGATCATTTTCATTGTTTTTTGATTTTGATAAATCTGCGGCTTCTGTTTTATTCCCATCATCAATGGAATACTCGGCCCATAAATATCTGCATCAATTAATCCAACCTGGTAACCGTCTTTTGCTAAAGCTACAGCAAGATTTACAGCAACTGTGCTCTTTCCAACGCCGCCTTTACCGCTTGCAACAGCAATTGTGTTCTTAACTCCCGGCAAAATCGAATCTTTCTTCTGATCATGATGAGCAGCTACTTTAGCCTGTATATTAATAGTTACTTCACCAACATCAGGAAAATCGTTTTTAATTGCTTTTGTAAATTTCGATTTCAATTCTTCAGTAATGCTATGCCTGAGAAATTGGTAATGAAAAATCAACTATTAAATCATCTTCATTTGTTTCAATATTTTTTATCGAATTCAATGTTAACAAGTCTTTGCTGAAACTTTTGTCATCAACTTTTTTAAAAGAATTTAATATTCCGCTTTTTGTTATGTCAATCATAAGTAATCCTTTTGCGTTTTAAAATATTTCAAAAATAATTTAAAAGTTAATTTCTGATTTGAAAATCTCTATCATCAACGTGATACTTTAGTCTTAGAATAATTTCCAGACTTTTTTATAGCCTGGTTCATAAGCCATTCTTGAGAATCTATTTTCTTATCATTGTTTTCTATTTTGATTTTTGAATAGGTCATATCGCTATTCAAAATTCTTCCTTTAATGTTATCTTTAAGAGAAATTCTAATTAATGTCTTTAGAAGCTCATCTTTATTTTTTTTATCTTCAACCGGGAAAGCAATTTCAACTCTTCTATCAAGATTTCTCTGCATCATATCTGCGCTGCTTAAATACATTTCTTCATTTCCGTTATTGTAGAAATAAAAAAGCCTGCTGTGTTCAAGGTATCTTCCGACAACACTTATAACTTTAATATTTTCGCTTAAACCTTCAACCCCTGGAACCAGGCAGCAAATTCCTCTAACTATCAGCTCAATATTAACGCCATTATTTGATGCTTCATATAAAGCACTGATTATTGCAGGGTCAACCAGCGAATTAAGCTTCCAGATTAATCTTTCCTTCACCGCCGTTGTTTTTGTTTTCGATTTCTCTAAGAATTAAATCAATCATCTTTGATCGCATGTTAATAGGCGATACAAATAATTTCTTAAATTCAGTTTGCTTTGAATAACCTGTAAGGTAATTAAAAATATCGGCAACATCTGTGCATATATCATTATCACAGGTAAAAAATCCTAGGTCAGTATAAAGCTTTGCTGTAGTTGCATTATAATTTCCGGTAGATAAATGAACATATCTTTTTACACCGTCAAATTCTTTTCTAACAACCAGTGTCATTTTAGCGTGAGTTTTTAAACCCACCAAACCATATACAACATGGACCCCAACTTTTTCAAGCTCGCGTGCCCAAAAAATATTATTCTCTTCATCAAAACGTGCTTTAAGCTCTACCAGCACCGCAACTTGTTTTCCTCGTTCAGCGGCTTCAATTAAATATTTTACTATAGGTGAATTTAATCCAACGCGATATAAAGTTTGTTTTATCGCTAGCACTTCAGGGTCTTTTGCAGCTTGCTTAATTAGATCAATCACCGGAGTAAATGAATGATAAGGATGATGAAGTAAAATATCTTTTTGCCTGATAGTTGTAAAAATATCTTCTTCTTCTTCAAAATATTTTGGAATAACGGGGTAATATGGTTTTACTTTTAATTGATGAAGCGGAAGATCATACAGAGACATTATATCGCTTAAACCTAAAGGGCCGTCAACAATATGCACATCTTCTCTTGATATCAATAAATTTTCCATTAACGTATCAAGCATAAAGTCGGGCATCTTGCTTGCGACTTCAAGCCGAACAACGCTTCCAAATCTTCTCTGACGAATATTTTCTTCAATAACACTTAAAAGATCATCAGCTTCATCTTCCTGTAATTCAATATCGGTATCTCGAGTAATTCTAAAACGATGCGCCTGCACAATTTCCAAACCCGGGAAAAGCAGAGAGAGATTAGCTTTAATAATATCACCAAGCCAAACAAATTTTGCACTGAATTGTCCGTTAGTTTGTATTTTTTTATTTGGTTCAATGATCTTATCAATCTGCAATAAGCGTGGAAGAATACTCGGAACTTTTACTCTGGCAAAATGATTTTCGCCGTTTGGCTTTTTTATAAGAATCGCAAGACTTAAACTTAAATTTGAAATATATGGAAATGGACGTCCTGGATCAAATGCAAGCGGAGTTAAAACAGGATAAATTTCTTTTTTGAAATATTCTGTTAAAATGTTTTTCTCATTTTCAGAAAGATCCTTATATACAGCAATTTCAATATTATTTTCTTTTAACGCTGGGACTACATCTTTTGTCCATAAATCCATAACTGTTTTCAGCATTGATTGTACGCATTTTTCAATTTTCTGAAGCTGCTCAATTGGTGTGAGCCCATCAATAGATGGTTCTAAAACACTCGCAGCAATTTGTTCTTTTAAACCGGACACACGAATCATATAAAATTCATCAAGATTGGAATGAAAAATTGAAATGAATTTTACTTTTTCCAGAAGGGCTGGTCAGGGATCTAATGCTTCTTCCAAGCACGCGGCGATTGAATTCAATCCAGCTTAAATCGCGGTTGAAAAAATTTTTAGGGTCATTATATTTTTTTAATAATTCTTTTGGCTGCATACAAACTTCTAATTAATTGGACAAACAATATATGCTTTTTAAAGATTTTTTCCGTGTAAAAATTTATTTAATAAATTGTAGAAACCGCGCAAAATTGATTGGAAAAATGGAATGTTGTGGCATAGCCACCACAATGTGGGAAAAATGGAGTAATTACTTCAGTTTATAAGATTGATAAATTGAAGTACACTTTATTTTGAAATGTAAAAAAGAACCTTGTTTATATTTAAATATCCTCTTATCTTAATTTTACTTTAATTAAGGATTTAGAGAGAAATTAGTTCTCTTTAACATTTTTAAAAAAAGGATTCATTTTGGCAATCTTCATGGGGTTTTATATAAGATCATTTTTACTTTCTTATTTAACATTGTTATACGATAGCTTATATTTTCAATATGAAAATGTAAATGGTAATTTGAAATTATTTTCTCTGATTTCTACTTTAATTCATAGATGAACCCACAATAAAAAAATTTTAGAAACTTATAGAGTAATCAATCGTTAAAAAATAAACAGGGTGTTGTCATTTCCTTATCAAAGAAAAATACTTCTGGTCAAGAATTTTATTTAATGACGCTTCTATTTTCCTTCATCTTTTTTATGGAAATTCCATTATATGCCCAATCCGAATTTAATCTTCTCAAAGGATATGTATTAGATAAAAATACTAATGAAAGGATTTATAATGCTAATATATTAATTCTTGAAACAGGGCAGGAACAACTTCCAATGAAAAAGGATATTTTAAATTAAAACTAACTTCCGTTATTATAATATTCAAATTAGCTTTGTCGGCTATGAAAAATTGAAAAAAGAGATTTATGTAATGAAGACGAAGAAACCGGGTATTTCTTTTGAATTAAATCCATTTGATTATTACTATATACTGTCAAATTATTGGGAGAGAAGAATAATCATGATGTTAATAAAGGAATAGAATTGCTGCGGAGAGTTAAAAGATATTCCACAGTTTGGAGAACCAGACCCATTCAGAGCAATTTTTAAGCTTGCCTTGGAGTGACACTCATCAAGTGATTCAAACAGCCAGTTGTTTTTCAGAGGGGCAACTTTTAATGAAACTTTAATTTCATTAGATGCTGTTCCTATGTTAATCCATTCCATTTAGGGGGTATTTATAGTTCGGTTAATAATGATATATAGAAAGGAAACTGTATCTTTCAAACTTATCCATTAGGATGGAGGATATTTATCTGGTTCATTAGAGATAATTATCTGGAGGATTTAACTGTTCCTAAATTCTCAGCTACATTAGTCTTATATCCAGTAAGGGGATAGTTCAGTACCAGTCGGAAAAGGTTCATTAAATATTTGCAGCAAGAAGGACATACCTTGATATCTAGGTGAAATTTTACAAGTAAAATTCCCTTATTATTTTTATGATACTTATGTCAATATTCAATTCCTTTAGATGAAAAAAATCTTTTCAGTTTTAGTGCATTATATACAAAGGATGTATTTCGTTAGCCTTTGACAATCAATATGTTTTTAATGAGGTGAATGACATTGAAATTGGGGTAATATTATCAAATGGAGAATGGCTGCATTTAATAGATTCAAAGGTGAAATTAAATTTAAATTTATTTGAGTAACGCTTATTTTGGTGCTGATATGGACTTGCCAGGACTACCTCTTCAAAAACGATAATAAATAATAATATTTATGATTTTACTTTTGCTCTGAATATAATTCTAAATTATGGGGAAAATCATTCTCTGCTGGTTCTGAAATAAAGTTTCTTACTGCAATATACAACTGGTTTATTGGCGAGAATAGAGATTTAAAAGATATTATTTAATCCGCCTGAACAGATGTTTTTTGATTATGCCCCCCCGGCATTTGATTATTATTCAAAAACTTTTGTATTAAATATTTTTGCTTTAAATAATTTTGATTTAGGCGACAACCTAAAAGCAGAAATTGGAATAAGAGGAAGCTATCTATCAAAAACGAAATCATTTTTACCTTCAGCATCTTTGAATCTAAAATATTTTATATCATCAAATTTATCTTTAGGATTTAACTACGGCAGATATTATCAATATTTATATACACTAAAGAAAGAAGAACCGAGGATCTTTTCTCACCATACTCAATATATTTTCTTTCATCAAACAAAAAAGATATAAGTAATACTCGATCAATTTTCTTTTTCTTTAGAAACCAGTTCTCCTTTAAATTTTAAAGCTGAGGCTTATTATAAAATTAGAAATAACCTACATTCATCATACAATGAACAGCAAGGTACGTTAATGAAAATGGCTATGCTGCAGGAATAGATACTATTACTGAAAAAATCAACCGGAGACTTAACTGGATGGATTGGATATTCATTTTCAAGATCGATAAAATTTGGGAGGGATTATGATTATTATAATTTCATATGACAGAACTCATAATTTTAAAATTTTACTTTCATATCAACTATGGAAGAATTGGAAAGTGAGCACTTATTGGACAATTACTACTGGGGCCCTATATACAGATGTAATTGGAAAATATCTTGGTGGAGAGGATTATAGAGATTCACCTTATGGATTTGTTAGTTCTGGCGATCCAGTTACTGATGCCAATTTTTTATTTAGGCCATTGGAAGATATTAAAAATGGCAAGAGACTACCTTGGCAGCATAGGCTTGATATTGGAATAAACGGCTCGCTTTCTTTGGGGCAGATATATGTTAAAACCTTATATTGCAAATACTTAATATTTATAATTCACATAATCCTTATTATTATAAGATTGATGTCAGCTATGCCAGGGAAAGTAAGGAATTTTATTGGGGCTCATTTATCGTTCCTACACTTGGAGTAACAGTTGAATTTTCGAATTTCCAAGAATATCATTTTCAATAATTTCATTTGTTGTGATTTTATCATTTCAAAGTTGTAAAGATTTATCATCGGAACCTTCAGAAATTGAACCTCTAAGTATTTTATCAACTATTACAACAAATACAACCAAACAAACTCTTTATATTTATAAAACAGCATATTTGGGGGAGGGAGCTTCTTATTATTATGACGATTTCTTTATTGACTATGCAAAGGTTATGATAATTGATGAAAATTCTATTACCTACAATTTTATTCCGGGAGAAACTACATATCATAAATATAAAGCTTATCTAAGCGAAGATGCACCGAATTTTCAAGCAGGTAAAAGGTATTATTTAAATATCGATATTAATGGAAAGAAAATTTCAGGTGAAACAACTTTCCCAGGCGATTTTAAGATTGTAAGCCCGAGCAATTCAACCTTATTAGATGCTGATAAAGCTATAGAACTAAACATCAAATGGACAGAAAGTTCTCAGGCATTTGGGTATATTATAATTATTAAATATCATTTGATTGATCAATTTTCAAATGAAATATTGAAAGACGAACAAGACAGAACTTTTATAAATTTTGATAACGAACAACAATTTGTTATTCCTGCTCCTTATTATCCATATTATTTTGCGGATACAACCAAGCCGGTTGAAATAAAGGTAATGGCTTTTGATAGAAATTATTATATGCATCATTTCGAACATTATAATAAGGCTGGATTAGATTCTGCTTATGGATACTTTGGGTCAGCAACAGTGAAAAAAGTTGAATTGTATTATAAATGAAAGCTTAGATAATCAACATTTCGAATAATAAAAAATTCCCACTCTCGTGGGAATATAAATAATGCGAAATTTATTTTTATTATGATTTTTAATTAATTCATTTATTAAACTTCAGCACCTTCTTCCGAATAAATTTTTTGAAATTCTCTAGGTTCTCTTTCTTTCCATGATCCTTTATGATAAGCATATCCGGCAATTAAAGGCATCGCAATCGTAGCTTCGGAATAAACCATTTGTTCGTGAGTCGTCTCAACTTTTCCCCATGAGCTTGCTTCTTTTAAAGTCGAGCTGGAGAGTGCCCCGTCTCTTACATCGGCAACTGTAATTTGAACTGCATATTTGTGCATTGGTGCATCTTCTTGAAGAATATCAGCAGCAACAACAATATCCTGAGTAAAGTTTTTTGGTACACCGCCGCCAATCATAAATATGCCGGTTTCTTTACAGTTCAATTTTATTTTTGTCAACTCAAGAAAATCTTTTGCAGAATCTATTGAAACATGTTTAGTTGGGTTCTGAGTTTGATGAACTATAAATCCAAATCCTGCAGAGCAATCTGAAAAAGCAGGAACGAAAATAGGAACATTCTTTTTATAGCAGGCATAAATAACTGAATCATCGACTTTTGGCCCGCCGATATTATCGAGATATTTCCCGAATTCCCAGAGCAATTCTCTTGATGAATAGGGGCGTGGTTCTAAGCTGTCGAATATTTTTCCTGTGGTTTCATCGCAGACTCTTAATTCATCTTCATCAATAAAAGTATCGTAAATTCTGTCTATGTGTAAATCTCTTAATTCATTATCATCACTAAAAGGAGTTCCTTTATAATGCTTAAATCCTAATGCCTCAAAGAAATCCTGGTCAACCATTACAGCACCTGTAGAAACAATTGCATCAACCATGTTATTCATTACCAGATCATAAACAACTTTTTTTAACCCGGCGCTAAATAAGCTTCCGGCAAGTGTTAAAATTATTCCGCATTCACTTTCTTTCAGCATCATATCATAAATTCTTGCTGCGCGATTCAAATCCCTTGCGGTAAAAGCCATGTGTTCCATTGCATCAACCAAAGGAATTACATTATGCTTTTTAATATCGATGTGTTGAATTACCTCTTTCAAATATTTCTTTTTATTTGCCATCTCACAACTCCTTGAAGTAAGTTTTAATTTTCAATTAAAGATAAGATAATAATTTTTTAAGGGAAATAAATATAACCAAAATTAGTAAATAATTATTCTCATGTTGTTAATTATAGAAAGAAAAAATAAAATAGTTTTGTAGAGACGCTTCGCTGAAGCGTCTTAAATTTGAATCTCTATCCGTTGATAAAATTATATTTCAAATTAATTTTTTCTTCATTCAAAAATTTTTGAAATGTCCATTTTAAGAAATTCATCCCAAGATAAAGAATCCTTGCTAACCAAAATATTTTTAAATGTTTTATAAGTTTGGTTAAATTTTTCTATGCCTTTATGGAACTTAAGCTTGTTTGTTTTTACTTCTAAAGAAATAATTTTTTTACCCTTCTTTAGAATAAAATCTACCTCATTGTTTCCTTCCCGCCAATAAAAAAGCTCGAAATCTTTCACACGTGATTGATTAAGTAGATAAGCCCCAATTGACCGTTCAACACACCTGCCCCACATATCCAATTGAGTATAAGATTGCTTAAAGGTTAGTTCAGAATAAACTGAAGAAAAAGAGGAATTATAAATCATCCATTTGGGAATGCTTGATTTAATCGAAACAGCCGAACCTGAAAATTTTTGAATTCCGGCAATCATCCAGGTCTTATTTAATAATTCTTGATAATGTGCCAGAGTAGTGGTATTACCAGCGTCATGAAGCTGTCCAAGCATTTTTGTATAAGAGAGTATTTCCCCTGCATACTTACATGAAAGATCAAAAAGGTTTTTCAACAACGCCGGTTTTTGAATCGGCGTAAGCTGTAAAATATCTTTTGAGATGGTTGTTTCAATAATGGAATTCAGAATATAATCCTTCCATCTTTTTTCATCTTTAATAAGATATGCAGCGCCTGGATATGATCCAAAGAAAACATATTCTTCGGGTGTAAAATTAAAAGCATCCAGCATTTCCGGATAACTCCAATGAGGAAGTTGTATAACTTCAAAGCGGCCTGTTAGTGATTCAGTTAATCCTTTTTGAATCAAAAGTGTAGATGAACCCAGGAGTAAAAGTTTTATTGCGATTTTATTTTTTGTATCGCTGTCCCAATTTTTTTTTATTACTTCACTCCAGTTATGAATCTTTTGTATTTCATCAATAATTAACAGGAGTTCCTTTGCGTTGGTGTTATGGAAATTCAAACGGGCGGTTTCATATTGTTGTTCTATCCATGTAGAATTAGAAGTCGGTACTGCATCAGCAGAAATAAAATTATAAGGTATTGATAGTTTCTGAACTAATTGCTCTGCCAATGTAGTTTTCCCAACCTGGCGGGGACCGGTAATAACCTGGATGATTTTCTTGGTTCTTTAAAGCGGTTAATTAAATCAGCTAATTGTTTTCTTTCATACATAAATTATAACGTTGAGTAATTTTACTCAATTGATTGAGCAAAATTACTCAATTAATTGAGCAATTTCAATAACCGAAATGTTTATATTAAAAAAACATCTTTGCTATTCTCAAAATTCCTTGTTTCCATGGAACTCTATGCGAAACACCGCTTTTGTTTTTAAATTCATCAAAATGTTCAACATACCATTTATAGCTTCTTATTAAAGCATCTTTATTTGAATATTTTGGTTTGTAGCCTAAAACAATCTCTGCTTTTTCAATTGATACGAATGAATCTTTCGATGCGGTTTCATAAACCCATTTATACAATGGTGAAATTTTAAGTGCCTCTAATATTTTTAAAGTAAATATTATTGGTTTTTCAGGTAAACCTACTATTTTTTTACCAAAGCCTGCATAATCCAAAACTGCCTGGTAATCTTCTTTCATTGTTGCAAATACTTTTGCGCCAATGTTAAAAGTATCATTAACATTTTTTTCATCAAGAGTTGCACATAAATAAATGGCATCACAAAGGTCCTCAACATCCATTAGCTGATAACGGTTTTTGCCATTTCCAATCATTGGAAATCCCTTACCGTCTTTAGCCCAATCAAAGAGTAAATCAAATACTCCTAATCGTTCCGGGCCAACGAAAGATTTGGGCCTTATAATTGGCACACACATTCCATTGTTTCTATAAAATAAACATTCTTTCTCGGCAAGAATTTTCGCTTTACCGTAATGGCCAACACCGTCTAATTTATCATCTTCATATAATGGATGATGATCAGGAATACCATAAACGGCAGTGGAAGAAATATGTATAAATCTTTTTACATTATGTTTCTTAGCAGCTTCAAGTAAATTTTTTGTGCCTTCAACATCGGTCGACATAATATCTTCAGGCTTATATAACGGTAAAGCTGCAGCGGTATGTATTATTATATCAATTCCTTTAACAGCCTCATCAACAGCACTTTTATTTCTAATATCATTTTTAATAATTTTTATTGAACCATCTCCGGTATGGGCGAGCATATCCGGATAATCGAATTCCGCAATATCATAAGATACTACCTCATGGCTGCGGGAATGTAAATGATCGAACTAAGTTAATACCTAAAAATCCGGCACCGCCGGTGATTAAAAATTTCATTATTTATTCACATTAAATGGTTAAAAAAACAATCGTAAAATTAGTAATTTTGGTATCGGCTTCAAAGAAGAATCATTTTGCACAATTATAAGTTTATTGTTGCTCCAATAATGGTGTGTTAGAATGAAACTCCATGAATAAACCCAATTTCTTAAAGAAATTGGGTTTATAATATTTCCTCCATATATTGACATAAAATTAGGAATGTATATATAGTCTTGAATTAAAATTTGCTTTAGCTTATGTTAAAACAATTATGAATCCGGCTTTAATAAAATATAATGAAGATAACTATTTGGTGAGTATTCTTGTATCTATAATTTTACATGCACTGATAATCATCTCTGCTGTTTTTATTTTCAATGTTACAGTGAATAAATCATCAAAAGCTAATTCTTATGTACAGGTATTTACAGAAGAATTTCAAAGCATTGTTAAGTCTAATCCTATTGAAGCGGAAGAAACTACCAATATTACATCGAAGATTAAATCAAAATTAAAAGAAAAAATAAAGCTGGTTAAAGAAGTAATAGTTGATAAAAATGAAAGTCTGCCTAAAGATAATGTAGTTTCATTTTTAAATTTTTCTGACACTAATGTAGATACAACAAATCTTGATCAGATATATAGAGAAGCAACTTTTAACGTTTCAATGCGTTATCCAAAGGGCTGGACATACATTGACCAGAATATTAAAGATAAGCTCGATGGTGTAACTTTCTGGTCATTAAAGGGCAGATACAATCCACCGCCATATATCCATTTGGAAGTGAAAGAAAAATATTTGTTTAATGAAAGCAGATATAAAAATAAAAAATCTGAAAAAAATTATGTAATTTATTATAACGATCCTGTAGAATTAGCTGGTCAAATTACACAGATACTTTATATCAGAACTGACGAAGACGAAGACTTTAGCATTAAGCTAATTATGAATAACAAAGATTCTTTTAAAACTTTCCAACCTGAGTTTTTTGGAATGATAAAAACATTTAAGTTTGGCAAGCAGTATTTTTAAGTTATAATTAAATTATAATCGAGGAGGAACTATGTTACACAAAATTTATTTTCTTGTAGTCTTGTTCGTTGCTTCGTTTGCAATAACCTCTGTCGCGCAAACACAATTTGAAGGGAAAGTTGTGATGAATGTAAAATCAGGCGATAAGGGAACAGATATCGATCTATTTGTTAAAGGAAATAAAACTTTAATACAAATGATGGGAGAAGAAAAAGCAAATTTGATTATGGATTCGAAGGCTAAGAAAATGACTATTTTAATGCCTCAACAGAAGATGTATATGGAAATGGATTTAAATATGATGAAAGATATTTCTGAAAAAATGAAGAAGAATGATAAGTCGGAAAAAGCTGACAAGATGAATGGTGATTTTAACAAAACCGGAGAGACAAAAGATATTAATGGATATGAATGTGAGAAATGGGTTTATACTGATGATGGAGGTGATAAAACAGAAGCCTGGATGACAAAAGAACTTGGTAATTTTATGGGCTTCAGTAATCCTATGATGAACGATGAAGCTTCAAGCTGGCAAAAGAAAATAGAAGGACAAGGCTATTTTCCTATGCTTGCAATTCATTACGATGATTCAGGGAATGTAGAAAGTTCAATGGAAGTTAAATCAGTAGATAAAAAATCTTTGGATGAAAGTATGTTTGAAATTCCTGCAGGTTATTCTAAATTCAATATGCCGATGATGAATAAAGGGCAGAATTAAAAAAATATTAATTACACAAATATTGACCCACGTATAAGTTATTTCTTTGCATAAGATTCTGATCTGTGGGAATATTATGTTTATATAAGTAATTTTAAAATGCAGCCTGATGGGATTCAAATTAAACTGTTATGTGTAAGTTAATTGGATTTATTTAGAATAATTTGTGGATATTATTTTTGAGTTCAAGATATTTCATGACCACATATTGCCGAACAATTTGAGCATCTTTTGCAAGAAAAATAATGCAACAAATTTTATTGTTTTGAAAATACGTTTCTCCAGATAATTACTTTGCCATCAGAACTGCCGCTTATTAAGTCGTCTCCCGATGAACTAAACTCAACCGAATTAACAGTACTTTCATGTCCTTCAAGTGAAATTAATACAGAATCGCTTTTTAGATCCCAGATATAAATTTTGTTATTATCGCCTCCGCATGCAATATATTTTCCGGTTGAGTGGTAGCTAATTGAATTTACAGTTCTCATATCTTTTTTTAAAGTTTTCATCAAATCAAATGAATTTAAATCCCAAATTTTAATAAGAGAATCATTCCCGCAACTTGCAAATTGTTCCAGTACTGGATTCACTTCTACGTCTAATACATTACCATTGTGTGCATTGATTGAACGAATTAAACTTCTATTTTCCGCGTCCCAAATTTTAACGGTACTATCATAACTTCCGCTTATTATCGTTTTCATATCCTTGCTCATAGCTACTGAAGTTACAGTAGCAGTATGTCCATACATACCGAATTTACTAATTAAACCAGAAACTGCATTTGGCCAGTAAACCAAATAGTTTTCTTCCGCAGATATCACACTTTTCTCATCAGGTGTGAATATGACATCCTTGGTTATCGTTATATGTTCAGAGAAAGTTCTTAACAGAGTGCCCGATTTTACATCCCATAATTTAATATTGTGGTCGCTGCTTCCACTTAAAAGCAAGGTTCCGCTATTATTTAATTTAACAGAATTAACAACACCAATATGCCCGCTCAATGTTGGGTTTCCAGTAACCTTAATATCATTTGAATTTCCCGACCAGGCAGCAATTGTCCCGTTGCCGTTTAAGGTAACCGAAGATATTCTGCCGAGTTGGCCATTAAATTACTGCGAAACTGAATTTCTTTTCCTGGGTAGGCGTAATTATCTTTTCATTGCAAGATACCAAAAGAATTGCGACTGAAAGTAATATGAATATTATTATACTATTCACCATCTTAAAATTTTCAATCTTGAAATTAAATGAATTGTTAACTAAGAAAATAAGGTTAAATTTTCTCAACTAATTAGACAATAATCGAGTTAAATACAACGAATTTCCGAATACTGTAAAGTAAGAATAAACATTTTAAAATTTAGTTGTAAAAGAAACAGATAATATTTGGCTTTCCATTAGAACCTCTTATTTAGAATCCATGAAAATAGGTAAAGATTTTAGTTGTCAAAGTTAAATATGATGCTAAATATTCTTGACTTTCAAACCTGTTAAACTTAAATTTCTGCTCTTTATTTGAAATGATTTTAGGTTTCGGAGGAAAATAGCGTGAAACAAGAAAAATTAACCAGGTTTATTAGCACAGATGATGCCGATAGAAAATGGTATGTAGTTGATGCAAAGGATCAAGTTTTAGGAAGGCTGGCTTCGAAGGTTGCCTGCATAATCAGAGGTAAGAACAAGCCTACTTTTTCACCTAATGCGGATACAGGCGATTTTGTAGTTATTGTAAATGCAGAAAAAGTTAAAATGACCGGGAAAAGAGAATTGTTAAAAACTTATGCACATCATTCCGGTTACCCTGGCGGATTAAAAGTTCAATCATTTGAAGAATTGATTTCAAAGAAACCTGAATTTGTATTAGAGAATGCTGTAAAAGGTATGTTACCTAAAAATAGATTAGGAAAAAAATTATTTAAAAAATTAAAAGTTTATTCCGGCGAATCGCATCCACATCAAGCTCAAAAGCCTGAAACAATAAGTTTATAACGGAGAGAAAATGGCAGACCAAATTTTTGTAGGAAGAAGAAAGACATCAGTTGCACGCGTAATCCTTAGAAATGGAAATGGAAAGGTTACAGTTAACGGGAAAGAATTTGAAAAAGTTTTTCCTATGCTCCTGAATAGAGAAGATATTCTTACTCCATTAAAAGTAACTGAAACTGAAGGCTCCTACGATGTAATTGTTAATGTAAATGGAGGCGGTAATTCAGGCCAGGCTGGTGCTGTAAGGCTTGGAATTGCAAGAGCATTGGTTGCTATAAATCCCGATTTCAGAAAAGATTTAAAACCTGATGGATTATTAACAAGAGACCCGAGAATGGTTGAACGTAAAAAACCCGGAAGGCCAAAAGCACGTAAAAGATTTCAATTTTCTAAGAGATAATACAAGATCGAGTTCAAGTGGAAGAATAAGTTTAAGATTTTTAATTATGATCTTGAACATGAACTTAAACTTGAACATTTATAATAATAACACATATTTCCCGATTTGCTTCCTGTGTCCCGATTTTTACGGGATGAAAAGCAAAGCTGAAGGAAATAGAAGATAAACAGGAGCAAAAATGCAAAAAGTTGAACTAACTCAGCTTATTGAAGCTGGGGCACATTTCGGTCACTTAACACGTCGCTGGAATCCCAAAATGAAGCCATATATCTTTATGGAAAAAAACGGGATTCATATCATCGATCTTAAAAAAACTCAACAAAACATTGTCGATAGTGCTGAAAAGCTTGCCAGCCTTGTTTCAGAAAACAAAAAGGTTTTGTTTGTTGGTACAAAAAAACAAGCCAAGAATGTTATTGAGCAGGAAGCCAGAAGAAGTGAATCGAACTGGGTAAGCGAAAGATGGCTGGGTGGAATGCTTACAAATTTTTCTACTATTAGAAAAAGTATCAAAAGGTTAACAAATATTGAAAAGCAGGAGACTGACGGAACATTCGATAAAATCACTAAGAAAGAAAGACTATTTTTAACAAGAGAAAAAGATAAGCTGAAAAAAGTTCTTGAAGGTGTTGAAACAATGAATAGGCTGCCGGGTGCAATGTTTGTTGTTGATATTAAAAAAGAATCAATCGCAATTAAAGAAGCTAAAAGATTAAACATCCCGGTGTTCGCAGTTGTAGATACTAACTGCGATCCTGATCCGGTTGATTATTTAATTCCCGCTAACGATGACGCTGTTAAGACGGTTGAATTGATAGTTAAGTATATGGCAGATGCAGTTATCGAAGGCAACATGAAAGCCAAAGAACATAAAGCCGAAGAAGCTGCTGAAAATGAGAGAATAAAAAAACAACGAGAAGAACATAAAGCCGAAGCAAAAGAGAAAGCTCATCCCAAAGAAGAAACCTCAGCTTCGGAATAATAAATTAAAGGAAAATTAGTATCATGGCTATTACTGCTGCACAAGTAAATGAATTAAGACAAAAAACCGGCGCCGGTATGATGGATTGTAAAAAAGCTCTTATCGAGGCTGAAGGTGATCTCACAAAAGCTATTGAAGTATTAAGAAAAAAAGGTGCTTCTGTTGCCGCTAAAAGAGCTGAAAAATCTGCTAATGAAGGTTTGATTGTAACTAAAGTTTCGGATGACGGAAGCAAAGGTGTTATGGTTGAAGTGAATTGCGAAACTGACTTCGTTGCAAAAAGCGATGACTTTACAAGTTTTGCTAACTTGGTTTTGGATGCTGTTTTTAATTACGAGCCAAAAAATGTTGAGGCTCTTTTGAATGACAATGGTGATATAAAAACTAAATTAAATGAAGTCCTTGGCAAAGTGGGAGAGAAAATTGAAATCTCACGTTTTGCAATTGAAAAAGCTGCTGATAGTTTGGTTGTTGATTATGTTCATTTAGGATCGAAGTTAGGTGTTTTAGTTAAATTTGAAAAAGTTACAAATAATAAAGAAGAACTTAATAATATTGGTAAAGATATTGCGATGCAGGTTGCTGCAATGAAACCAATTAGTGTTTATAGAGAAGAAATAACTAAAGATGTGATTGAAAAGGAAATCGAGATCTATAAAGAAGTTGCTAAAAAGGAAGGCAAGCCTGAACAGATTTTAGATAAAATTGCCACAGGTAAATTGAATAAATTTTACCAGGAGAATTGTTTGATAGAACAAATGTTCATCAAAGATAATTCTAAAGTAGTCGGTGATTTAATCAAGCAATTCAATTCAAAAAATGGAACAGAAGTGAAACTTTCTTTGTTTCGCCGGTTCCATCTAAGCGACGAAAATAAGTAATCTTTTAACAAAAAGGTCTTAATTATATTAAGGCCTTTTTTTATATTTAATCCCACATAATCGAAAAATATTTATGAGTGATTTAAAATTCAAAAGGGTTCTGCTTAAACTTAGCGGCGAATCTTTAATGGGTGAAAAAGGTTTCGGTATCGATTCTAAAGTTCTTGATTTTTTTTCTGAGGAAATTCAAAAAGTAATTGATGTTGGTGTAGAACTTGGGATTGTTATTGGAGGTGGTAATATTTATAGAGGGTTAAGTGCCGGTGAATACGGAATCGATAGAGTCACGGGTGATCAAATGGGAATGCTTGCAACCATGATAAACTCACTTGCTCTTCAAAATGCTATTGAGAATAAAGGTATTTATACTCGTTTGATGAGCGCTATTGAAATCCATGAAGTTGCCGAACACTATATCAGAAGAAGAGCAATTCGTCATCTTGAAAAAGGAAGAGTTGTTATTTTTGGAGCTGGAACAGGTCATCCATATTTTAGTACTGATACGGCTGCATCTCTAAGAGCAGTCGAAATTGAAGCTGATGTAATTGTTAAAGGAACCCGGGTTAACGGGGTTTATGATTCTGATCCGGAGAAAAATTCTAATGCCGTTAAGTATGATCAGATTTCTTATCTGGATATTCTTAAAAAGAATTTAAGGGTAATGGATTTAACAGCAGTAAGTCTTTGCCAGGAGAATAACTTGCCGATGATTGTTTTCAATATGGATGTTCCTGGTAACTTACTGAAGTTAGTTCTGGGCGAGCCCATAGGTACTTTTATTGATAATACGGAATTAGCTTCTTAAAAAAATTAACAATTTTTCAGAGGTCATCATGGAAAAAATAATTAAAGACGCACAAGAGAGGATGAATAAATCAATCGAAGCATTTAGAAGTGAATTGTCAAAAGTTAGAACCGGTAAGGCAACAACAGCTTTATTAGATGGAGTTAAAGTTGAATATTATGGAAATATGACTCCCATAAATCAGGTGGGAAATCTTTCTGTATTGGATGTACATACACTTTCAATTACACCGTGGGATAAATCTGTAGTACCAGCAGTTGAACGGGCAATTCTTGAAGCAAATCTCGGCTTTAATCCTGTAAGCGATGGCACAAACCTTAGGATTCCTGTCCCACCGTTAACAGAAGAAAGAAGAAAAGATTTTGTTAAGCTTATTAAAAAATATGGTGAAGAAACAAAGGTGGCAATTAGGAATGTTAGAAGGGATGCAAATGATCATCTTAAAAGAGAAGAAAAAGATAAAAAGATTTCCGAAGATCAATTAAAAGATGCCGAAGATAAAGTCCAAAAATTTACAGATGAACATACTAAGATGGTGGACGAAATATTAAAGCATAAAGAAAAAGAAATAATGGAAGTTTAATTTATCCTAAAAAAAATTTGTGTTCGAAGGCGAATCACTGATTCGCCTTTTTTTTGTTCGTTTAAAAGTTAGACTTTTTTAGTTAATTTTGACCCGGTAAATGTGGGTTACTTTCACTCCGTTAATAAGTAAAATAATTAATGGGAAATAAAAAGAACAGAAATTTTTCTTTTAATGCTGCGGTTGTTAAAAGTTATTTAAACAGAACCACAATTAGAAATGTAATCATCTTCAGCGGAGGGATTGCAGTTTTTCTGGCGGGGGTTGTAGTTTACGGTGTGATTTTAAATTTAAGAGAAGTGCCTTTGCCTGAAGCTATGCAGAATAAAGGCATCAGCATTATTGATGATCCTGTTCTTATTATAAGTCGAAGCTCTTATACAATTAATTTATACCAGGATACAATTTTTATTAAATCGTATCGTGCTTCATTTGGCAAAAACATTTCAATGCCTAAAACCAAAGCTAATGATTTTGCAACTCCTGTTGGTGAATACAAAATTTGCTCAATTGATACTTCTCATATTTATTATAAATTTTTAAGATTAAATTATCCAAATCTAATTGATGCTGCTGAAGGACTAAGGAAGGGATTAATAAATCAAAAAGAATACGATGAACTTAGATTTGAATATTATTATGCAGAATGTCCAACTCTAAAAACTGCGCTTGGCGGAGATTTAGGTATTCATGGTATCGGACGGATGAATTACATATTTAAAAATCTTCCATTCGTATTTAATTGGACTGATGGTTCAATCGCAGTTAGTAATGAGGACATTGATGAAATTTATTCTATTGTAAAGAAAGGAACTAAAATTGTCATTAAGTAAAAAATATTTGTTTCTTTTCGTTTTAACAATATTCATTTTCGGTTGTAATAATCAGGATGAAAGCAAAAATACTTCATCAAAAATACCTGACTTTAACGATCAGCAGATTGCCGCAAGTGAAGCATCAAAAACAATCGGAAGCGAAGTAACTTTTGCGTATAAAGGCACTTATGATATAGATACTTCAATAGAGATTGCTTCCGGAATTGAAATAAATAATTCCAAAGATTGGGGTATCAAATTTAATTTGATGAAGTTTGAAAATGATTCTTTAAAAACGGTTTTTCAAAGCGATTTACTGGATGGTTCATTTAGCGAGAGTCTTGTAAAGAAAATTAATTTGCCCTCCTGCAATTATGATTTGATCTATTATAATTCCCTGGATTATTTCCTTGGAAGCGGAGGTGGAGAAGTTTACAGCTACATTGTTGATTATAATAAAAGTAAGATATATTACGCCCATTTAATTATAGAACAAAGCGAGGCAATTTCTCTATTTCTTTCAGAGAATATTGATAACCAGGAAGTAAAGGAATTTTTCGTTAAAAATTTTACGAATGATTACCCATCTTTAAAACTTATTTTGAAAGATATAGAGTTGAACTTGTAATTTGATTTGAATTCATACTTAATTATTCTACTTTTTTAAAGAATTTGATTTTATAATTATTGATGATGCGTTTTATTAAAATAACTTTTCTTTTAATTTTTATTTTTTCCATTTACCTGCCCGGACAAAATAGTGAACCATACGAACTGACATCAATTTCGTTCGAAGGTAATCATGATGTGCCTACTTCGCAGCTTGAAAGTGTAATCCTATCTAAAGAAACTCCCTGGTGGTTCTGGAAGCTTTTAAATTCTATTTCAAGCAGCCTGGGCAGTGAGCCGGTTTATTTTGATTCTACCAACATTCCTATTGATATCGAAGCTTTAAATGAATTCTATAACGCTAATGGTTTTTTTAATTCAAAAATTGGGTATACCTATGATTTAGACACAAGCGCTCAAACCGTATCTCTATATTACTTAATTACTGAAAACTCTCCTTCATTCTTTGGATCAACAAAAATATTCGGTATCGAAAATATTGCACCTGAGCCCAAAAAAGAAATAGAGGAAAATGTAACCTTTGATTCCACAGAAAGATATTCCCAGGAGCAATTACAACAAGGTATAAACCAATCGGTTTCAGCACTTCAAAACAGCGGGTACATGTATGCTAGATTTGATAGTACAATTATTACTAAAGATACAATTCAGAACCGTGCCGACTTCAAAATTTATTTTTCAACCGGGAATTATTTTATAGTTGATTCTGTTTTAATTAACAAGAACGGGCCCGGCGAGTATTTAGTTAGTGAGAGGCTTTTAAGAGATATTGTCAAAATAAATCCCGGCGAATATTATGACCTCCAAAAAATTAAAAGAAATCAAGTAAGATTATTTAGAACAGACTTATTTAATTCAGTTACATTATCCGGCATTGCCGATTCATCGGATAACAAGGTTAACGTTCAGCTTGATGGAAACATAGGTTTGTTAAACCAATTAGCGCCTGAAATTATAGTAAACAACCAACAACAGGCCTTCAATATTGGTCTTGGGGCCTCATACTTACGGAAAAACTTTTTGGGTGATGCAAGAAAATTAACTTTGAGTGCATCGGGTGGTGTTCAAAATATTTTAAATGCAGATTTTTTCCCATTGTTTCAAAAGTTTTCCTTTAGAGATACAACTTTACTTGGTTACATTGATTCGCGTATTGTTATTGACCAGCCCTACTTATTTGGAAAACCTATTTTTGCTACATGGGAAACTTATGCAACAATAAATAAAAGAACTTTAACTAATGTTACAAACTACGGTTCAAAAATTACTTTTGAATTTGAATTTCCTAGCTTTACCTATTTCAATTTTTTAAGTGCTTATTATAATATTGAACAGACAAATGAATATTATAGAAATAGTCCGCCAGATAGTAACACTTCTCAAAAATTTATTTCAATTATTGGAGCGGATTTCGGTAAAACCGCCGTTGATAACATTCTCTTTCCAACACAAGGTTATAACCTTTCGTTTCAGGTTGAAGAAGCTAATGCTATTCCGTATTTAGTCAAAAAAGCTTTAGGCTCTAATTTTGAAGGAGCCATGTTTTACAAAATACTAGTTAACGCTACTTATTATAATGCAGTTGATCTTAAGCGAAATAATATAGTTGCTGCAAAATTTAAAATAGGTAATCTTCAGGAATATAAAGGCACCTATGATCAAATCCCCATAAACAGAACTCTTTTTGCAGGTGGAAGTAACTCTGTACGAGGCTGGCCTTCTAATCAACTTATCCCAAAACAGAATAAAAATGAGGATGCTTTAAAAGATAAAGGTGGAACTTTTCTTTTAGAGAGTTCACTTGAATACAGATACAGAGTACTTAAAAATCTTGGAGTTGCAATGTTTTTTGATGCCGGAAATACATGGATAGGGTATAACCAATTTCGATTTGATGAGATTGCCCAGGCAATTGGTTTTGGGTTTCGTTATTATACAGAAATTGCCCCTTTCAGAATTGACATAGGTTTAAAATTTTATGATCCCGATTCAAAAAAATATCTTTGGGATTCATGGGATAGAATTCATTTCGGAAGTAATTTTCAAATACATTTTGGAATTGGAGAAGCATTCTAAATATAAAAATCATGCTTTCCACATATAAATAACTTTTGTAAACCACCGTTAAATTCGTTATTTTTAACTTCTTTTTTTTGTAGGATTCCATGATTTATAGTATGACCGGCTACGGAAAAGGTTTAGCTCAAAGCAAAAATTTTTCCGTTGAAGTTGAACTCAAAAGCATTAACAGCAGATTTCTTGATATTTACTTGAAGATACCTTCTTCATTGATGAATAAAGAATATGAACTTAGAGAATTTATTAAATCTAAAGTTAGCAGGGGAAAATTAACTGTCTTTATTCAACTAAATAGTGCCGGTTCAGAGGGAGCCAATATTGATAAAGAAAAACTTAAGAATTATCTCAGTCTAATTAATGAATTAAAAAAAGCTGCAAAGATTAACGAAAAGATTAAACTTGAACATTTATTGAATAATAAGGATGTTTTTTCTTTTAATGAAAGCTCTATTTCAGATGAAGAAGTTGAAGTTATAAAAAAGGCTATTAATGAAGCTCTTGTTCAATTAAGTAAGATGAAAAAGAACGAGGGCAAAGAATTAGCAAAAGATTTAACTAAAAGAATAAAAATTATTGAAGAGAAGTTGGAAATAATTCAGCAGCAATCATCAGCAAGTGTTCAAGAATATTTTGCTAAGCTTAAAGATAAAATTAAAACGATTATTGAAGATATTTCTTCATACAATGACAGATTAGAATTGGAGCTTGCTGTTATAGCTGAAAAATCAGAGATAACAGAAGAATGTGTTAGATTAAAAAGTCATTTGAAATTTTTTTTAGAAAGTATCGAGAGAGAATCAGACCCGGGAAGGAAATTAAATTTCCTTTGCCAGGAAATGAATCGTGAAGCAAACACGATCTCTTCAAAATCAATTTCTACAATTATAACTCATAACGCAGTTTTAATTAAAGAAGAAATAGAAAAAATTCGTGAACAAATTCAAAATATTGAGTGAGCTTGAAAGCAGAGCATGGAGAAATAATTGTTGTCGCCGCTCCAAGCGGTACAGGAAAAACTACCATTGTTAAGAGAGTTTTAAGTAAATTCCCTGAAATAATATTTTCAATCTCAGCTACTACACGAAAAAAAAGAGAAAATGAAACTGACGGAGTTGAATATTTTTTTATCTCCGAAGAGGAATTCGAACAGAAAATAAAAAAGAATGAATTTGCTGAATGGGAAAGATTTTATGACTATTATTACGGGACTCTTAAAAGTTTTGTGGATAAAAATATTAAAGTAAATAAACCAATTTTGCTTGAATTGGATGTAAACGGAGCTCTTTCTATTAAGAAAAATTATCCTAATGCTCATTTAATTTATATCGTTCCTCCAAGTAAGGAAGAGTTAATTAAAAGGCTCACAGCACGAAATACTGAAAGCCAGGAACGATTTAAAGAAAAGAATTGAGAGAGCAAAAATGGAATTGAGTCTTAAGGATAAATTTGATTATTTTATACATAACAATGAATTGGAAAAAGCAGTTAAAGAAGCTAAAATTTTAATAAAAAATATATTATATAAGGAGTAACTTAAGTGGAAATAAATCCGATTGATTTAAGAGAAATTGATAAGAATGCAGCTAATGTTTATGAAGGAATTATCGTAGCCTCTAAACGTGCACGGCTGATAAATGATGATAACAAGATTGAATACAATGCTTTAATCAGCACTATTCCTACCAGCACTACCGAGGATGAAGCTGAAGACATCGAAAACCCTGCTCAATTAAAAATTTCGCTGGATTTTGAGAAAAGAGAAAAGGCTCACATTCAAGCATTGAACGAATTGCTTGAAGGTGATATTAAATTTAAATACAAGAAATAAAATTCTTTTAGTATTTGAGGGGGCTGTCTTAATTATTGTTTATGATGCCGTGCTTGTTCAGACCTTTAAGTTTGTTTATTAAATAAGCTGGCATCTTTTTAATTATTGATCTTTAAGATTTTTTAGCCGTCTTAAAATTTACAATAGAATATTCTCATCATTTTTTTAATAAATAGATCATATCTCCGATGCAGAATGACATCCTATCGGGTAAAAAAATTATTCTTGGAGTTACAGGGGGTATTGCTGCATACAAGTCTGCTTTTCTAATTCGGGAATTAATTAAACGTAAAGCTGAAGTTAGAGTTGTAATGACACCTTCGGCTGTTGAGTTTATTACTCCGCTAACACTTTCCTCACTTTCAAAAAATAATGTTATTGTAAATACTTTCCCTTCTTCACAAAAAAACGGGACTGAACTTTCAACCTGGCATATCGATTATGCACTCTGGGCTGATTTAATGATCATCGCACCATGTACAATAAACACCGTAGCAAAAATTGCTCATGGATTTGCTGATAATGCTTTAACTACTTTGGCGGCTGCTTTAAGATGTCAGTTAATTATTTCTCCTGCTGCTGATGTGGATATGTATGAAAATGAAATCACACAAGAAAATTTAGAAAAGCTTGAGAGTCTCGGCCATTATATTATTCAAGCTGAAGAAGGAGAATTGGCCAGCAGTTTAAGCGGCAAGGGAAGAATGCCGGATGTTCATAAAATTATTGATTCAATGGAATTGGTATTAAGCGGATATAAAAAAGATTTAACCGCCAGAAAAGTTTTAGTCTCAGCGGGTCCCACTTACGAAGATATCGACCCGGTGCGATTTATTGGTAATCGATCTTCCGGTAAAATGGGGTACGAAATTGCAAAAGCTGCATATCTTCGTGGAGCGGATGTTACTTTAATTTCCGGGCCATCTTCTGAGATTGCTTATCCGGAAATTACTAAAATAAAAATTCGCACAGCTTCAGAAATGAAGAAGGCTGTTGATAGAGAATTAGTCAAACATGACTTCCTGGTTATGTCTGCTGCTGTCGCTGATTATAAACCTAAAAAAATTGCAGCAAATAAAATTAAAAAAGATTCAGGCTTGGATAAAATTGATTTGGAATCCACAATCGATATACTATCTTCATTAAAGAAAAAAGATCAAAAGATAATTGGCTTTGCGCTTGAAACAGATAATGAATTGAAGAATGCTCAAAAGAAAATCAAAGATAAAAATTTAGATATGATTGTTCTTAATTCACTCAAAGATAAAAACAGCGGATTTGAGTTTGATACTAATAAAGTTGCAATCATTCATAAGAATGGAAAGAAAATAAATTTCCCGCTTCAATCTAAATTTCAGGCAGCGAATAAAATTTTATCTGAGTTATTAAAAATTAGTTAACCTTCTTTTTTCCCCTCGTGAGAGGGGACTAAGGGGTGGGTTAAATTTCATTAATCTCCATGCAACAAACAATAAAAAATAAAATTATTCAATCATTAAAAGACCAAAAAGAAATTTTTGGTGATGAATTATTTGAAGAGAGTATATTGAAAAGAAAAACTACAATTGTAAAAGAACCAAAAACTGAATATAAAGAAAAAGTGACTGAAAACTTTTTTGAAGAGAACTGGAAATCTGCAAAAACGCTTGACGAGCTTGAAGGAATGATAAACACCTGCACAAAATGCCCATTGCATCAAAATAGAAATAAATTTGTATTTGGTAAAGGCAATCCAAATGCCGATGTAATGGTTGTTGGAGAAGGCCCCGGTGCAGAAGAGGACAAGCAAGGCGAGCCATTTGTTGGCCGTGCCGGACAATTACTCACGGATATTTTAAAAGCAATTAATTTCTCACGAGAAGAAGTTTACATTGCCAATGTTGTTAAAAGCCGTCCGCCGGCAAATAGAACTCCAAATTCAGATGAAATGGAAGCTTGTATTCCTTATTTAAAAAAACAGATTGCTTTAATTAAACCGAAAATGATTTTGTGTGTAGGTTTAACAGCTGCTCAAGGTGTATTAAAGAAGAAAGATTCTCTTACTAAAATGCGCGGACAAATTTTTGAATTTGAAGGTGCAAAAGTTATGGTTACATATCATCCGGCAGCATTATTACGCAATCCTAATTGGAAACGGCCAACCTGGGAAGACGTAAAAAAATTCCGTCAATTGTATGATGAAATGAAATAAAAAGCCTCCCTAAATCTCTCCGAAGGAGTGACTTTTAAATTTGCAAGATTATATAGATTAATTTTAATTTTTCGGAATAACAAAACTTTTAAAAAAGCGTATAGTCCCCCCTTAAAAAAGATGTCGAGGGAGTTGTACTGTTATAAATGAAAATGCGGGATAGAAATACGGTTTAGTATTCTGTAAATCATACAAATTGTGTTTCTACGAAAGTAACAATTAAGATAAAATAATATGAATTTAAATTCTCTGTGACTCTATATCTCAGTGGTAAATACTTTGAAAATATAGAAGTAAACCACAGAGGCACAAAGAAACAGAGAAAATGATATGTGAATCTATTTTGTGAACAATAATTATTAAGCAATTACACCTTCTTTTTATCCTAATATTTTTTATTTTCCAATTGTAATTAAAATAGTTTTCAAAATCCAAACCCCTATTTTTTAGGGGATTTTTATCAATGCCAAGAACAAAAAAAACTAATACTGCAGTAGACAAGTTAATTCCTGCTGATGTGAAACCTCCGTCCGCACCGGAAATTGAGGCATCAGTCTTAGGTGCAATGCTTATTGAAAATGAGGCTGTACCAAAAGCAATTGAGCTTTTAAAAACACAAAGCTTTTATTTAAAAGAACATCAATTAATTTTCGAAGCAATGGTGCATTTATTTGATGCCGGCGAACCAATTGATACGGTTACGGTTTATGAAGAATTGAAAAAACGTGCACAAACTGAAGTTAGCGGCGGCGCAGTTTATTTAAGTAAGCTGTCACAAAATATTTCTTCTGCTGCAAACATTGAGTATCATGCTAAAATAATTTTAGAGAAGGAAATATTACGCGGGTTAATTACGAGCGCACATGAAATTGCCCGTTCTGCTTACGATGGAACCGAAGATGCTTTTGATCTTTTGGATCTTGCAGAAAGTAAAATTTTTGAAATTACAGAATCACATTTAAAAAAATCTTACCAGGGAATGGATCGTGCTGTAAGAGATGCATTGGAATATATTGAAGCTATTCATTCAAACACAAGTAAAAAGTTTTCTGTTCCGACCGGATTTTATGAATTGGATGAAATGCTGGGCGGTTTTCAAAAATCTGATCTAGTTATAATTGCAGCTAGGCCATCAATGGGTAAAACTGCACTCGCACTGTCTCTTGCCCGTAATGCCTCAATCGATCATAAAGTTCCAATTGGAATTTTCAGTCTTGAAATGTCTACCATGCAATTAGTAATCCGGCTACTTTGCGCTGAAGGTAGATTGAATGCACATCTGGTAAGAACCGGAAAGCTCCCGCATGAAGAAGGAGTTAAGCTAAGTAAGAATGCTCACAAATTAATTGAAGCTCCATTATATGTTGATGATACTCCGGCACAGACAGTACTTGAAATACGTGCCAAGGCAAGAAGATTAAAAGCCGAACATGATATTGGAATGATAATAATTGATTATTTGCAGCTTATGCAGGGCCCATCAAACTCTGAAAGTCGTGAAAGAGAAATATCACATATTTCCCGTTCGCTGAAATCACTTGCTAAAGAATTAAATATACCGGTGGTCGCATTATCTCAGTTAAACAGAGCAGTTGAAACGAGAACTGATAAACGACCGCAGCTTTCAGATCTTCGTGAATCAGGTTCAATTGAACAAGATGCAGATGTAGTTATCTTTTTAAATCGTCCCGAGTATTACGGAATAATGAAGAATGAAAACGGCGATTCTAATGAAGGAGTAGCCGAAATAATTATTGGTAAACAAAGAAACGGCCCAACAGGTACTATTCGTTTAGCGTTTATAAAAGATTATGCGAGATTTGAAAATCTTGCTCACGCCAGACAGATTGAAGAATATTCTTCTGCAAATGTCGGCGGAGAGGATATTATTTAAGAGCCTGCCCCAAACTTGATTCGGGGTCAAAGGTCAAAAGTCAAAAATCAAAATGAATATTTATTTGTTATCCGGTAAATAAAATGATGAATGTAATCCCCAAAATTTTTGTAATAGTTTTTCTTATTTCAATTTTATCTCAAGCTCAAATTTATAAAGAGAAAGATGTTGAGATTTGTAAATCAAAATTTGAAATGGCGGTGTCAAAGGATCTTGCTGATAAACCAATTGGTGATGTGATTACGGCAGTCGGCAAAAGTTTTTTAGGAACTGATTATGCAGCACACACTTTGGAAGCCGGTGATTCAGAGCAGCTTGTTATAAACTTAACTGGTTTGGACTGCACGACTTTTTTAGAAAACGCCTTCGTTTTTTCAAGACTAATCAGAAAAGGGAAAACTACTTTTAAAGATTATGAAAATGAATTGGAAAAAATAAGATATAGAGACGGCAAGTTGGATCAATATCCATCAAGGCTGCATTATTTTTCAGATTGGATTTACAATAACACTCATAAAGGAATAGTGAAGGACGTAACTAAAGAAATTGGCGGTGAACCGATTAAATTTTCAGTTGGCTTTATGTCGGAGAATCCTAAATATTACGTTCAATTAAAAGATAACCCTTCATTCATTCCAATCATTAAAAAGCAGGAAGAAGCAATAAATAAAAGGGAATATTTTTACATTCCCAAAGAAAAAGTCGCTGCAATTGAAGATAAAATTCATAATGGAGATTTAATTGCAATAACCACAAACTTAAAAGGATTGGATATTGGCCATGTTGGAATAGCAATTAAAATGGATGACGGTCGAATTCATTTTCTACATGCCCCAATTGTTGGTTCAAAAGTTCAAATTACTGATGACCCTTTGCCGGGTTATTTAGCCAGAGTAAAAAAGCATACCGGCATTATTGTATTAAGAGCAGTTGAGCCTTCTGCATTAAAATAAATATTAGTGAATAATATTTACAAAATAAATTTTAAATGTGGTTTCAAGCAAAATATTTTTTTTAATAATAATTTTTTTATTGACACATCTTTGTTATTGTCTTATCTTTGCATCCAATCATGAAATCAAGAAAATTAAATATTAACTGTATGGCAATGTGTTGTTGTTGTAAGATGAACTTAAATCATCTGAGGAGGGTATTGCCAGTTTAGTTAATAACAAATAATTTTTAACAAAGCCCTCTCGGTGATAAATCGATAGGGCTTTTTTATTATAGTATACAAACAATAAATAAAATATAAGCTCTCATCGAGAAAGGCAGAGGGAAATGGCCCTGTGAAGCCTTAGCAACCGTCCCAATTAATTGGGAAAGGTGCTAAATCCATCTCAATGAATTTGAGAAAGATGAGTCGAAAATTAAAACCTTTTCGAAACATCTTTTCGGGAAGGTTTTTTTTTGAAATTACGATTAAGAAAAAGTTATGAATGACAAACAACACCGCAGCATTGTAAAAGCTATATCCTGGAGAATATTTGGCTCGATAGATACAATTTTTGTTTCACTTTTGGTAACTAAAAATTTGAAGCTGGCTGCTTCAATAGGGGTTATTGAAATCTTTACAAAAATGACGCTTTATTACTTTCATGAAAGATTATGGAATAAATCGAACTTTGGAAAAATACCGGTTAGTGAAAACGAATAACAAATAAGGAACAACTAATGGAAAACATTCAAGCTCTAAATGAAAAGTTTAATAATTCAAATCCGGAGGAAATATTAGAATATTTCACCGAACATTTTAAAAATAGAATTGCGTTTGCGTCAAGCTTCAGCATTGAAGATCAAGTAATAACAAAAATGATTGTTGATATTAATAAAGAAACAAATATTTTTACTCTAGATACAGGCCGGCTTCCTTACGAGACTTATAAATTAATTGAAAACACTAATTCTTTTTTTGATATTAAAATCGACGTTTACTTTCCCGAATTTAATTCAGTTCAAAAAATAGTAAAAGAAAAAGGGATAAATCTTTTTCACAACAGTGTTGAAGATAGGAAACTTTGCTGCAATGTTCGTAAAGTAGAACCGCTCAAGCGTGCTCTGAGAGGGCACAGCGCCTGGATTACAGGTTTAAGAAGAGAGCAGTCAATTACAAGAAATAATTTAGAACCTGTGGAGGTTGATGATAATTTTGGACTTATAAAAATCAATCCATTAATTAACTGGAGCGAAGAAGAAGTATGGAGTTACATTAAGAAACATAATATTCCGTACAATAATCTTTATAACCAAAATTATAAAAGTATTGGCTGTGCACCATGTACACGTGCTGTGAGAGAGGGTGGTGATGTCCGGGAAGGTAGATGGTGGTGGGAGAATCCCGATACAAAAGAATGCGGTTTGCATTTAAATCATTCAATCTTACCAAATGATCACGAAGAAGTTTTGGAGAAAGAGAAAGGAGCAGCATGAACGATTTAGATAAGCTTGAAGCACAAAGCATTTATATTTTTAGAGAAGCATATAGAGAGTTTAAAAATCTTGCAATGCTTTGGTCGATTGGAAAGGACAGTACAGTGCTGCTGTGGCTGGCAAGAAAAGCTTTCTTTGGATTTGTTCCCTTCCCTCTTGTTCACATCGATACTTCATTTAAAATTCCTGAGATGATTGAATACCGGAATCAATTGGCTAAAGATTGGAAACTTAATTTAATTGTAGGCCAAAATACTCAAGCTTTAAAAAACAAGAAGACATTTCCTAACGGCAATGTCGACCGCTTAACATGCTGCCGTTTATTAAAAAGCGAAGCTTTAAAAAATAGTTTATCCGGTGATTGGACAAGATATAAATTTGATCATACAATTGATCAATTTGTAATAGATGATAGTCATGAAAAATATACCGGAGTAATTGTTGGAGTTCGTGCTGACGAAGAAGGCAGCCGCTCAAAGGAAAGATATTTTTCCCCGCGTGATAAAAACAATGACTGGGATGTCGGAGATCAGCCGCCTGAATTATGGAATCAATTTAAAACAGATTTCCCTCCGGATGAACATATAAGAATTCATCCGCTGCTCGATTGGACTGAATTAAATATTTGGGAATACATTGATAGAGAAAATATTCCTTTAATTCCTCTTTACTATGATAACGGAGAAGGAAAGCGTTACAGATCACTTGGCTGCTATCCATGCACACTTCCTGTTGAATCGGATGCTAAAAATGCAAAAGATATTGTAAAGGAACTTAAAGAAGGAAAGTTTGTCAACATTGCTGAACGATCCGGACGAGCGCAGGATAGCGAAGGCGGCGGCACATTGGAAATTTTAAGAAGAAACGGATATATGTAATAATAAAGGAAGCATGAATTGAAAGAAAGAATGAATATTGTAATTGTCGGCCATGTAGATCACGGTAAAAGTACTTTGATAGGGAAACTTTTAGTTGAAACAAATTCTCTTCCGGAAGGTAAATTAGAGCAGGTTAAAAAACTTTGTGAAAAAAATTCCAAGCCGTTTGAATATGCTTTTCTGCTTGATGCTTTGGATGATGAGCAATCACAAGGTATTACAATTGATACGGCCAGAATTTTCTTTAAATCAAAAAAACGAGAATATATTATTATTGATGCACCTGGCCACATAGAATTTCTTAAAAACATGATTAGCGGGGCAGCACGTGCTGAAGCGGCTGTGCTGCTTATTGATGCTCATGAGGGTATTGCAGAAAATTCGAAAAGGCATGCTTATATGCTTTCACTTTTAGGGATTAGGAAAATATTAGTTGCTGTGAACAAAATTGATTTGATTGATTATTCCGAAGAAAAATTTCATCAAATAGAATATGATTATTCAGTTTTCTTAAAGCATATTAATATTGAACCTATTGCTTTTATTCCGGTAAGCGCAAGGAATGGAGACAACTTAATTCAGCATTCCGAAAATACAAATTGGTATAAAGGGAAAACTATAATTGAAGCTATCGATGATTTTGAAAAAGAAAAAGATGAAAGTGAAAAAGTATTTAGAATGTTCACTCAAGGGATTTATAAATTCAATTCGAAAAGAATTGTTGCAGGTTCAATAAATTCAGGAAATGTTAAAGTTGGAGATGAAGTAATTTTCTTTCCTTCGGGTAAGAAATCTTCGATTAAATCCATAGAAGCTTTTAGCTCTCCTAAAAAAGACGTTAGCTCGGTTGGTGAAGCTGTTGGATTCACTTTATTCGAAGAGCTTTATATAAAGCCTTCCGAGCTAATGTGTAAAGTAGATGAAACTTTCCCAATTACAACAGATAAATTTAAAGTCAATGTGTTCTGGCTAGGCAAAAACAATTTAACTCTTGATAAAGAATATAAATTAAAGATTGGAACTCACAGGGCTTCTTTCGTAGTTGATGAAATTGAACATGTGCTCGATGCTTCCGAAATAAATGAATATGAAAAAAGAGATTTCGTAAAGAGAAATGAAGTTGCTCAATGCATATTTAAAACAAAAAGTAAAATCAGTTTTGATTTGATTACTCAAATTAGAGATACCAGCCGGTTTGTAATAGTAGATGGATATGATATTGCGGGCGGTGGAATCATTATTGATTCTATAAATGATGAACAAGTCCCGCAAAATAAATATTCTGATTTCGAAGTGGAGTTGAATCAATTAATCAGAAAACATTATCCACATTGGAATCTTCAGGCCATAACAAATGAAGTGTAAGCCATGGTAAAAGAAATTAAATTTGAATTAAGCTTAGGCGAATTGGAACTTGCTTTAGAATTAAGAGAATTAGGCAAGGATGAACTGAATAAATTGAATAATACTTTACTCGGTGGTTTAAAGCTAAAAGAAGAATTGGAAAATCTTGCGAAAGAAGATGTTGACAAATCTCTTCATGTTAACTTAAAGCCGCATGGAGTTTATATCCAATTTGATCGAAGATCGATTAGAGAAGGAAAGCGTGAATGGTCTTTCATGGTCAGAGATACAAATTTAGGTGGTGGAGAAATCTCAGCAGAAGATTGGTTAAAGTTTAGTCATTTAGCAGACAAGTATTCTTCATTCGACGATGGCGCCCCTTCAATAAGATTAACAACAAGGCAAAATTTTCAATTCCATAGAGTTGCAAAAAAAAATGTAGTTAGTCTGGTTAAAGAATTAATTAAGATGAATAAGCCATCGTTGAATGGCTGCGGCGATAACGCACGGAATACAATTGCCTGCGTGGTAAAATCAGATGTATTTGATTCAAATAGTCTTGCAAAAAAGATTGGTGAATATTTTCAATTGCCGATTGAAGAGCATAAAAAAATATTTGGGTTTATTGAAAACAAAAACGGGAATAGCTCAAATACAAAGTTTGATTATGGGGAACTTGGACTGCCGCGTAAATTAAAGATCGGAATTGCCGGATATTATTTTGATTATGATAAAAATGAATTTGTTAATTGTAACTGCTGCGATATATTAACTCACGACATCGGTATCGCACCGATAATTAAAAATAATTCGGTTAATGGATTTCAAGTTTACATAGGCGGCGGGTTGGGACAAAAAAGCGGGAAAGCAACTTTTGCTTCTCTCGGTGGAGCCTTCGGAATATTTAAAGATGAAGATCATTTATTGAAAGGCCTTGCAGCAATCGCAAAAGTACAGCAGCAAGTGGGTGATAGAAAAAATCGTCATTATGCACGATTAAAAAATGTACTCATTGCAAAAGGATTGGAAAATTCTGATTATATATTCGAAGAGGTATTAATTAATGAAGAAGTGTTCAAAAAAGTTAGAGGCGAAGGAACAAAATGGTTTAGAAAGCAAGTGAATAAATTAGGCGTTCAATTTGATTTGCCGGTTGAATTAAAATTTGGAAAGTTAAACCGGCATCACGGCTGGATTAAACAAAAAGATAATAAATACAGTTTTGGAATGTGGATTGAAAACGGCAGGCTTGCAGATACAAATCCTCAGGGCCGGATGAAAACTTTAGTTGATGAAATTGTAAAAGAAGTTAATCCCAAAATAAAAATTACACCATACCAGGATTTATTTTTTACTGATATTGAAGAAATTGATAGACAAAAATTAGAAATAATTTTTAATAATTATAATTATGATAAATACTCAAAACTTAAAGTTAATTCACAAGCTTGTGTGGGATTGTACACCTGTCCACTTGCCATTGCTGAATCAGAAAACTTTTTTCATCCTTTAATTACCGAACTTGAAAATAGAGGCTATGGTAATTTAGATGGAATAACTATTGGTATCAGCGGATGCGAAAGGCATTGTTCAAGAAATAATAGGTATCATTTTTCAATCGAGGGGAAAGGGTTTGAATATTATCAATTAAAACTGCTTCTGGGAAAGCCTGAAGAAGAACATCTTGCTGCAGATATAATTAATCTTGAAGGAAAATTTTTAAGAAATGTTCATGCAAATAACATTGCGGATCTCATTTCAATTTTAATTGATAATTATTTAGAAAATAGAAATGAAGATGAAAATGATATTGGAATTTTCCATAAAAGAATTGGATTGGATAATATAATTTCATTTTTAAAAGTTAATCCGCAAACAAGTTCTCTTATGCTGAAGACACATGATATTTATATCGCGTGAATAGATAAATTGAATAGGAAAAAAGTTAATGTCGACATCAAAAAAGTATACAAACAAAACATTACCTGTGCTCTTAAGAGAGCCAAAGATATTACTTATTGGCAGTGGCAAAGTTTCATATCAAAAGGCAAAAGTATTAACACAAAACAAAATTGAGTTTAAAATTATTTCAAAGGTTATATCCGAAGAAATAAAAATATTGAATCCTAACTTTGTTGAAAAACCTTTTGAAGAAAATGATGTAAAAGGTTTTCAATATGTTATTGATGCAACAGGTAATGATGAAGTAAAAACTTTATTAAAAAGATTAAAGCTCAAAAATAATTTTTTGTTAAACTGTGTTGACCAGCCTGCAGACTGCGATTTTTATTTTTCTTCATTGCTAATTTACAATAATTTGAAAATTGCAATTTCAAGTGATGGGGGAAGTCCGACTTTAACACAAGTTGTACGTGATAAAATAAAGAATTATTTACCGGAAGGTTTAAGTTCAATAGCTACTCAAAAATTCGATGAAAGAATTTTAAATCAAATTAATATTGAAGAAACAAAAAAAGAATCTTTAAAACTTTTTGGGAAAGTTTATCTTATTGGCTGCGGCCCAGGTGACCCGGATTTATTGACTTTAAAAGCATACAAGCTAATTTCTAATGCAGAAATAATTTTATATGATCGTTTAATTTCAGATGAGATTTTAGAATTGGTTCCTTCAACTGCAATAAAGATTTGTGTGGGGAAAGAAAAGGGGAGGCATTGTGTCCCGCAAAGTGAAATAAATGAATTAATGTTAAGCTACGCAGAAGCCGGCTTTGAAGTCGAAAGGTTAAAAGGCGGCGATCCTTATATTTTTGGAAGGGGTTTTGAAGAATATGAATTTTTATCTTCTCACAATATTAAAGTTGAAGTAGTCCCGGGAATATCTTCTGCATTTGCTGCTCCTTTACTTGCAAACATTCCACCTACATCACGAGGTTATTCTTCAAATATTTCTGTTGTTTCAGCTCATCTTAAATATGGAGAAAGTGACTTTGAATGGATAAACTTTTTAAAAATAAAAAATCATACAACTATAGTCCTAATGGGATTGACTAAAGTTAATGAAATTGTTAATGAGGGTTTGAATAATGGCGTTGATGAATTGCTGCCTGTCGCCATAATATCAAATGCTTCAAGAAAAAATCAAAAAGTAATTACTGGTTATTTTAAGGATTTAGTTGAAGCTGTAGAATATGCTGAAAGGCCTGCTATATTAGTCTTTGGTGAAGTGGTGAAGTTATCAAAACATTTTACTAAGCTTTTTGTTGAATCTAAATTGGTAGAGACTAATTACACGAATTATTTTGAATTTTGAACCTGAAATAAATTCAGGTCAGGCTTTTGATAATTTGAATTATGCATTCTTCAATACTTTTTTGTTTTATCTCATACGATTGCAGTTTGCCAGTATTCATCGAAACATCAGCTACTTGAGGCATATCTGGAATATCATTCATCGAAATTGGGGTAAGTAAATTTTTATCAAATGAAGCGATCTCACAAAGCTTCTCTCCAAACTGAAATCTTGAAATTCTTTCAGGTCCGCCAAAATTTATTATTTCTTTTTTTATATCTTTTTGAATTAATTCTTTAATCATTCTTGCTGCGTCATGTAAAGCTAATGGTGTTCTAAATTGATTAGTAAAAAGTTTAACTGATTTTCCTTGTTTTAAATTATTGTACATTTCATGGAAATGACAATTGGAATGATTTAACCCAAAACCATACATCAAAGCAGTTCTTAAAATTATATAATTATCCAAAGTGTCTTGAATTTTTACTTCTCCCATTAATTTTGTCTCAGCATAAATTGAAATTGGAATCAGCTTTCCTTCTTCAACCAGCATTGACCCACGGTAACCGGCATAGACTAAATCAGTAGAAGTATAAATTAATTTTGATTTATGTTGTTTACAAAGCTCAGCAATATTTTTTGTCGAATTTACATTTATTTTGTAAACATCTTTGCTTGATAATTTTGAAGCAATATTCGGATTTGAAACTGCGGCAGTATGAATCACAACATCAGGCTTAAACCTGAAAAATATCTCATTTAATTTTTCTTGATTTGTAATATCAACTTTTGCAAAATTAAAATCTTTGCAGTTGCCGATATTGGAATTATAAAGAGTCTGTATTTCATTGTTCTTTTGACAATTCAATATTTAAATATTGTCCTAATAATCCGCTTCCTCCGGTGATTAATATTTTCATGGTAAACAAATCTTTCCTAAAATTGTTTCTCTGCTTGCACCAGTTACTCCTGGAATATTTGATGGATTTCCTCAGAGTGTTTCGTTTGCTAAGACCGCAAAACAAATTGCTTCTTTTGCATCCGGAGAAATTCCAAGTGTTTTTATATTTTGGATTAAAACATTTTTACCAAAATAATTTTTTAATTGCTTTACTAAAAATTTATTTTTAGCTCCGCCGCCGCTAATAAATAGCTCATCAATATCAGTTTCATGTTTTATGAATAATTCATAATTACGCCAAACTGCATAAGCAGTAAATTTAGTTATTGTTGCCATCCAATCTTCTTTTTGTAGTGATTGAAATTCAGTTAATAAATCATCTAAAAATTCTTCACCGTAATATTCTCTTCCGGTAGATTTCGGCGGACTCTTTTCAATGAAATTATCTTTTTTAATTAGTGCGTTAAATAGTTTTTCATTTACTTTTCCTTTAAAGCAATCTTTCCATCTTTATCATAATTCTACATTAAAAAATTTATTAGCGAGAATGTCTATCATCATATTGCCGGACCGGTATCAAACGCAATTACATCTTTGGACTTAAATTTTTTATTTAAGATTGTAAAATTTGAAATGCCTCCAAGATTTAACAAAGCACGATTATTTTTTACTTTTGAGATGAAAATAAAATATAATCGAAATATGGAATTAACGGTGCCCCTTGTCCGCCAAGCGCCATATCGCCGACTCTAAAATCACCAACAGTTATAATACCTGTTAACTTTGCAATTACAGATGGATCGCCAATCTGTAAAGTTGATGAAATATCATAACCAAAATAATTTCCCTTGTTTGGAAGATGATGAATTGTTTGTCCGTGCGAACCAATGAAATCAATTTTAGAAAGAGGTACTTTTGCTTTCTTACATAATTGTTTTACAGCATCTGAATAAATATTTGCAATTAAAAAGTTGAGTTTACAAATATCTGTAACATTTCCTTTTCCCAAAGTAGAATTTTTAATTAAAACTTCTTTCAATCCAGTAGGGAAAGGAAAAGTGATAAATTTTATCTGCTTGATTTTTGTTGATGTTGAACTTCCTTTTATTTCACAAAGGACTGCATCTACTCCATCCAAAGATGTTCCGGACATTAATCCGATTGCAAGCTTTTTCTTTTTTGTTGAAATTTTTTGAAGTTTATTTAAATTCATGTTTCAGAATGAGGTTTGAATAAAGTTAAATAATTGATAAAGTCTTAGCGTCATATTTTGTATATTAGCCAAAACTAAAATCAAACTAAATTTTATATGAAGAGTAAAATAAAAATCTTTTTTATTAAAAGTTCTGTTGGATTATCAACTTTATTGGGAATTTTGATAATGACTTTATTTATTATTAGTCAAGCAAATGCGCAAACCAACTTTCCTGAAATAAATTCCGAAATAAAAAACGGCAATTTTAATCACGCTAAAGAATTGATTAAACAAAAACTATCAACTGAAGTTTTACCTGATACGGGAAAATATAATTTAAATTTTCAGATTGATGTAATGAAGAGGATTGAAAAAGATTTTAAGAAAACAAGAAGTGATATAAAAGAGCAGTTGTCAAAATATTTCCCAAATCTTACTGATGAAATGATGGATAACTGGGAAAAAGATAAATCATTGGAGATGAAAGTTATCAATGGAGAAAAAAGATATTTCAATAACGCAGTTCCAAATCTTTTCAGAATTAATAAAAATGCAGCAGAAGTTAAAGAAGATATTGATGGTACTTATCACAATAAACTAAAAATATTTTTAAAGGACCATCTTCCGGTTTCTGTAAAAGAATTTGAAGAAAGCGGTAATCATATTGTAAATCCTAAAAAGATGAAGCTGCATTATACCATAACGATAGATGCCGATGCGGTTCCTGCTGGAGAAATAATTAGATGCTGGCTGCCTTATCCAAAAGAAAATTTTCAAAGACAAAAAGATATCAAGCTTCTATCTGTCGATGCAGATGAATATATAATTTCTAATGATTCTAATCCGCAAAGGACTTTATACATGCAAAAGAAAGCGGTCAAAGGACAGCCAACTGTTTTTGAAATGACATTTGAATTCACTGCTAATTCAGAAGTATATGAAATAGATACAAACAAAGTTCAACCTTATAATACAAATTCGGAACTATATAAAGAATATACTTCAGAACGTCCGCCACATATTGTTTTTACTAAGAGGTTAAAAGAGCTATCAAAAAAAATAGTTAGTGATACAAAAAATCCTTATGAAAAAGTTTTTAAAATATTTAGATGGATAAGCAAATCTATTCCATGGGCAAGTGCCAGAGAATATTCAACAATAAATGATATTTCAGAATATTGTATTGAAAACATGCATGGCGATTGCGGAATAAAAGCTTTAACATTTATTACGCTTGCAAGATTAAGTGGAATTCCAGCAAGATGGCAAAGCGGATGGATGCTTCATCCGGGAAATGTTAATCTTCATGATTGGGCAGAATATTATTTGGAAGGTTATGGCTGGATTCCAATTGATGTGGATTATGGAATTCAAGATTCCGATGACCCGCATGTTAAATATTATTATTCAAGTGGAATTGATTCTTATCGCTTAATTGTAAACAGTGATTATGGGCAACCACTATTTCCGGCAAAAATTTATCCTCGAAGCGAAACTAATGATTTTCAAAGAGGGGAAGTAGAATGGAAAGGAGGCAATTTGTATTTCGACAAATGGAATTACCACATGGAAGTTGAATATGAGGATCAATCTGCTTCTTTTTAATTTATTTTTTTTAATTTATAAGATTCCGACAATTACCAATATTTTTACTCTTTTTAATAGATATAAAAGCCGATTCTTTCTTTTGATTTTACCAAGTGTTTGGTAAATTTAACTCCCTTAAAAATTAAAATTTATGAGATATTCTATTAAGGTTTTTTTAATAATTTGTGTGTTGAGTACGCTTTCTTTTCCACAAAGGAAGCAATATTTTGATGCTCCATTCGGTGTTGGAGGAGGCTATTCGCCTGGCTGGTTTTTCCCTAAAATGGATTTAATAAATCAAAAACTAAAATCATTTGGCGTTCCTGATTTAAGTTCAAATGGTTTTTATACATCCGGTGGATCCGGTTTTGCATATCTTGGGTTTATTCCATACTTAAGAGTTGGCGGAATGGGATATGCTGGTTCAACTTCAAAATCTTCAGAGGTGGATGGAACAAACAGAGAAGTAATTTATTCCTTAGGCGGCGGCGGATTAACAATTGAATATACGATGCCTTTTGTTAAAAATGTTGGTATTTCGGTAGGCGGTATAATAGGAGCGGGAAGTCTTTCAATTGAGCTTTATCGAAACAGCGGCAGCTTTAATTGGGATGATGTATGGAATGAAATTTCAAATGCATCTTTATCTGCACAAAATATAAGCAGAACAATAAAAAATAATTTTTGGTTTTTTTCTCCTATGTTGAATGTGGATATTCCGGTTTATAGGTTTGTGTCGGTTAGATTTGGGTTTGGCTATCAATTAACATTTAGCGATAGCTGGAAGGTTGAGAATGATAAGGAATTGTCTAATGTGCCTTCAAACTTAAATGGAAATAGTTTTTTTATTCAATCAGGAATCTTTATCGGATTCTTTTCTTTTTAAGGGCGTAAATGAAAAATATTTTAGTAACAGGGGGAGCAGGATTTATAGGCAGTAATTTTATCAATCACGTCCTTAGCGAACGCGATGATTATAAAATTGTTAATCTTGATAAACTCACTTATGCGGGTAACCTTGAAAATTTAAAGTCTTCTGAAAAACATAAAAATTATTTTTTCATAAAAGGTGACATTTGTAATACAGACCTTGTGAATTATATTTTTGAAAAACTTAGAATTAAATACATTATTAATTTCGCCGCTGAATCCCATGTTGACCGAAGCATTTTAGGTTCTGAAATATTTTTTAGAACGAACGTAATCGGTACAAATGTATTATTAGAAGCAGCAAAAAGATTTGAAGTAGAAAAGTTTTTACAAGTTTCAACAGATGAAGTTTATGGCAGTCTGGGCAACGATGGCTTATTTTCAGAGGGGACACCGATTTCCCCAAATAGCCCTTATTCATCAAGTAAAGCTTCAGCAGATATGATGGCTTTTTCATTTCATCATACTTATGATTCGCCGGTTGTTATAACTCGTTGCTCAAATAATTACGGACCATTTCAATTCCCTGAAAAATTAATTCCTTTAATGATTTTAAATGCTTTAAACAATAAAAAGCTTCCCGTTTACGGTGATGGGATGAATGTCCGTGATTGGATTTATGTTATCGATCATGTAAAAGCAATTGAGCAGGTTTTTGAAAAAGGAAAGATAGGTGAAGTGTACAATATCGGAGCTAGCAATGAAATGACCAATATGGAAATTGTGAAATTAATATTAAGCCATTTACATAAATCAGAAGAATTAATTCAATTTGTAAAAGATCGTCCAGGGCATGATAGGCGTTATGCAATTGATTCATCAAAAATTCAAAAGGAACTAAAATGGAAACCATCATTTACTTTTGAAGACGCAATTGTAAAATCAATTGACTGGTATCTTCAGAATAAAGACTGGTGGGAGAGAATTATCTCTGGTGAGTATAAAAATTATTATAATATTCAATATCAACAATAAAGTAACAATATATGAATTATTTACGGCTTTCTAAAAAATTAGTTTTAATTTTTATTCTATTTATTTTCTTTGGCATTGATTCAGTAGTTGCACAATTTAGTTCCCAATCCTCAAACTCGACAACTGATCAATTATTTTCTGCCGGGGCCATAAGTGTAACCATTGGTGGAAACTTTATTGTAACCGGAACCTTTCCTACCTTAGTGACTGATAGAGTTGACCAATTGGTTACACGTTTGTATAATCAAATACAATCTAAATTATATTCAGAAACAATTGGACTTCTTGAAAAAAAAGAACTTGAAAAGGAACTTGAAGGAATATCTTTTAGGAATATTACTTTAAAAGAAAATCAGGAGAAGAATTTAAGCTTGATCTTTTAAAATTTAGAAGAACCGGTGACTTTTCACAAAACCCCTATCTAAAAAATGATGATGTTATTATCTTTTCCCCAACTGATTTGGAAAGAGATTTTTTTAGTATTGACGGAGCAGTAAATAGTCCTGGTAAGTTTAATTTTGTTGATGGCGATAAACTATCTGACGCTATAACGCTTGCAAATGGAATTAATAAAGCTTATGAAAATGTAGATTCGGTGGAGATTAATCGTCTTAGCTATAACGGGGAAAAAATGCAGGATATTAAACTGCAGATCAATAGCGATTTTTCATTGCAGAGAGGAGATAGGATAATAGTTTTAGCTGATGAAACACAAAGAAAAGATTTCTCAGTTACTGTTTTTGGAGAGGTAAATTTTCCAGGGAATATTCCAATAACAAAGAACTCTACTACCTTAAGCGAAGTTATTAAAAAAGCTGGAGGTATAACTGATAATGCTTCATTGCAAAGAGCTAAGCTTTTTACCGGGAATAATTTTAATCTCTTGGTTAAAAAATTATATAATGTTGATTTAAAAGGAACGTCGTTAGATACATCTTTAGTGAATAGGTTTCTAAAATTAGATGAATTAATGATGAATAGAATGGATGGATTAACACCAGAAGAAAAACAATTATTTTCAATTGATAATGAAGTTAGGATTTTAACCGACGGAACATCTGTTAATTTTATTGATTATAACAAACATGGCTCTGAAGCTTCGCAGTACTATGTTCATGATAAAGATATAATTATTATTCCGGCAAAGAGTAAAACCATCCAGGTATTCGGCCAGGTAACAAACCCTGGCAGAATTAATTATATTGAAGGAAAAGATATAAATTACTATATAGATAAAGCAGGTGGATTGGGTCAATATGCAATAGATGATGAGATCACATTAATAAAAGGTGAATCCAGGAGATGGGTATCTGTTGAAGATGAATCATATAAAATAGAACCAGGCGATTATATCTGGGTTCCTCGAGAAATAATAAGAGGATTTAATTACTATTTGCAACAAGTTGCTACTTATTTAGGAATAGTTGCAAGTGCCGCAACGGTCGTTCTGCTATTGCTTAAGTTAAATCCTAATAATTAAAAAGTTTTTAGATTTATATGGAATTAAAAAAAAATAATATTTTGTTTTCAAAGTTTTGCCATCATTTTTTCCTTTGAGCCCTAAATATTAGTGAAGATTTGGAATAGAAGTATATTTTAATTTTAACTTTCCTTGACAATTTAAAATAATAGTATATATTTGATAGGCTGATTTGGAAATGGTTTTACTTTCTTTAATGATTAAGAAAAACTATTATTAAAACAGCAAAAATATTTTGAAATTGTGAAACGTTCTCTTGACTTTAGAAACAAGAGAAAGTAAATTTGAAGCCCTTCTTTATTGAAGGTTGTAACAAAAAGTTCTTTGACAGAGTGAGTGCATTTAATCAATTTTATTAAATGGTTTCAATCAAGCGTCTAAACGCCAAGATTACAAAAATTTAAACTTTCTACTACGGAGAGTTTGATCCTGGCTCAGGACGAACGCTGGCGGCGTGCTTAACACATGCAAGTCTACGAGAAAGAGGTAGCAATATCTTTAGTAAAGTGGCGCACGGGTGAGTAACACGTAAGCAATCTACCCTTAGATTTGGAATAACTTCGAGAAATCGGGGCTAATACCGAATGATGCAGCGGCACCGCATGGTGATGTTGTTAAAGTTCTTGTAACGTCTAGGGACGAGCTTGCGTCTGATTAGCTAGTTGGTAGAGTAATAGCCTACCAAGGCAACGATCAGTAGCTGGTCTGAGAGGATGATCAGCCACACTGGAACTGAGACACGGTCCAGACTCCTACGGGAGGCAGCAGTGAGGAATATTGGGCAATGCCCGCAAGGGTGACCCAGCAACGCCGCGTGGAGGATGAATGCCGTAAGGTTGTAAACTCCTGTTAGAGGGGACGAATAACTCCGATCGCATCGGAATTTGACTGTACCCTCAGAGAAAGCCCCGGCTAACTACGTGCCAGCAGCCGCGGTAATACGTAGGGGGCAAGCGTTGTCCGGATTTACTGGGTGTAAAGGGCGCGCAGGCGGGTTGGCAAGTCAGAGGTGAAATCCTGCAGCTTAACTGCAGAACTGCCTTTGATACTGTCAATCTTGAGTACGGAAGAGAGAAGCGGAATTCCAGGTGTAGTGGTGAAATACGTAGATATCTGGAAGAACACCAGTTGCGAAGGCGGCTTCTTGGTCCGTTACTGACGCTCAGGCGCGAAAGCGTGGGTAGCAAACAGGATTAGATACCCTGGTAGTCCACGCTGTAAACGATGAATACTAGGTGTTGGGTCGCAAGGCTCAGTGCCGCAGCTAACGCATTAAGTATTCCACCTGGGGAGTACGATCGCAAGGTTGAAACTCAAAGGAATTGACGGGGGCCCGCACAAGCAGTGGAGCATGTGGTTTAATTCGATGCAACGCGAAGAACCTTACCTAGGCTTGAAATGCAAGTGACCGGCTGTGAAAGCAGCCTTCCCTTCGGGGCATTTGTACAGGTGCTGCATGGCTGTCGTCAGCTCGTGCCGTGAGGTGTTGGGTTAAGTCCCGCAACGAGCGCAACCCCTACTATTAGTTGCCATCAGGTTATGCTGAGCACTCTAATAGGACTGCCTACGCAAGTAGTGAGGAAGGTGGGGATGACGTCAAGTCCGCATGGCCCTTACGCCTAGGGCTACACACGTG
>CAVZSD010000066.1:0-102630 GCA_963777615.1 uncultured Bacteroidota bacterium | reverse complement strand
TTAAATATTCTTCTTCACCCATTCTTCCAACCCTCCATCAACAATAAGTTCTTGTGCAGCTTTACCAACCGGAACGAATGAATAAGTTTTTTAGCTAAACGTTTAATTTTCTAATCCTTAATTTTCCATTCTTATAAACCGAAAAATTACCTGCTATATCTTTGGAATATTTCTTAAAAATTTCCGAAAGCGTATCTATTTTTTCTTTCCAGTTGGCATCTTCCATTCTTAACAAAAGTACTCCTGAGTGAGTTTTCTTTGAGTTGAATACTAATTCACCAAAGTCTTTATCCATGGTTATAATTAATTTTTGCTCTTTAACCGCGAATTTAAGAATATCAATATCTTTCATTGATGCATCAACATCACGAACAGCAAAAACATCAAATCCAAGATTCTTGAAATGTTCTTCAGCTTTTTTGCTAACCCCAACATCAAAGAGTAATTTTAGACCAGGTTTGTTCTTAGACATTGATTGTAAATATCTTTTCTGATTCTAAAACTTTGGAAGCATAAAGTAAAGCAGCTTTGATATCATCTTTTTCTAATTCAGGATAATCTTCAAGAATTTCTTCTTGCGTTAATCCTGCCGCTAATGCCTTAATGATTTGATCAACGCTAATTCTGAGACCCCGTATAATCGGCTTACCAACCAGTATTTCTTGATTTACTTTTATTCTTTCCATCAAGTTCATTTTGTACCTCTGATTATAATTTTTTATCAACAAAAATAAATAATTACTTCTTTAAATTCTTCTTCACCCACTCTTCCAACCCTCCATCAACAATAAGCTCTTGGGCGGCTTTGCCAACCGGATCGAATGAATATGTCTTTTTATTGAATGTTATTGATGAATCTGCAAAATTAACTTCAGCTTTAATTTCTGTTTTAACTGTTAATTTTTCTTTACCAAATTTATTTTTTAATTCATTAACTAATAGCGGACATTCAATCAATAGAAATCCATTGTTCAAAGCATTTCGTTTGTATGTCTCATTAAATGAACCGGCAATTACTAATTTTATTCCTTTGTACTTTAAAGCAGTTGCAGCTTGTTCACGTGAACTTCCGGTTCCGAAATTAAATCCGCCAACTAATAAGTCTCCATCTTTTGCAATATTCTTAAATTCAGGATCATAATTTTCCATTACAACTCCAGCTTGCTGCTGCGGAGTAAAATCATCTATGTAAGTATACTTGCCGGGATAAATTCCATCTGTATTTAAATTATCTTGATAACAGAAAATTATTTCACCTTCAATTGATTTTGAGAATCCTTTCATTATTTCAACTGAAGATTTTGCTTTGCCATTTTTTCTTTCATGTACTTTAATTGAACTTTCAATTTCAACAGGACAGTATTCCCAGGCATAATCAATTTTACCTGAAATAGCAGATGATGCAACAACTGCAGGAGAAGCTAAATATGCTTGTGCATTTGGCGAACCCATTCTGCCTTTAAAGTTTCTGTTAGTTGCAGAGATTCCAACTTCACCACCTTCCAAAAGTCCGGTTCCTAAGCCGATACAAGGTCCGCATCCAGGCGGCAATGGTTTTGCTCCTGCAAGAATTAAATGCTTGCCAATCACCATTTCGTTCGCATTCTGCTTGAATTTCACTTGATGCAGCAGCAATATAAAACTCAACTCCTTGTGCAACTTTCTTTCCTCTAACTATTGCAGCAGCTTCTCTAATATCATTTAATCTGCTGTTAACGCATGAGACTAAATATGCTTTATTAATTTTAACATCTTGTGATTTTATTTTTGAAAGTGAAGTAATTGTTTTAACATTATTTGGCCCGGCCACTGTCGGCTGTACAGAACTTAAGTCAATAGTAATCTCTTTAGAATAAAATGCATCTTTATCTGCCGTAATATTATCTTTCTCAAGATGTGAAATTGTTTTATGATTTATTCGAGGATGTTTTCCTTTGCCATCAGCGTCAGAAGCAACTCTTTCTAAACCTCTGATTGAAATAATTTCTTCTCTTCTTATTAACCATTGAATTGTGATTTCATCAATTGGAAAAACACCGGCCAATGCACCCCATTCAGTTGTCATGTTTGCAATTGTTAATCTTTCAGCAAGTGATAAATGTTTTAAACCTTCACCTGTAAATTCAATAGCGTGATTCAGCACTTCATCTTTATTAAATTTTCCGCATAGAGAAATGATGATATCTTTACCTGAAATTCCCGGCCTTAATTTTCCTTTTAAAATAACTTTTGCAATTGGAGGTACCTGCCACCATGTCCTTCCTGTTGCCCAAATGGCTGCTGCATCTGTGCGAACAATTGGGGTTCCCAAACATCCTAATCCGCCATACATATTTGAATGACTATCGGAAGCAACTGTCATTGTTCCAGGGAAAGCATATCCTTCTTCACACATTATCTGATGGCCAATTCCTCTTCCGGCTGGATAAAAATCAACTCCCATCTTTTTGGCAAAATCTTCAATCTTTTTATATTTCTCTAAATTTTTTTCGCTTTTATCCTGAACATTATGATCCAATGCAAAAACAACTTGTCTTGGATTTGCAATTTTTTCTGCGCCAATACTTTTAAATTTTGGAATTACTGCGCCGGTATTATCATGTGTCATTACATAAGCTGGTTTGATAGATAGATAATCACCGCTGTGAACTTCATGATTTTTTGATAGCCCTACGGCATACTTTTGTGCTATTTTTTCAATTAAATTTTGACTCATAATTCTCTCCTCTAATGAATTGATATTGCGAATCCCAATTTATTGGGATGAAGCAATCTATTGATACGGTATATCAAAGTTATAAAGATCTTTCCATTCTTTGTTTGATGAATTAATTAATTCAATTTTCTTTTTTCTTGAACCAGCCTTTATTTGCTTTTCTCTATTTATTGCATCGGTTGGAGTTTCAAAAACTTCATAGTAAACTAATTGTGTTACATTATATTTTTTGGTAAATCCACTAATTAATTTTGCTTTATGTTCCCAAATCCTTCGAGTTAAGCTATTTGTAACACCAGTATAAAGTACAGTATTATTTTTATTTGTTAATATATAGACATAATAATTTTTCTTTTTCATGTGACAGATTGCTTCTCTCGATGACTCGATCGCAATGACATTCGCGATCACCCCTTAAAAGGTTCGAACGAAACAAAATCTGCATGATGAACAATTATTGATTCAACTGTTCTATATCCAAGATCGCCTTCTTTTGAATGTGTTGCAATTATATGCTGAATCTCGGCTGGAACTCCGAATCTATCTGCAATTGCTAATCCACTGAAAGGATGGCGAACAAGTTTACCTGCATCGCTGGTCGTTAATTTACCATCAACAATTTTATATTCAATTAGTTTTCCTACATCAATTAAAATTGCACCGGCAATTAAAGTATCCAAATCAATTTTTATTTCATCACCAAAATTATTTTTCATTCTTTCTGCAATGATCAACAGAAAGCTGCACGGCGGTACGTTTGTGATTCATAAAAGTGATTTTACAATTCTTAATTAGAAGTGAAAAAGGAATTGTTGATAAGTCTTCTATTGATAAAACGCTATTTTCTAACTGCATAAACCCAGCAGTTTAAAACTTTTTCTCGAAGCTCTTCATCTTTAATCCAATTTATTTCCGGCCAGATTTTTAATATTTTGTCTTCCATAAACTCCCTCTTAAATAGTTCTACATAATAATTTCTGTCACGGTGTGGACCGTGACAGCTTTGAAATAGTTGATGTAAGGTAAAACAATAAATCAATTTAACAGTTAAACAATTTTCCTAATTATTTCATCAGTGATTTCTTGTGTAGTGCATGCTCCTTGTTTGAATACATCCGGCCCGCCTTTTAGTTTCATCATATCATAAGTTTTTACTTTGCCTTCTTCAATCACTTTTGCAACTGCAGTTCTGATTTTTTCAGCTTTATCATTTTCGCCTAAATGTTCAAGCATCATACAAGCACTTAAAATCATTGCAATTGGATTTACTATTGAAGGATTTAATTCTTGATATTTTGGAGCAGAGCCGTGTGTTGGTTCAAAAACTGCAACTTCTTTTCCGATGTTGGCGCTGCATGCAAAACCAAGTCCGCCAACCAATCCTGCAAAGCCGTCGCTAATAATATCACCAAACATATTTTCTGCAACAATTACTCCATATATTTCAGGGTTCTTTGTCAGCCACATCATTTGTGCATCTATGTTTGTATCCCATAATTGAATGTGCGGATAATTTTTTGCGATGATTTTTGCTTCAGCTAACATCATTCCTGAAGTCTCACGCAATACATTTGGTTTTTCACAGACAGTAACATTTTTATAACCAAATTTATTTGCATATTCAAAAGCTTCTTTAATAATTCTTTGACAGGCTTGACGGGACATTATTCTTGATGAGATTGCTAAATCTTCGCTCTTAACATCTTTAAACTTCTTCATTTTTGAATGAGTTTCAAAAGCATCTCTAACTTGCTTTGGAGGATTTGTCCATTCAACACCAGAATATAAGTCCTTCAGTATTTTGCCTGAAAATTACAGCATCAACTAAAGGTTCTTCAAAACCATCATTTGATCTTCTAATGAAGTTTAGCGGATTGCCTTTAAATGATTTACATGGCCGAATACAAATATCCAGATCGAAATGCTGCCGCAAGCCAACTATCGGACTAAAATAAACATAGCCTTTTCCATTAAGTGAAGGATCAAGTTCTTGTTCTGCTGCTGATTTTGGTTTGCTGGTTATTGCACCAAACAAACCAATTTTATGTTTTTCTAAAAGTTCAATTGTCCTTTGAGGAAGAGCATTTCCTTCTTTGCACCAAAAATCCCAGCCAATATCAGCATGAATATAATCAGCTTTAAATCCTGATGCTTCTAAAACTTTAATTGATTCTGGAAGAACAGTTTTTCCAATACCGTCTCCTGGCATTGAAACGATAGTATGTATCATAGGATATCCCCATAATTTATAAAATTATGTGATCAAAATTAGATATTAAAAAGTAACTAAACAAGAACAATTATTGAATCTATATAAAATCTGCAATATGGTTCGATTTTTGATTAAACTATTATGTTTTATATTCGATAATATAGAAAAAATAAACAATTTCTGTCGCTAAAATATTGAAAACAAACACACAAGAGAACATTTTAATAGAGCTTAATTCTGAAAAAGAAAAATGCGAATTGGATCAATTAAGGGAATTAGTTCATGAATTTCCACTTAATGATGAATTTGTAGGTAAATTTGACTCACTTCTTGGTAACATCTCTGAAAAAATCATTTCTGAAAGACAAAAGCAAAAAGATTTAAATATTGTTTTAGAATCCTCTATTGATGTTATTTTTCGTGTTTCAAAAACAGGTAAAATAGTATTTACCACACAATCAGTTAAAGAACTTTTAGGTTATGAAGTTGAAGAAGTTTTAGGTAAATCAATTACTTATTTTTTACCGGATGAGCATAAAGATTTTGGGATCTCCATTCTTATTAAAGTTTTCAGAGAAAAAAATATTATTAAATCAACATTTATATCTTAAACATAAATCAGGCAAACGTATTCCTGTTGAAATTAATGCAAGAGTTTATCAATTTAATGGAGAATATTATTGGGCAAGCAACTATTCACGATATTAGTTCAAAAGTTCATGCTGAAGAAAAATTAAAAAATTCCGAAAGTACATTCAGAACTATTTGGGAAAAATCCTCTGATGGAATGAGATTGACCAATGAGCATGGCGTTATCATAATGTGCAACCAGGCTTATGCTGAAATGATAAGTAAGCCGAAAGAAGAAATTGAAGGCTTATTCATTGTACATGGTTTATGATCCATCAAATTCAGAACATATCCTTAGTAAATACATTCAAAATTTTCGTACAAGAAAATTAAAACCAAAATTTGAAACTATTGCAAAACTATGGAATGGTAAAACAATATATCATGAAGTAACAAATTCTTTTATTGATGACATTGGCGGTAAAAGACATATACTCTAGTATTTTTAGAGATGTTACCCAAAGAAAAGAAGATGAATTTCTTTTAAAGAAAAAAGATAGGCTGCTGCAAGGAATTTCGGAGGCCACAAAAAAATTAATTGATGCAAATGAATTTGAACTAGGTTTCAATGAAGCTTTGGAAGTTTTAGGAACAGCGGCGGAAGTAGACCGAGTTTATATTTATAAACATTGTGAAGATGAAGATACCGGGGAAAGATATATTTCAATTATGTATGAATGGGCATCTTAACAGTAAACAAGCAAATTAGTAATGCTGCTTTGAAAAAACTTTCTTATTCAAGATTTGGGGCTTTAAATTTTTATGAAAATTTTGAAAATGGAAATACTCTAAAATTTATAATTAAAGAATCTTCCTGAGCAATTATAGAAAGATGTTTATTGATAATTCGATCAAATCTTTAATTCTTGTTCCTATTATGGTTGATGGAAAATATTGGGGCTTTATTGGTTTTGATGAATGTCAAAAAGATCGAGTTTGGACTGACAATGAAGAATCTCTTTTAATTACTGTAGCTTCAACTCTTGGGTGCAGTAATTAAAAGAAATATTATTCGCGAAGAAATGATTGCAAAAAATGAAGAACTGGATAAAGCATTAATTAAAGCTGAAAAAGCAGCCAGAGCTAAAAGTGAATTTCTTGCTTTAATGAGCCATGAAATTACGTACACCGATGAACGGTGTAATTGGAATGACCGGTCTTGTTACTAGATACTGATTTGAATGAAAATCAAAGGGAATTTGTAGAAACAATAAGATTGAGTGGAGATCAACTGCTTGTTATTATAAATGATATTTTAGATTTTTCAAAAATTGAATCGGAAAAATTAGAATTAGAATATCAGCCTTTTGATTTACGAGATTGTGTTGAAGATTCTCTTGATCTTTTAGCATCAAAAGCATCTGAAAAAGGTTTGGATCTTAGCTTATTTAATTGAAAATAATACTCCAAATACAATAAATGGCGATGTTACACGATTAAGACAAATATTAACTAATCTTTTAAGTAATGCTATTAAGTTTACTGAAAAGGGAGAAGTATTTGTTTCAGTTTCTTCAGAATTAATGTATGATAATGTTCATGAAATTACGTTTTCTGTTAAAGATTCAGGTATTGGAATTCCTGAAGATAAAATGGATAGATTATTTAAATCGTTTAGCCAAGTTGATTCTTCAACAACAAGAACTCATGGCGGTACAGGATTGGGGCTTGCAATAAGCAAACGTTTGACTGAAATGATGAAAGGAAAAATGTGGCTTGAAAGTAAAGTTGGTGAAGGCACAACTTTTTATTTTACAATTCAAACCCAAGCCGTCTCTATCACAATCAAAAATATATTTAAGCAGCAACACATGCTAAATTAAAAGGTAAAAAAGTATTTAATAGTTGATGATAATTATACAAATCAGAAGAATACTTAATGCTTCAAACTGCAAATTGGGAAATGTTGCCAATTTTATTTTCTTCGCCATGCGAAGCATTAAATAATTTGAATAAAAATGAAAATTTGATATGGCTATTTTAGATTATCAAATGCCGGGTATGAATGGAGTTGAGCTTGCAAGAAAAATTCATGAAAATAGAAAATTATAAAAACTTACCGATTATAATTCTAACTTCAATCGGAAATAAAGATGGTGTTGAAAACCATAGTGATGTGAAACTCTCTGCATTTATTAATAAACCTATTAAACAAGTTCAATTATATAAAAGTCTGCTTTCTGCTTTTGATAATGGAAAATAATCAGCAAAAGAAATACACAAAGCGCCTGAAGATTAATTCTAAACTTGGGGATAATCTGCCTATTAAGATTTTAGTTGCTGAAGATAATATGGTAAATCAAAAAGTTGCTCTGAAAATATTAGATAAGATGGGATTTAGAGCTGATATTGCAGCAAACGGATTGAAGCGCTTGAAGCAATTCAAAGAATTAATTATGATCTTATCTTTATGGATGTTTTAATGCCCGAAATGGATGGTTTTGAAACAACTAAACAAATTATTGAAAAGTATGGAAAGAAAGATCGTCCTAAAATAATTGCAATGACTGCTAATGCTATGCAGGGGGATAAAGAAATTTGTTTAGAGGCAGGAATGGATGATTACATTAGCAAACCGGTTAGAATAGAAGCAATGCAGAATGTAATTTCTAAATGGGGTGAAATTATTTCAAAAGAAAAAAACGAAATGGTTAATTATTTAATAAGTAAAAAAACAGAAAACACAATTATTGATGAAACTAAAATTACTTTTTATAATGATGTTCAAACAGAAGAAGATTTAATTTTTTATGTTGAACTTATCGATATTTATATTAATGAACTTCCCAAAACAATTTTAAATATTAAGAAAGCTTTAAATGCTAAAGATGCAAACAGCTTCGTTTCTTTTCGCATAAATTAAAAGGAAGCAGTGTTACACTTAATATTGATATTATGTCCGAATTATGCTAATCAGCTTGAGCAATTAGCTAAATAGGATAAAATTGATGGAGAAGTCGATAAAATCTTTTCTGAACTTGAGAGTAAATTTGTAATTATTATGGATGAATTAGTTAATATTAGAAAAAAATATTATAATATTTCACATGTAAATAATTAACATTTAAAATCTGTCTTCAGAATTTACTCAACCAGAAAAAAAATGCCTTTAAAATCTACAAGAAAAAAGCACCATTAAATAGAACTTTAACATTAACGAAGATGAATTAAAATTATTAAGGAAAAATTTAATTCAAATCAATTCTCCGTTTCATCCGATCAAATGAATTACAAATAAAATTATTAATCAAAGATCTTTTTGAAGTAATTGATAATTTACCTGATAAATTTATCGATCTTACTTTTTATAGATCCTCCATATAATCTTCATAAAAAATTTAATGATACTTCTTCATTTAAAGAAATGGAATGAAAAAGAATATGAAAATTGGATGGATTCGTGGCTGAGTAAAATGATAAGAACTTTAAAGAACTGATGCTTCAATTTATATTTGCGGTGATTGGAAATCTTCTAATGCTATTTATAATTCGGCTAAAAAATATTTTAAAATTCAAAATAGAATTACCTGGGAAAGAGAAAAGGGAAGAGGTGCAAAAAACAACTGGAAAAATTGTACGGAAGATATCTGGTTTTGTACTTTATCAGATGATTATACATTTAATGTTGAAGATGTTAAAATGAAAAGAAGAGTTTTGGCTCCGTATAAAAATAATGATGGACAACCCAAAGATTGGCAGAATGAAGACGACAGGAAATTTTAGAATTTCTTATCCTTCAAATATTTGGACAGATATTACAATTCCATTTTGGTCAATGCCGGAAAATACAGATCATCCCACGCAAAAACCTGAAAAACTTTTAGCAAAAATAATTCTTGCCAGTTCAAATAAAGGTGATTTTGTTTTTGATCCTTTTCTTGGTTCTGGAACAACTGCTGTTGCTGCAAAAAAATTAGGAAGAAATTTTTCAGGGGTTGAAGTAGATGAATATTATAGCTGTATTGCTTTAAAAAGATTGAAACTAGCTGAATGAAGATAGTTCAATTCAAGGATATAAAGACGGAGTTTTTTGGGAAAGAAATTCTTTAAGGGAACAAAAATCTAAAAAGGAAAAATATTTTTAGAAATATTTAAGTATAAAACTTGATGTTCTATTAAATTATTAAGATTTTACAATCCATTTTTGAAAAATGATTTTGGGTGCCGGTTAACAAGTTAATGCCCAACTCCACCAGGTCCGGAAGGAAGCAGTGGTAAGTAATTAGCTTGTGTAGCCGTTCACCCTTTTTTATTATTTATGCTGAACTTCGCTTTCATGCATATAAATTAGATATTGAAACAGTTACTATGCTGTAATACTTAAAAATTTGAGGTGGGATTAAAAACTCGAGCAGCCCTTTTCCTTTTTTAGCTTTATTATAAAAATTAATTTTAGCAATTGCTGCTTTTTTAAAATCTATATAAGCATAAGATTGTGAAATTAATTCCGATACATGTTCTGAAAATTCCGGCTGATGCCCGACAAAAGCAATTTCTTCTCCATCTAATGTATTTGCTATTTCAATTACATCATCAATATGACTTCCGCTTTTGAGCCTTTTATCAACTAATAATTTTTGATTTTGGTAATTTATATACTTCAGCAATTGATTCTGCAGTTTGTAATGGCTCGGGCTAATGGAGATGACATAATAAAATCAAAAGCAGGGAATAATTTGTTTCCATCCTTCAGCAGCTTTACTGTATTTTTATCAATTCCGCCTTGTGTTAATTTTCTTTCAACATCTTTTGAAGATGGAGAAGAATTTTCTGCATCGCTATGCCTTATTAAATAAATATTCATTTGTTCATCCTCGTAATTAACAAATATTGCAGTAACGAATTCATGGAACTCAGCTAAGTCTTTATTTAATTCTTTCCCTGCTTTTGAATTCATTAACTTATCCCAATCATCTTTTGATTCAACAGTAACTTCACAAAACATTAAATATTTTTCATCTGATAAAAGATTACTTTCAACTTTACCGGCATGTATATTTTTATTAACCACATCAGAAAGATATTTTAAAGTAAATTCATTAAAATGATTTATTATTTTTTCTTCGTTAGTTTTTTTTAGAAATAAAAGCAGCTTATACATTTTATTTCAAATTATTTTTAAATAAATTTGTGTGAATCAATTTCATCAGAGATATCGTATCCATTTAAGTCAAAAATTTAAATTATTACTCATGTCAAAAAATAACAATTATTTTTGATTTATTTTGTGAAGAGTTATATTTCTTTTCAACATTATTCTATTATTAAAATTCAATCCTTAAAATAAAAGAGAAAGAAAAGTTATTGAAGAAAATATTTCTGGTTATAGTTTTATCTTTTCTTGTATCTACAAATATCTTTTCACAAACAATTTCTGTTCTCAAATTGCTTTAAAAGGGATTAATTTTTCATTTGTCTATTACCGGGCTGCCGGATTCACTTCATCAATAAAAGCAAAGTTAATAATGAAAATTATTCAAATGACTATACATTTTTAGTTTCCAAAGGAAAAGTCGATACGTCCATTTCAATAAATTCTACCGGCAACTTCAAAATTATTCTTCCAGCTATTAAAAAAGTTGAAGCAAGTTTAAGGGTATTACCAGGAATCTTAAGCATCATTCCGCCTTTAGTAGCAATTCTTTTAGCTTTAATTTTTCGTCAAGTAATTATTTCACTGATGCTGGGTGTTTATATTGGAGCTGTTTTTATTTTTAATTATAATCCACTTGTTGGATTACTAAGATTAACTGATACGTATATAATTAACACTTTACTTGATTCATCTCATATAAAAATAATTGTATTTACTCTTTTATTTGGCGGTGTGATTGGATTGATTTCAAAAAGCGGAGGGACTAAAGGTATTGCAAATTTTGTTACAAAATTTGCCAAAACAAGAAAGACAGGGCAAATTGCAACCTGGCTTTCAGGGATATTAATATTTTTTGATGATTATGCTAATTCGTTAATTGTTGGAAATTTGATGAGGCCGATTACTGATAAATTAAGAATTTCGAGAGAAAAACTTATCTTTTATAGTTGATGCAACATCTGCACCTGTTGCAAGTATTTTTATTGTAAGTTCATGGATTGGATTTGAAGTTGGATTAATTCATGATGGTTTAAATGCAATTCACTCTTCAGAAAATGCTTATGGAATTTTTCTTCAAACTATTCCATATAGATTTTATCCTATTGCAATGCTCATTTTTGTTTTTCTTGTAGGATATTTAAGAAGAGATTTTGGCCCGATGCTGAAAGCAGAAAGACGTGCCGTTGATGAAGGAAAAGTAATGCGTGATGATGCAGTTGCTGCAAAAGATTTAACAGACACTTCGGATATTTTTGGCAATGAAGATAAAGCAAAATGGTATAATGGTGTAATTCCAATTTTTGTTTTGGTATTTGGAACAATTGCCGGATTAATTTTTACCGGGCTTTCATCTGTTCACGAACAAGGATTGACTAAATTATGGTATAAGAGAAATTATTGGTAATTCGGATTCCTATCTTGTCTTTATTATGGGCGAGTTTTTCGGCTTGTATAGTTGCAGCAATTCTAATCCTTTCTCAAAAAATTATGAACTTAAATGAAACTGTTGATGCCTGGTTTCTCGGACTTCGTTCAATGCTTCTTGCCGCTGTAATTTTAACATTGCCTGGTCAATTGGTGCAATTACCCAAGATACTTAAAACTGCAGATTATGTTGTAAATATGTTAAGTGATACAATCAATCCTCGTTATCTTCCCGTTATTGTTTTTTTGTTTGTGCTTTAATCAGTTTTTCAACCGGCACAAGCTGGGGAACCATGGCTATTATGATGCCTATTGTTATTCCTCTTGCACATCATGTTTCCAGTTTATATCACTATGATGCTGCAAACCAAATGATAATTTTACATGGTGTAATTAGCTCTGTACTTGCCGGGTCTGTTTTTGGTGATCATTGCTCTCCAATTTCGGATACAACAATATTAAGTTCTATGGCTTCTGCCTGTGATCATATTGACCATGTTAGAACACAGCTTCCTTATGCAGTTGTAACTGCAATTTTATGTATGCTGATTGGTGATATTCCAACTGCATTTGGCTTATCACCTTATATTTCGATTGTTATAATTACATTTTGTTTAGTTGGTGTTCTTTATCTTTTTGGAAAAAAAGTTAATTATAAAGTTGAGTTATTTTCAAGTAAAAATTGAAATACAAAAAATATTTAAAATTCTAAACATATAGGAAATCATTTAATTGGTTAAAATTTAAGATTCTTCATGCAAAAAATTTCAATATTCGTTGATGTTCAAAACATATATTATACAACAAAACAAAAGTACAATCGTCATTTTGATTATAATGCCTTTTGGGCAAAAGTAACTATGAATAGAGAAGTTGTTAAAGCTTTTGCTTATGCAATTTACAGCAGTGATGAAAAGCAAAAACAATTTCAAAATATTCTCAGAGGAATTGGATTTGAAGTTAAGCTTAAACCATTTATTCAAAGAAGCGATGGATCAGCAAAAGGTGATTGGGATGTTGGAATTACTCTTGATGTTTTGGAATATGCAGAAAAATCAGATTTAATTGTACTTGTTTCAGGAGATGGGGACTTTGATTTATTGGTTCATAAAGTAAGAAATCATTTAAAATTCCGGTTGAAGTTTACGGTGTTCCCGAACTTACTGCCGGTTCTTTAATTAACTCAGCATCTAAATATTTCCCGATCAAAGATGATCTACTTTTAATGTGAATGAAGTAGTGAAAAATATCGGTGATTCAGAATTGAAATATTTAGTGATTAAAAAATATCCTAAAAATTAAAATTCGAAATAAATACATTATGACCAAAGAAGAAATTTATAAATATATAAAAAAGAATAAATATGCTGTGCTCTCAACAGTGTCGAAAGATCAATCTCCAGAATCAGCTATTGTAGGTATTGCTGTAACACCTGATATAGAAATTCTTTTTGATACATTATCAACTTCAAGAAAATATAAAATTTAAAAACCAATCTAGAATATCTTTTGTAATCGGCAAGAATGATGAAGTTACACTTCAATATCGAAGGTATAGCTAAAGAATGTATAGGAAGTGAATTAATTAACCTGAAGAAAATCTACTTTGAAGTTTTCCCAGACGGTAAAGATAGAGAGAGTTTGCCAGAAATAACTTATTTCAAAGTTGAGCCAAAGTGGATTAGATATAGCGATTATTACGGCAAACCAACTATAATTGAAATGAATTTTTAATATTGGTTTAAAACAACAAACCCAATTTCCTTAAGAAATTGGGTTTGTAAATGTCACACAGTTTAAGTTTTATCTAATAATCTACCATGCTGAAATCAATTTGAGGGAAAGTAATATTATCAATCAACATACAGCTTTTGTTTGTTGGAATTGCAGATCCAACAAATAGAGAAATTGGCTTTAACAATTGTCTCTTTGCAATATTTTTAGCATTCCCAATCGGTAACCCATCATGACTAACGTTATCATCGTTGATAAATATTTTAGGCTGGTTAAAATCATCTGCCCAAAAATAATCACCTTTATAAATTTTATTATATCTCTCCGGCAGCAGTTTTAATAAATTTCTGTAGGAGTAGTTTTTCATGTATTGAATAGAATCACCAAAAGCTACAGTTACAACATTATTGCCATGATGAACCATAACCGGTGTTCCTAAATCTATATGTTTATAAATGATAAGTGCGTCTTCTTTTGATACTCGAACGCAGCCATGCGAGCTTCGCTTCTTTCCTAAATATTTATAGTATCCCTTTGTATCAAGTGCATGAAATCCGATGCCGTAATTGAATCCCATCCAATTAAGTAAAAGAGTGCTGTCAAATTGAACCGAATACCATTTTGATCTCATTGATTGAATGACGTATAATCCTTCATTAGTTTCAATTCCATCCTCAACATTTTTAGTTCCTGTTGATACTTTGAATGTATAAACTAGAATCCCTTAAGTGAAGATAGCCCATTTGGGAAGCTATATTAACCTCTAAAAACGAAGATTTTAAGGTATAAAGGGTGTCTTTAATGCTCGATAAATATTGGTAAGAATAATCCGTTTTTGAATTTGGATTTACTTCTTCTCTGTTTTTATCTTTTGCATAGCTATTGGTTTGAAGTGTAAATAATACTCCAACCAAAAATAATGTAGTTAAATTATTTTTCATTGTTGTTAAATATTTTGAAAATGTTTCATTAAAAGAAAAGCTTTCTGTTTGCCCACTAGCTTTTCCAGTGTAGAATATTCAGAATTTTTGATTTCTGATAAACTTCCTATTTCTTTTAACAATTTCTGCGCCGTATTTTTTCCGATCCCTTTAATATCGGTTAGCTCAGTTTTTATGGTCCTTTTGCTGCGTCTGTTTCTATGAAATGTTATGGCAAATCTATGTGCTTCATCCCTAACATGCTGAAGCAGTTTCAATCCTGAGGAAGTCTTGGGAATTGATTCAGGTTCAGAATTCCCTGGGAAAAACACTTCTTCTAGTCGCTTGGCTAATCCAATTATATTTTGATTTTTAATACCAAGCTCATCTAAAACTTCTACTGCGCTTGATAATTGCCCCTTTCCTCCGTCAACCATAATTAATTCAGGAAGAGGATTATTTTCTTCCAGAAGTTTTGAATAACGACGCCTAATTACTTCCTGCATACTTAAAAAATCATCCGGCCCAACTACATCTTTGATAATAAATTTTCTATAATCACTTTTCTTCGGCTTGCCGTCGACAAAGACAACCATGCTTGCAACACTATCAGTTCCCTGGAGATTTGAAATATCAAAACATTCAATTCTTCTCGGAAGTTCTTTTAATCTTAAATCTCTTTGTAATGCTGAAACAGAATAGGGGACTTGGCCATGTGCTTTCATTTTTTGAAGCTGAATTTCCTTTAATTGAAGAGTGGCATTTTCTTTACACATTTTAACAAGTGAGCTCATGCTTCCTCTTTTAGGAACAACGAATTTCATCTTTTTATTCGAGCGTAAGTTTAACCATTCGCTTAAAGTTTCACTGTCTGTTGGTTCCACTTCCAGAATAATTTCTTTTGGAATCTCAACAAATTCAGTATAATAAAATTTTACTACTGAAGCATAAATATCTGTTATTTCTTCAGCTTCATTGATCGCCAATCTTAATTGTTTTTTCCCCACAAGCTTGCCATCTCGAATATTTAAAATTGAGCATGCAGATTCTTTTCCTTCATAAGCAACTGCAATTATATCTCTATCTTCAAAATCATCACTGACAACTTTTTGTTTTGAAGAAATAGAATTCAATTTTGAAATTTTATCCCTTAGCTCCGCAGCTTTTTCAAATTCTAATTCGATCTACTGCCTCATTCATTTTTTTATTTAAATCTTTTATAAGTTCATCGGTTCTGCCTTTTAAGACCTTACTGGTTTCAAAAACCATTTCATTATAATCTTTTTCAGAAACCAATCCTTCACAAGGGCCGTCGCATTTTTTAATATGATAATCCAAACACACTTTGAATTTTTTCTTATCAATATTTTCTTGTGTAATATCCAATTTGCAGCTTCTTATTTTAAAAACTTGATTGATCATCCGGAGAGAATCTTTCATGTTTTTAACACTCGTATAAGGGCCAAAATATTTTGAACCGTCTTTTACAACTCTTCTGGTTGGATAAATTCTCGGGAAGAGTTCGTTTGTAACTTTAATAAAGGGATAAGATTTATCATCCTTCAAATTAATATTATAGCGCGGTTTTAATTCTTTAATAAGATTATTTTCAAGAACCAACGCTTCAATTTCATTATCTGTGATAATCATTTCCAGGTCGGAAATTTTATTTACCAGCGCTAAAGTTTTTGCGGAAGTAATGCTGTTATGAAAATAGCTTCTTACCCTATTTTTAAGGTTGCGTGCTTTGCCGACATATACAACTTTCCCCTTATCATTTATAAACTGATAAATACCGGGGTTGTCAGGCAAATTTTTAAGCTTATTTTCCAAAATGGAATTCATGAAACTCTTACAATGAAATAGAATTATCTAACTAATAGCATAGCAGAAATTTAACGACAGAAAAATTAATCAAAATTTAAATAGAATGAAATGTATTATTTCAAAATGGAGGTCACTGTTTAAAGAGAAAAACCAATTGCACAACTACGATACTTATTTAACAAATTAACATGGACTTAATTTTTAATTTCCGTATAAATCTATTGAGTCTGTATAATCAGTGTCTCAAAATGTTATGTTAGAATATGATTTTTACCAATTACAACAATACCGCTTTCTGTAACAGTAAATTTTTTCTTATCACCTTCAAGGTCAAAGCCAATTTCATAACCTTCCGGAACAGTAACATTTTTATCAATAATTGCTCTGCGAATTCTGGCATGCCTGCTTATATTACAGTTGTTCATGATAATTGAATCGGTTACATACGAAAAACTATTTACTCTGACATTTGGCCCCAGCAGGGAACGTTCAACAAGGCCGCCGGAAACAATTGAGCCGTCACATATTAATGAATTTAAAGTTCTACCAACGCGTTCACCTTCATGAGAAACCGTTTTAGCAGGTGGGAATTGCAGCAAGTGAGTTCTCATTGGCCACTCACGGTCATAAAAATTAAACTCAGGTGTAACACTGATTAAATCCATACTAGCTTCAAAGTAACTATCGATTGTTCCGATATCCTTCCAGTATGGTTTTGTTTTTTTATTCTCATCTTCAAATTTATATGCTATAACACTTCTTTTGGATTGTACTAAATAAGGAATAACATCCTGTCCGAAATCGAAAGCTTTAATTTTTTTTGTTTCCATTTCGTGAAAAATATCTCTTAAAGTCGAAGCATTAAAAACATAAATACCCATGTTAACGAAAGAAAATTCAGGATCGTTTGGAATAGTTGGCGGGTTAGCCGGTTTTTCAATAAATGAATCAACATTATAATTTTTATCAACTCCAACAATACCAAAACGGCTGGCTTCTGTTTTAGGTACTTCGATACAGGCAATTGAAAGGTCGGCTTTCTTTTCAACGTGATACTGAAGGAACTTCAGGTAGTCCATCTTATATATATGATCACCTCCCAAAACCAAAACCCATTTTGCTTTATCATCGGATGAAAACAGATTTATGTTTTGATATAATGCATTAGCGGTTCCTAAATACCAATCATTATTTAATTTACGCTGTGGTGGTACGGAATAAATAAACTCTCCAAGCTCAGGATTAAAAATACTCCAGGCTTCAAAGATATGCTGATTCAAAGAATCTGACTTATATTGAGTTAGAGCATAGATTCTCCTTAGTCCTGAATTAAGACAATTGGAAAGAGCAAAATCAATAATTCGATATTTACCTCCGAACGGAACGGAAGGTTTACTTCTGTATGCGGTTAAAGGATGAAGTCTTTCTCCTTGTCCACCGGCTAATAACATAGTTATTGTGTCTCGTAAAATAGAAGAACCAGGAAAAGCCATTATTAAACTCCTCTTTATTTGATAATAATATATAGAATATTGATTTGATTGGCAATTAAAGAAATTGTTAAATTTGTTTTCAAATAAAATATTTGATTAATCTCTTTTGACTGACAAGTTATTAAATTCTTTTTAAGAAGTAAATCAAATCTGGCAAAGATTTTATAATAATTTCCGATTTTATAAAAATATAAATGCGCAACAAATATAAGTTTCTTTCTGGTTTATTTCTGGCTGCAATTTTTTTTATTGGCTGGGAATTAGGTATTTCTCCCATACAGCAAAGCTTGCAAACAATAAGAAAAAGCAAAGAGCAAATTAAAAGTAAATTATTGTCTTCAGATCAAGTGAGCGTGCCACTGGATTATATTTCACAAAATCAAAACCTTATAGATGTTTTAAATTATGATATTAATATTGATTTATATCCGTCTGAAAAAATTATTAAAGGAGATGTGACAATATTAGGTAAATTGCTAAATAATAATTTAAAGCAAATTGATCTTAATTTTTATGACAATATGAAAATATTAAATTGTGAACTTAACGGTTCTCAAGTTGAATATTATATTAAGAATACAAGATTAAGTATACCTATAAATTATGCATTAATTTCCGATACATTTAAGGTTAGAATTGTTTATGAAGGAACGCCGCTAAAAGCAGGGTTATCCGGGTTTGTTTTTGGTGAAATTAATGATCAAAGCCTGGTTTATAATTTAAGTGAACCGAATTATTCATCTTCATGGTTTCCTTGTAATGATTTGCCTACTGACAAAGCTTTACTGGATATTAAAATCACTAATGATTCATCACAGACTTCTGTTTCCAATGGTGTTTTGTACAATGTTAAAACTAATGGCAGCAGAAAAACCTATTCTTGGAAAACCGTATATCCAATTTCAACTTATTTAATTTGTCTATATTCTTCCGGATATAAAAATTTTTCCGACAAATATATTTCGCTAGATAAAAAAGATACAATGAATATAGAATATTATGTCCTGCCAAAACAGCTTGACAATGCTAAAATTGATTTTGCGGAGCATCCCCAATTCATTAAATATTTTGCAGAGACTTTTGGTGAATATCCTTTTATTAAAGAAAAGTATGGCGTATCTGAATTCCTCTGGCAATTAGGCGCAATGGAACACCAAACCATTACCGGAATTGGATCTAATTTTGTAAGTGGAAGAAATTTTTTTAGAGACATTTATATTCATGAACTAGCACATCAATGGTGGGGTGATGCAATTGCACCTAAGTCATGGAACGATATATGGTTAAATGAAGGTTTCGCAACTTATTGCGAGGCCCTTTATTATGAACACAAATCAGGTAAAAAAGCTTTGATCTCAACCATGTTAAGCAAACAACGAGAGGATTTTAAAGGTAAGTTAATTGAACCTGGCGATGATATGTTTTCTGAAACTATTTATGATAAGGGAGCATGGGTTTTGCACATGCTTAGGTGGCAAGTCGGAGACTCTACTTTCTTTAACATTCTAAGAGAATATTTTAAAGAATATAAATATAAATCAGCATCGACAAAAGATTTCCAATCTGTTTGCGAAAAAGTTTCAGGACAAAGCCTATCACAATTTTTTAATCAATGGGTTTATGATGGTGAAGGAGAAATAACATTAATTTATAATTGGAATTCAGAAAAAGAAGACAATGATTATAAATTGAATTTAAATCTCGAACAAATTCAGGAAGAATATTCAGTCTACAAATTTCCTTTGGAAGTTAAGATTGAATTTTCAGATAGTACAAGTGAAAACAGGATTCTTAAAATCACTAAAAGGAATGAAGATTTTTCAATAGAATTAAATAAAAAACCTGTTGAAATAGATTTTAATCCTGATAAATGGCTGCTAGCTAACATTAGATCGAAAGGTTATACTCAATGATTAAAGTTATTCTATAAATATCTTAATGAATGTGGTTGTTTTCAATATGAATTTATATTTGCCTCGCATGAGTTAAACAATATGTATTTACTTATAAAAAAGATACGGCAGCGTTATTGGTAATAAAGTTAAACTGATATTGCCTTTAGAAATTGATGAGAAGATAAAAGATGATACTTTTATTTTTAAGGAAGAAGATTTTTCGGTATTCTCTAAAGGTTAAATTGAATAATAAAACAGAAACAAAAATTGTCAAATACTTATTTATTTATTTCTGATGTTCATTTAGGATTAAGAGCAAAAGAAATTGAAGCTCAAAAAGAAATTTTACTTGTAAAATTTTTGCAGTTTGCAAAAGATAACTGTGATGAAATATTTATTGTGGGTGATCTTTTTGACTATTGGTTTGAATATAAACATGTCTATCAAAAAGGATTTTTTAAAACACTGAATGCATTAAAAAATATAACGGAGAAGGGAATTAAACTTCATTACTTTATCGGCAATCACGATTTTATGCATAGAGATTTTTTCAGTAAGGAAATTGGCGCAATTATGTATGAAGATGCTGTGGAACTGGAATTAAATGGTAAAAAGTTTTTCATTGGCCATGGAGATGGCTTAATAAAAAATGATTACGGATATAATTTGCTGAAGAAAGTAATGAGGAATAAAAAGATTCAAAAGTTATATTCTTTTTTACATCCTGATTGGGGTATTTCTTTGGCAAGTAACACTAGTAAAAAAAGCAGAGACTATACAACTAAAAAAGATTACGGTGAAATTGATGGGCTGTTTGAAACTGCAAAAATAAAAATTGATGAAGGTTTTGACTATGTTTTGTTTGGGCATCTTCATAAGCGTATTTATGAAAGTTACAAGAATGGATATTATATTAATTTAGGGTCATGGCTGGATGCACCCTGCTATGGTGTTTTTAAGGATAACAATTTCAAAATAGTGGACTGGAATTAAAATGGCTAAAAAGAATTCTTCTAATATTGATTACAAAAAATATTTTGAGGAAAGGGGTAAAAAACCGGCTAAAAAATCAAAGGGCAATAAAAAGCAAAGATGGTTAATATTTAGCGGAATATTATTTGTCTGCATTATTGCATTTGTAATTTATATTTACAATGGACTTCCATCACTTGAACAATTAGAAAATCCAAAACCTCAGTTAGCAAGCAAGGTGTTTTCTGTTGATGGAGAATTACTCGGTCAATTTTTTATTCAAAATAGAATTGAAACTAATATTGATAGTCTTCCTCCGTATTTAATAAACGCATTGGTCTCAACTGAAGATAGAGCATTTTATCATCATTGGGGGGTTGATCTATCTCGTGTTATAAAAGCAATGGTAAAAAATGCTTTGACCTTTTCCCGGGAAGGTGCAAGCACTATAACCCAGCAGCTTGCTAAAAATCTTTATCATTTAAAAAATCATAACGAAACTATTTTCCAAACTGGTATCCGTAAAATTCGTGAATGGGTAACTGCAATTCAAATTGAAAGAACTTATACCAAACAAGAAATTCTTGAACTTTATTTTAATATCTCATACTTCGGAAAAGGAGCGTATGGAATAGAAACTGCATCGAGGATTTATTTTAATAAAGATGCAAAGGATTTAACAATACCGGAAGCAGCTTTATTTGTTGCCATGTTAAAATCTGATGTAATTTATGATCCGGTAAAAAGAAAAGAAAATGCTTTTACCAGGCGAAACTTAGTAATGTATAACATGGTGCAAATGGGGTATCTTGATCAAGCTTCCTACTCAAAATTAAAGCAGCAGCCAATTGAACTTGCATCGGATAATATTTCAGCTATTAGATCAATTGCTCCTCATTTTATGGAATATATTAGACAACAGCTTGAAGCACTGTCTGATAAATATGGTTATAATCTTTATCGTGACGGATTGAATATTTACACGACAATCGATATGCGAATGCAGAAAATTGCTAATGAAGCGGCTTCAGAACATTTAACTGAATATCAAAAAATATTTGATAAAAATTGGAGCTGGGAAAAGAACAATGCCCTATTAACAAATATTATCGATGTAGATATTAGAACTTCTTCCAATTATAAAAATGCTAATACATCAGAAGAGAAAGCATTGGTATATAATAAATTAAAAAATGATAAAGATTTTATTGACAGAATTAAAAAAGATGAAAGTACAATCCAGGTTGGCTTTGTAGTTATCGATCCCACTAACGGGCAAATAAGAGCAATGGTTGGAGGAGAAAATCAAAATTTTGGCAGAGGCTTAAATCATGTTACCGGTATTAGAAGACAACCTGGGTCAGCGTTTAAAGCTTTTGTCTATACAACAGCAATGGATAGAGGTTATTTCCCGGCATATACTTTATTAAATCAAAAATTTGATTTTAAAGGATGGGCGCCTTCAAATTCAAGTGATGAATATGGCGGGTACATGACTTTAAGGGAAGCCCTAGCAAACTCAATAAATGTTGTTGCCGGCAGAATGACAACCAGCGATATTGCTCCACCGGATCAAGTTATAAAATATGCTAAACGAATGGGAATTAATTCATCCTTTATCTGCTGTTCCTTCCATTGCTCTTGGGTACCTCCGAAGTAACGCCTTTGGAAATCACATCTGCTTTTGGAACTTTAGCGAATAAAGGTATTCATGTTGAGCCGATTTCAATTTTAAAGATTGAAGATAAGAATGGAATTTTAATTGATGAATTTCGCCCGGTATACAGTGAAGCAATTTCTCCTCAAACAGCTTCCATTGTAACTGATATGATGGAAGATGTTGTTGATTATGGAACCGGCGCTGGAGTTAGAAGATATTTTTACAGGCCTGCCGCCGGTAAAACCGGAACAACTCAAGACTTTGCTGATGCCTGGTTTATTGGATTTACTCCTCAGCTTGTTGGTGGTGTTTGGGTTGGTTTTGATGATCATAGAGTTAAATTTACAAACTGGTATGGCCAGGGTGCCAAAGCTGCTTTACCCATCTGGGCAAAATTTATGGCAGAGACTTATGACAAAACTAAAATGCCTTTAGAATATTTTCAGCTTGCTTCTGGAGTTGATTCAGTTAAGTTTTGTAAAGAGACAATGGATTTAGGTGATACAAGAACCGCCACACAATATTGCCCGGTTACTGATTACTGATATTGTAAACTCAAAGAACATTCCGCGTAAATGTGAAATTCATACCGGCGGACATGAAATAAAACCTGAAGATAAAAGGGGAGACACAGGCTGGTAAATCTTATATTTCAAAAAAATATAAATTAAAATTTTAGTAATTTTGTATTAGAGAATTTTTAAATTAATAATATCTACTTGCCCGGATGGTGGAATTGGTAGACACGCTAGGTTCAGGGTCTAGTCCATGTAAGTGGGTAGGGGTTCGAGTCCCCTTTCGGGCACACATCTTAAGCTGCAAAATTAGTTTTGGTTTTGCAGCTTTTTTGTTTTATATATAAAGTTGAACAATAAAATGTAAATTATAATATGTTATTCTATCAAAACATTTTAAACTTCTTACAAGCATCTTAATTTTGATGAATCTATTCTTCCTCCCAAAGTAAAAGTAATGAATCCTTACTTTGATTCTGAATCTGGAGAAATAAAGAAAACAATTCAATCCTTCTACAAAAAATTTTATAACGATAATAAGAAAAGAAAAATTATATTTGGAATAAATCCCGGAAGGCATGGTGCTGGTGTAACGGGAATTCCATTTACCGATACAAAAAGATTAAACTCAGAATGCGGAATTTCTTTCAATGAATTTACGACTCACGAAACTTCTTCTGTTTTTATTTATGATATGATAAATGCTTATGGCGGGACAAACAAATTTTATAATGATTTTTATATCTCTGCAATTTCTCCGCTTGGATTTGTTAAGTTAATCGACAATGGGAAAGAAGTAAACTTTAATTATTATGATGATTCAAAGTTCAAGAAGAAAATTAAACCATTTGTTGTTGAATGTATTGAAAAACAATTAGACTTTGGCATTGAAACTAAAAAATGTTTTTGTTTGGGTAATGCAGCAAACTATAATTATTTCAATGAAATAAATTCAGAATATAATTTCTTTAAAGAAATTATTCCTTTACCTCATCCTAGATGGATTATGCAGTATAGATTAAAAAAGAAAAAACAATTTATTGATGATTATTTGGCAGCTTTCAATAAATAAAAATAATTTATTCAATCAAATAAATTTCTCTTTGACCACCTTCAACTAAATCCATATATCCTTCCATTATTTTCGCCATTTCTGGCTGTGATGTTTCACCTCTTATTTCCTTGGCAAAAGCACCTAAATCCTCAACTTCGGACTCAAGAACTACTGTCCAATATGTTGTGGCAATATCAGTCATAATCTTAAATTCTTTAAATCCTGCTTTCTCCATATATGGTTTTGTTTGTTTAAATTTGTTTACCAATTCTTTTGCTTTGCCGGGTTTCGTATGAAATATTTCTCTAATCAAATACATAATGCCTCCTATTTTCTGAATAATAATTATTTGGAATTCTACAAATTCACAACTTATAAATCAGAACTAATAAATGCAGATATTAATTAAAAACAATCGGATTGGGATTATGAATTGAAATTTATGGATTTCAATAATTAAGATTCCATAGAAATATTTTAATTTACCTAAAACAATTTCTTTATTTAATCCAAATGCTAAATATTCAATAGATTTTGTAGTTTATAAAAATCTATAATCTTCCTGGCTTTCTTAAAATTCTAAAGGGAAGTAAAATTAATTCTTCAAGAAACTTAAACAAAGTTGAAAATGTAAATCCAATAAGTCTAAATGGAAGTAAAAACAACCAAACGATAGGATAAGCTATTATAGCAATCAATGCCAGCGGCCAGCAGAGAAAATAATAATATCAGCCAAAGAATAAAAGTTGTCATTTCAACCTCATATATAAAAACTATAACGTAAAAATAATTGAAAATGTTTTTGATCGAAATGAATTTGTGATGCAAGTAGATTTTAATTGATTAAAGGTTAAATATTGAGATGAAAATATTTTCAAATGTTTAAAGTGACTCTAGTATTGATTAAATTCATAATGAAATAATAAATATTTTTATTAGTCGAATTCAATTTAACAAATAAAGAATAAGGGAGTATCAATTATGCACGAAAAAAGTATTAAATTGTTAAATGAAGCAATCGCAGATGAATTATTTGCAGTACATCAATATATGTATTTTCATTTTCATTGTGATGATATGGGTTTTGATCCGCTTGCCGGATTATTTAAAAGAACTGCTATCCAGGAAATGATACATATCGAAAGACTTGCCGATAGAGTTTTGTTTTTAAAAGGTGAAGTTGAAATGAAAGCTGCGGCAGAAGTTAGTAAAATTCATGATGTAAAAGAAATGCTGAAAATGGCTGCCAAAATGGAAGAAGACAGCGCCAGAGATTATAATAAAATGGCAAATGAATGTGCTGCAAATTCCGATTCGATTTCCAAACAATTGTTTGAAAGTCTAGTGGGCGAAGAAGAAGTTCATTTCGATCAATACGATAACGAACTTGCAAATATGAATAAGTTTGGAGATAATTATTTAGCATTGCAGTCAATCGAGAGAATTAAAGGCGGAAATACTCCAGCCGCATAAATAAATTTATCTTCCTTAAATGACTTTGTTCAGCTATATTTTGAAAGTTGCATTTTCATTTGAGAATATTTCAGTTTAAGTTGTATCTGAAGATCTTTTATAACTTAAAAAGTAGATATCCAAACCATCCTAGCTTTGCTGGGATGGTTTTCGGTTTGACATTTAAAAATTATATCGATACGTTTCAATAAGTTAAAATGAAAACAAAAGAAGATAACATAGTAAAAATAGCAAAAGCACTTTCGGATAAAACCAGGATTAAAATTCTAAGTGAAATTGCTGAGAAGGGAAGTATTTCTTGCGGCGATATTGAAAAATTTGCATCACTTTCCCAACCGACTATTTCCCATCATTGCAAGATACTAACTGAAGCAGGTTTATTAATAGCTGAAAAAGATGGAAGGCATGTTAATATTTCTGTAAATAGAAAAGCAATTGAAGAGTTTAATATGTTGATTTCAGATTCGATAAAGTTTAGCAAAATTAAAGAAGTAGTAAGATAAAATTTCGTATTTGTAAAATTTTAATAATTAAAACTCCGCACTTATCCCAATTGAAGGCAAAATTCCTATCGAAGACGTCTCATCAATTCTTTGCTCACGAGGATCCCATCTAACGGAAGTAGAATTTTTTTTATTATAAATATTTTGAATATCGATATAAGTAATCAAAGTCCATGCTAGAAAAATACCATCGTTTATCTACGCGAACATCAAGACTATGAACTGATTTGAGTCTGTTGGAATTGTAGTTAATAACTTCTTGCATACCCATTGAATTAAAAGGTGTATAGGGAGCTCCGGATGCAAATCTGAATCTCATGCTCGCTTCCCAAAATTCATTTATTTTATATCCGCCGCTCAAATTTAATCACCAATTCTGATCATAATTTCCTGAGCGTTCAATTCCATCCAAAGGAGTATAATCAGATTTGCTGTAAGTTAAGCTAAATATTCCGTAATAAGGGATATCGGATAATTTTTTTTGAATAGAAAATTCAATTCCGCGAGCTTTACCAAAACCAGCATCAACTAAAGGTTCTAATCCAAAAGAAGAAAAATTTCCTTCACTGCCTTCAAATCCCGCTCCTGTATTTGCCAAAACTAAATAAGGCCTTATTTCACTCGTGGGATAGTCTGAATATTTTTTGTAAAATCCTTCCACTTTAAGTATTGCATCTGCGGATATTTTATGATCGAATCCTATAACAAATTGATCAACTTTAATCATATTTAAATTCTTATTGCTTTCAAATGCTTCAAGCCAAATATAAGAAGGTGATTGATGGTAAATTCCGGTGCTAAAATTTAAACTAGTAAGCTCACTAAGTTTATACGACAGTGAAAACCTAGGACTTAAACTAGTACTTTTATTTATAGCCGTGAAAATGTCTGCACGAATACCAAGATTAAAATTAAATTTCTCAAATAATAATCTATTGTAATTAAAATAAGCTCCAAATTTTTTATATGAGTTTTTGGTATTTAGATTTGACATCGGAAGTGAGTCACCAAAGGTAGTTACAAAAGTTGGAAACAAAATGTCATAATTTGCTTCTATTAATTTTGCAGTGCCTCCAATATTTATTTCAGATTTATCAGATAATTTATAAACAAGTTCGGCACGCAATGAATTTTCTGCTTCAAGAGAATTATTTAAAAAAATTGGATTTAATTGTATATCACTTTGTATACTATTATAATCAATATAATTTCTGCTTAAAATTATATTAAAAAAACCTTTGTCTATTAGTCGTCTATAATTTATTCCAGCAACATATTGTACCTGATCCGAACCGAGAATACGGGAATTATCGAACCGCTGTTCTTCTGTGTTATTAAAAAATTTAACGTTATCAAATGCACTGATAAATAAAAAACTAATATTGTTTTTTAAATCCGGGTTAATATCTGTTTTAACCATTACATCATAATATTCAGGAACAAAAGAAAATCCAGCAGCTTTAAATATAAAATCAAGATAACTTCTTCTTGCAGATATTATAAAATTTGATTTATCAGTCTATTGGCCCTTCAAGATCTAATCCAAATTGAGAGGCAGATATTGTGGCTTTTCCGCCAATTCTATCCTGTCTGCCATCACGAAGCTTAATATTTAGTACCGAAGAAAGTTTGTCTCCATATAGAGCTGAAAATCCACCTGTTGAAAAAGAAGTTTCTCTAACGAAATCTAGATTTACATAACTTAAAGGACCACCGCTAACACCCTGGCCTCCAAAATGATTTATGTTTGAAACTTGTATTCCATCAATTAAATATAAATTCTCAGATGGAGCGCCGCCGCGAACAATTAAATCATTTCTTCCTGCATCAGCCTGCGCAACTCCAGGTAATATCGAAAGAGCTCTAATTACATCCTCAAATCCGCCTGGGCTTCTTCTTATTTCCTCATAACTAAAATTTCTAACACTATTTACTTCAAGAGGATTTTTAGTAAAATAATCACTGAGTACTGTAACATTATCTAACTGAACTGCTTTTTCAATAAATTCAAAATTAACTTCAGCAGGTTTGCCGGGCTGTACAACAACATCTGTTTTTACAAGTGGATTGTAACCAATAACAGATGCTTTTATTTGATATGTATTATATGAAAGTTTAGTAATTTCATAATATCCTTCTTCATTGGCTGCAGAACCGTTATTCGTGCCTAAAACAATAATATTGGCAAATGGAATTGGTTCTTTAGTTTGAGCATCAATTACTTTTCCATAAATATTAAGGTTCATTTTGGGAATAAGAAAAGTTTGCAAAAATAATAATTATTAATAATAATTCTTGAATTTCGTTTTTGGATTCATATTGAAAATTTGAGATAAAGAATTTTATGAATAATAATTTTAATAGACTGTAATCTATAAAATGATTTATTAAATAATCGATGTTAAAACTCAATATAATTTTATTAAATTAAGTAATATAGAGACAAAATCTTTATTAAATGAATTTTAGAAAAAGTCAGTTACTTCTTCCTTCAATTAAGCGTCGAATTTTATTTTCTAACTATTATTCTTTTTAATTTCTGCTAATTCACTTTCAAATGGAATATCACTCAATTCAATTTTAGGATTTTTTTCCATAAAATAATTCATTGACCATTCACTTGTTAAAAGTAAAGTCAATCTATTTTCAGAATCATAAGCCCATGCCGCACCGGCGGGAAGTAAAATATTATTTATTACCTCATCACTAACTTCAGGAGAAACCCAGCGAAGTACCTTCCAGTTTGTTTGCTCTAATCTTGATTCGGCACCATACTCATCTTGAAGCCTGTATTGCACTACTTCAAATTGAAGGGCCCAACTGCCCCAAGCAGTGGAGTTTTTTGTAAAGAATTTTTTAAATAGAATGCTTGAATAACCCCTTCCTGTAATAACTGATCTAATCCATCTCTAAATTTTTTGAAATTGGATGGATTTGGATTATGCATAATTACAAAATGTTCAGGTGCAAACTTTGGGATTTCATTATAAATAATATTTGTATCGGAAGTGATTGTATCTCCAATTCCAAAATTTGAATTACCAACAAAACCAATTATATCTCCTGCATAAGCTTCATCAACAGTTTCTCTTTCCTGTCCAAACATTTTTTGTGAATTAGACAAACGAATTTTTTTACCGTTCTTTGCATGAAAAGCCTGCATATCTCTTTCAAATTTTCCTGAACAAATCTCTCATAAAAGCAATTCTATCTCTATGCTTCGGGTCCATATTTGCTTGAATTTTAAAAACAAAACCTGAAAATCTTTCATCATCAGTATTTATTTCATTCCCATTGCTTATGCGGATAGAAGGAGGAAGCGCATAATCTAAAAAGCCGTCAAGTAAAAGCTGAATACCAAAATTGTTAATTGCACTGCCAAAAAATACCGGAGTTAATTTCCCGTCTTTAATTTTTTCCGTATCAAATTCAGCACCCGCTGTTTCAATCATTTCAATTTCTTCAACAAACTTTTTATAGCTATCCTCGCTTAATTTATTTTTAACAAAATCACCAGCCGGATCATGAATTTCAACTGGAGCCTTGTATGAGCCGCCGGTTGTTCTTTCAAAAAGATGAACTTGTTTTGTTTGTCTATCATAAACACCTTTAAAATCCAGTCCGGTACCTAAAGGATAATTCATTGCATAGGCTTCAATCCCCAAAACGCTTTCCAGTTCGTCCATTAATTCAAGAGGATCGCGAGTAGGGCGGTCAAGTTTATTCATAAAAGTAAAAATAGGAATTTCTCGTTTGCGGCAGACTTCAAATAATTTTCGTGTTTGTGCTTCAATTCCTTTTGCAGCATCGATCACCATCACAACAGAATCTACAGCAGTTAAAACCCTATAAGTATCTTCAGAAAAATCTTCGTGGCCGGGAGTATCAAGTAGATTTATTTTAAAATCTTTATAATCAAATTGAAGAACTGTTGAACTAATTGAAATTCCTCTTTTCTTTTCAAGTTCCATCCAGTCTGAAGTTGCTTTTCGCTGATTCTTTCTAGCAGTTACCGAACCGGCTAATTGCACCGCTCCGCCGTATAACAAAAACTTTTCTGTTAAAGTTGTTTTACCGGCATCCGGGTGTGATATAATTGCAAATGTTCTTCTTCTATTAATTTCTTTTATGTTACTCATTATCTTCTTGAATTAAAATGATTGTGAATTTAAAATGATGAAAGCAGTTTAAATAAACTTTGAGGCTGGACTAATAGAATTTGGAATGAAATAAAATCATCACTTCTTAATTTTAATTTTGATGCTGCAAATTTAATTAAAAATTGTATTATTTAAAATAGGATTGATTAAAGCAATTATAAAGATATCTCAGCCGGGAGGCCAGTTCATTTGTCTTCCGCCAAGCAAATGTAAATGTAAATGGTAAACTTCCTGTCCCGCCTTTAGGCCCGCAGTTGAAAACCAGTCTATAGCCGTCATCAGCAATTTTCATATCTTTTGCAATTTATTTGCAACATCAACCATTTGTGCTAATAATTGTGAATGTTCTTCAATTTTAAAATCGCTTATTTTTGGAATTTCTATTTTAGGAATAATTAAAATATGAACTGGTGCTTGAGGTTTAATATCTTTAAATGCTAAAACATCTTCGTCTTCATAAACGATATCTGCGGGAATTTCCTTATCAATTATTTTTGAAAAAATAGTTGCCATTTTTACTCCTCACGTTCAATTCCATATTTTTTAATTTTATTATAAAGATGACTTCTTTGAATATCAAGTATCTCTGCTGTCTTACTGATGTTCCAATCATTCGCATCAAGCTGCTTAACAATAAAAGCGCGTTCTGCTTTTTCTTTAAATTCCTGGAAAGAATTGCTGTCGCTAATTATACTGTCCATTGAGGAAGTACTTCCCGAAAATAGGATTTCAATATCTTTTCGAGAAATTTCTCTTTTATCAATTATAATAATTATTCTTTCTATTATATTTTTCAATTCACGGACATTCCCACTCCATGGCATAGATTGTAAAAACTTAATTGAACTTTCATCAAATTTTACAGGCGGCTTTTTATGTTTGTTTGTTATTTCATTAACAAAACTTTCAATTAAAATTGGAATATCTTCCAGCCGTTCTTTTAGGGGTGGAATATTAATCGGAATAACATTTAACCTGTGAAATAAATCTTCCCGGAAATTTCCTTTTTCAATTTCTTCTTTTAATATTTTATTTGTTGCAGCAATTATTCGAACATCAACATCAATATTTTTTGTGCCGCCGACTCTTTGAATTTTGCCATCTTCTATTGCCCGTAAAACTTTTGCTTGCGCTTGCAAGACTCATATCTCCAATTTCATCCAAAAAAATCGAACCTTTATTTGCAAGTTCAAATTTTCCAATACGCTGCTGCATTGCACCGGTAAAAGATCCTTTCTCATGTCCAAATAATTCCGATTCAATTAATTCATTGGGAATAGCAGCGCAATTAACTTCAATAAGTGGTTTATCTTTTCTTACGCTTTGATTGTGAATTGCTCTCGCAACTAATTCTTTTCCAGTTCCATTATCGCCGGTAATTAAAACTCTGGTATCAAGTGGTGCTACTTTTTCAATCAACTCTAAAATATTTTTAATAGCTTTACTCTTGCCTAATATTTTTCCATCACCTAAAAATGATTTCTTAATTTCTAAATTTTCTTTTAGTAGTTTTGATTGTTCTACTGCATTTCGAACACTGATTACAAGTTTTTCTCTATCAATTGGTTTTTCAATAAAATCAAAAGCTCCAAGCTTTGTAGCTTTAATAGCATTTTCAACACTTCCATGAGCAGAAATGATAATAACAGAAACTGAAGAATTTTTCTCTTTAACTTTTTTAAGGACTTCAAAACCGCTCATTTCTGGCATTTGAATATCAAGCAATAATGCTGCTGTGCTGTCTTCAGAAATTTTTTCCAATCCTTCAGAAGCTTTTGTTGAGTAATCAACATTGTAGCCTTCATATTCAAGTATCATTTGAATGCTTTCGCAAATTTCTTTTTCGTCGTCAATAATTAGAATTGAGTTCATATTTATAAATGATAAATAAAATTTAATATTGTTGGAATAATAAGAACTTGGGAGGGAAGTGCTTTATTATTCATTTTTAAAGTCTTCCCAAAAATATTTCCAAGCTTATTTGTTTTCAAATCCCTCATCGTCAATAGATGATTGAACTTTAAAGTTTTCTTCAAAATTCTCTACAAAATAACCAATTAAATCCCCCAAATCAAAGATATTGGAAGAGTACGAAATATAAGCGCTGCCGAAAAAATGAGCCAGCTTATCCTTATCACCATAATTATCATTTGGTGTATCATAAAAAAAATATCTCGGCAGATTTTGATTTTTCAGTTTGTATGTTGAATCATCGGCAGAGATTAGAGGATAATAAACTATAACTCTTAATAATCGGCAGTACAATAGGAATTTTTCTGTAAGGAACGCACGCAAAAGTTAAAGCGAGTAAGGCTTCATCAATATCATTATCATAAAAATTAACTGCACGAAGAAAAATAGAATCGGCCAAAGCTAAATCATTATTTGTTGATTTTAATTTTTGAAATAATCGCTTGCAATAAATCCGGAAATATAATTTACACCCTTTGAAAGTTTACTCTGCTGAGAAAAGAGATACAGAGACGAATAAAATTAATATAGTTAAGGAAAATTTAATTTTCATTTAGATAATATAAGGAACATCTGAAAATATCTTTAGTATAATTTGGTGCATTGGTCGATCAGTGAAAAATTAATCCTTCATTAAAATCTGGCAAATGCCAAAGGAGATGACCTATGTCCATTTATAAAACCAAAAAAGCTGATCTAAAAGGGAAGTATAAAATTCATTTAGAAATTAGTTTTATCCTAACACTTTTAATTTTAATTGCAGCATTTAAATATGTCCCAAGAGAAAAAGCAGTTGAAAAGCCTAAGACTAATAATGGCCCTGATATTACAGTGGTTGATTATGTTGAGCCAACAAAACAAAAACCACAACTACCTGAACTTCCAAAACCAACCGAGCCAATTGTTTCGGTTAAGGATAATTTAGTTGAAATAGAATTTGCGCAAACAGATTTAGATCCATATGCAATTTTAAATAACCCTCCGGCAAGAATTGAAGTACACAAAAAAATTGAAGATGAAGATAAAATTTTTATAGCCGTTGAAGAAATGCCAGAAGTTATTGGAGGAATTGGTGCAATTCAAAGTAAAGTTCATTATACAGAAATGGCTAAAAGAATGGATGTGGAAGGCACTATTTATGTAGAAGCTGTTATTAATGAAGAAGGCAAAGTAATCGAAGCTAAAATTATAAAAGGTCTGCTGCCGGATCTTGATGAAATGTCATTAAATGCTGTCAAATCAACTTTATTCAAACCCGGAAAACAAAGGGGGAAGCCGGTAAAAGTTCGAATATCTATTCCAATAAAATTTAGATTGTATTAGTTAGTGACAAGTGAGGTTCGTCCCGATCCAATCGGGATGAGCCCCATTTTAATTCACTCATTATAATTCCTAACCTATTGACTCTTGAAATTAATTTGTTTATTTCTGTATTGACAAAAGAGAAATCAGATGATAAAAAAACAAACATCTGGTTTAGTTTCAAATACTTCCTTCAGTATCTGCTTTTCAGAAGCACGCTTCATTTTTATTATCAAATTAACAGTTAAACAATTTGATATGTCAAAATCTAATCGCAAACTTTATTTGAAATAATTCAGTATTGCCAAAGCAAATAATAGATTTATATTTAATAAAATAGTGGGAACTAAAAATGAAAAAAATAATACATTTTTTAATTGTGTTTTCTTGTGTTTGTTTTTCTCAAGAAAATTTTTGGGAACAAACAAATGGACCTTCTTATACGCGTTTCGGTGAATTTGCAACAAATTCAAGTGGTGATATTTTTGCAGGAATAAATGGAGTAGTATGTAGATCAACCGATAATGGAGACAATTGGGTAGAAGTTGCAGAAATTAGAAGTGACTATTTATTAATTAATTCATCAGATGTAATATTCGCGGGATCTATTGCAGGAATTTTTAGATCAACTGACAGTGGAGACAATTGGGTAGAAGTTGCAGAAATTCCATGTAACTGTTTATTAATTAATTCATCAGATGTAATATTCGCGGGATCTTCTGTAGGAATTTTTAAATCAACTGACTGTGGAAATAACTGGAATAAAATTAGTGATTTGGCAGTCGTTAGATTGGCAAAAAATTCAAAAGATTATATATATGCCACAAGCGCAACTCAAATTTATATTTCAACAGATGATGGGGAAAATTGGAACGAGTTTGGGCCTACTTTTTATTTCATAGATAAATTTGCAATAAGCCCAAACGATATTATTTTAGTCGGTTTTACTTACATATACACTCACGCTGACGGTTATCAAGAAGAGTGGGGCAGACTTGATATTACAACGGATAATGGTAAAACATGGAATGAGAATGCTCTCCATAGTGTGAGGTTTATATATTCAATCGGATTTAATACTGTTGGTGATATTTTTGTTGGGTCTTATTTTATGGAAAGTGGATCAATATTTCGTTCAACTGATAATGGCAATAACTGGGATAAAATTAATAATGGATTTCCACTGTACACTGGACCTTACGCCGACGGAACAACCTATCTTACAGTAGTAACTTTAGCAACGAGCCCAGGTGGAGTTATTTATGCCGGAACTGATTTTGAAGGTGTTTTCCGATCAACAGATAATGGGGATAATTGGAGCGAAGTAAATAATGATTTTCTAAGTAAGGGAAACTTTTGGGTGTCTTCTTTGGAAGTTAACTTAAATGGTGATGTTTTTGCGTGGATTAGTCATTTTGGTGTTTTTCGGTCAACAAATAGTGGAGATAATTGGGCTAAAGTTAATGTTAATATTGGTCATATTAGTTCATATTCATTCCCCGATGCCATTTCATCCTTGGCTATTAACTCAAGTGGACATATATTCGCAACTAGTCATGGTGTATATCGATCTGAAGATAATGACAATAGTTGGGAATATGTTTTTGGACATTTAACAAAAACTTATCTTTATGGTTCACATGAAAGATTAACAATTGATAAAAATGACAATATTTATGCAGCAGGCAGCCAGGGTATTTTTAAATCGACCGATAATGGTGAAACATGGGCCAATATTTATAATGATTCTACTAGATCTTATTCATCGGAACAAATTCTATGTTTAAATACCAATTCAGTCGGGGATATTATTGCTTATACTGAATATGAGGGGCTAATTCGTTCAACCGATGAAGGAAATAGTTGGTCCCAAATAAATAAAGATGTTGGAGTATCTTCGATAGCAATTAATTCAAATGGGGATATTTATATAGGTACAAACTACGCAGGAGTTTTAATGTCTACTGATAATGGTGACAATTGGGCCGCTATCAACAATGGTCTTTATATTCAAGGTGTTATTAATGCTATTGCTATTAATTCATCTGGCGATATCTTTATCGGAAAGGATGAAGGGATTTATCGTACTACTGATAATGGAAATAATTGGGTTAAAAGGAACTCTGGGCTTAAAAATCATATGGTTGGTTCCCTAGTGATTAATTCATACGGATATATTTATGCTGGAATTTATAAATATTTTATAGGTGAAGATCCTCAGGAAGGTATTTTTATCTCTACAGATAATGGAGAGCATTGGAACCCACTCAATAGTGGATTAACATCGCGAGTTGTTCACTCTTTAGCTATTAATGAGCAAGGCTATATATATGCTGGAACAAATGATGGCGGTGTATTTAGAAGTGTAAATTCCTCAGTTATTCCAGTAGAATTAATAGCATTCAATGGTTCAATTGTAAATAATTCAATTAAACTTGAATGGTCTACAGCCACAGAAACAAATAACAAAGGTTTTGAAATTGAAAAATGTACAAATGGAAAAACAAACTGGCAACCAATTGGATTTGTTGAAGGCAACGGAACTTCAACAAACAAAAATTTATATTCTTATACTGACAAAAGCATTTCAGGTGAAAATTATTTTTATAGATTAAAACAAATTGATTTTGATGGGGGCTTTCATTATTCAGATGTTGTTGAAATAAATTTTAATGCTCCTTTGGAATTCAGTATATCGCAGAATTTTCCCAATCCATTTAACCCTACAACTGAAATAAAATATTCAATACCAGCCTCCCTAAATCTCTCCAAAGGAGGGACTTTAGTGCGACTCGAGGTTTATGATATTCTAGGTAGACTTGTTGCAATACTTGTAAATAAAAACCAGCAGCCTGGAAATTATAAAGTTGAATTTAATGCGTCATCGATTACCAGTGGCATCTATTTTTATACTTTGACAGCAGGTAATTTTCATCAAACAAAAAAGATGGTTTTGCTAAAATAATTAGTAGTGATTTATGAAATGTGAGGTTCGTCTTAAAGACGAGCCTCACTTGTACACTTAAGTTTGAATCACTCCTGGATTGAATCTAAGCATATCAGGATTATTATTTGCAGCTTCAATAGCCATTGAAATATATTCTCTCGTTAAAGCCGGATCAATAATTTCATCAATCCATAATCTTGCTGCGGCATAATAAGGAGTGCTTTTTTCTTCGTATGAATTCATTATTTCATTTAAAAGATTTTTCTTTTTTTCTTCACTAAATTTTTCATCCTTCTTTTCAGCCTGTTTTAATTTTATATCCAATAAAACACTGCTTGCTTGACTTCCACCCATAACAGAAATTTTTGCATTTGGGTAAGCAAATATAAATCGAGGGTCATAAGCTTTGCCGCACATTGCATAATTTCCTGCACCAAAGCTGTTTCCAATAATTATTGTAATTTTGGGAACAACAGAGTTTGCGACGGCATTTACCATTTTTGCGCCGTCTTTAATTATTCCTCCATGCTCGGCCCTGCTGCCAACCATAAAGCCTGTTACATCTTGAAGAAAAACTAGTGGGATTTTTTTCTGATTACAGTTCATTATAAATCTCGCAGCTTTATCTGCACTATCGGAATAAATCACTCCTCCAACTTGCATTTCTCCGGTTTCGGATTTAACAATGCTTCTTTGGTTTGCAACTATACCAATTGACCAACCATCAATTCGCACATAAGCTGTGATTATTGTTTTGCCATAACCGGCTTTGTATTCATCAATTTTTGATTCATCAACTATTCGTGCAATTAATTCATAAGTATCATAGGGCTTTATCTGATCTTCAGGCAGTAATCCATAAATTTCTTTTGGTGAAAAAACTGGCGGCTTACTTTCAATACGATTAAATCCAGCTTTTGTATTGCTCCCAAATTTATTGGTTAAACTCCTAATTTTATTCAAACATTCTTCATCATTTTTCATTATGTAATCAGTAACGCCGGAAATATTTGACTGAACTTTTGCGCCGCCGAGTGATTCATTATCAATTACTTCTCCAATTGCAGCTTTCACAAGATGGGAACCTGCAAGAAATACAGAACCTTCGCCTTCAACAATTAAAGCTTCATCACTCATGATAGGGAGGTAAGCACCGCCGGCAACACACGGACCCATGATTGCAGCAATTTGAGGAATCCCCATTGAGGATATAATTGCATTGTTTCTAAATATTCTACCGAAGTGTTCTTTGTCCGGAAAAATTTCATCTTGAAGCGGAAGAAAAACTCCTGCACTATCAACCAAATAAATTATTGGCAGATGATTTTCTATTGCAATTTCCTGCGCTCGAAGATTTTTCTTTGCAGTAATTGGAAACCATGCACCAGCTTTTACTGTGGCATCATTAGCTACTATGACAAAATCTTTTCCATTTATTCTTCCAATTCCATAAATTGTTCCTGATGAAGGAGCACCGCCGTATTCTTCGTACATTCCATAAGCTGCAAATGTGCTTAATTCAAAAAATTGTTTTGGATTATCAATTAATTTATTTATTCTCTCACGTGCAGTTAGTTTGCCTTTTGATTTATGTTTTTCAATTGCTTTTTTACCGCCACCGAGTTTTACTTTTTCTTTCTCAGCTTCAAGTTTGCGAAGTAAATTTTTATAAAAATCATCTCTTTTTAGAAATGTTTTATCTTCTTTTATTGGATTACCGATTTTAGTCAATCAGCATCCTTAATCCCCCAAAGGGGGAATAAAATATTATTATATAGTAATGAAATTTGCGTTAGTAACATATTAAATCCTTTTTCTTCTCAAGCCCTTTCCTTTGGGAAGGGTTTGGGATGGGCTCATTTCAATAAATCTCTTGCAATTACTATTCTTTGAATTTCAGAAGTCCCTTCACCAATAGTGCAAAGTTTAACATCACGATAAAATTTTTCAACCGGGTATTCTTTTATGAATCCATAGCCTCCATGAATTTGAATTGCTTCGCTCGCTGCTTTTTCAGCAATTTCGCTGGCAAACAATTTTGCCATTGCGGCTTCTTTTATACTTGATGTTCCGTTATCCTTCATGTAAGCAGCACGCTGAGTTAATAATCTTGCGGCTTCAATATTTGTATTCATTTCTGCAAGCTTAAATTGTATGGCCTGAAATTCATTTAATGATTTTCCAAATTGTTTCCTTTCGTTCCCATATTTTAAGGAAGCTTCTAAGCAGCCTTGTGCGAGCCCAACACTTAACGCAGCAATTGAAACTCTTCCTCCTTCAAGTATTTTCATCGCTTGAATAAATCCTTCTCCTTCTTCGCCTAATAAATTTTCATTTGGTACTTTGCAGTTTTCAAATGTGAGCTGAGTTGTGTCGCTTGCTCTCATCCCAAGCTTGTTCTCTTTTTTACCTACTATAAATCCTTCCATTCCTTTTTCAAGAATAAATGCTGAGATTCCTTTTTTACCTTTTTGTTTATTAGTGATAGCCATTACAACAACTGTTTCTCCAACAGTGCCGTGAGTTGTGAAAGTTTTGCTTCCATTCAAAATAAAATTCTCACCAACTTTTTCTGCTATGGTTTTTAATCCGGCTGCATCACTGCCGGAAACTGATTCCGTTAACCCCCAAGCAGCAATTTTCTTTCCCGATGTTAAGTCAGGTAAATATTTTTGCTTTTGAGTTTCATTCCCAAATAGATTTAAATGATTTGTTCCTAATCCGTTATGAGCCGCAACAGACAATGCTATTGAAGGGTCAACTCTTGCAAGTTCTTCAATGATCATTGAAAAATCGATGTAACCCAAATTTGCGCCACCGTATTCTTCGGGAACTAAAATTCCAAGAAAACCTAATTCTCCAAGCTGCTTCATAATTTCGAAGGGAAATTCTTGGGATTCATCAAATTCCATAATTCGGGGACGAATAATTTTTTCTGCGAAATCTCTTATAGTATCTCGGATGATGATTTGGTTTTCATTTAACTCGGTAAGGAACGGATTTTCAATTACATCCATAATTTTTCCTTTCTTTGTGAATAAAAATTAATTCAACCTTTTAAGTGAATCAAATTTTTAAAGCAAATTATTCTTTTGAAATATTCACTTCAAAAAATTTAACAATAAAGGAAAAGCTGAACAACTAAAATTGTTTTTTAAAATTGGAAATAATTTCTTCTGCAATATGATAAGGCGATAAATTGCCAAGCACAACTTTTGAAATAGATGAATTAAGTGAATGCTCACCGTCTTCATCCCATAATTTTTCTTTTATTTTATTTTCAACAATATCTTTAATTCTATTCTTTGTCTGCATTTCTCTTTTCAACAAAAATTTACCGCTGGTGTGAAGATAATCTTTGTGACGGTTAATTTCATCTGCAATTTCAGTAATACCTTTATTCTCGGAAGCAACTGATGCAATAATATTAGGCATCCATGATTTTTCATCATGATCTCTCATCATTAAATATGGTCCGTAATGCTGCAACAGCCCGTTCTGAGCCAGGCCTATCACTTTTATTCAAAACAAAAAAATCTGCAATCTCCATTAAGCCCGCTTTCATGGCTTGCACTGCATCTCCGGATTCCGGGACGAGAACCACAATTGTTGTATCAGCCGCTTGAGCAATATCTAATTCAGATTGACCAACGCCGACAGTTTCAAGTAGAATATAATCATAACCGGCGGCGTCTAAAACATCTGCAGCATCAATTGTTCTTTTACTTAATCCCCCAAGACTCCCTCGAGTTGCCATGCTTCGAATAAAAACACCCGGGTCGTTACCTACTTCCGACATTCGAACCCGGTCACCTAAAAGTGCACCGCCTGTGTAAGGGCTGGTAGGGTCAACCGCAACAATACCAACTGTTTTATTTATATTCCTAAAATACTTAGTTAGCTGATTAGTAATTGTACTTTTGCCAGCTCCAGGAGGGCCTGTTATTCCAATTCGATATCCCTTGCCAACATTTGAATAAATTTCTTTAAGTAATTCGGACGCTCTTTCATTATCGGATTCAACCATTGAAATTGAACGGGCAACCAAACGGTGGTCGTTGTTATACAATTTTTCTAAAAAAGAATATTCAATCATTGCTAACTGAATTAATTTCTGTAAATATCTTTACGATGCTTACATAATAAGGTTACTATCCTAAATTCAGAATAGTTAATTTCATAAATTAATCTATAATCTCCTATCCTTATACGATATTCATTTTGTGAACCAGACATTTTTTTCGAACCTCTTGGATTAGGATTTTCTTTAAGCTCTAAAAGTTTCTCGATTATGCGATTCTGAATTTTTTGAGGTAAGAGTTCAATTTGTTTTTGAACAGGCTCGGGAATTAAAACTTGATAAGACAATTTTATTTTTTTTGTTTATTAATAAATTCATCAATTGATAAAAAATCACCTGCTTCATAAGCTTCTTTAGCTTCTTTTATTTCCAATCTCATTTGGGGGTCCTTAATAAAAAACTCTTCTTCTGTTTTATCTAACTCAAGATTAATTATATTCCATATTTCAAACTTCTCTTCAATACTTAATTTTTTTATACTCTCTAAGAGTGAATTAAATGGTATATCTATTTTGATATTATTTGGTATCATAAAGAATTTTTCTTTTTAGTAATATAATTAATAATCTTTTGTTAGTAAACACTTCAAAAAGATACAAAATTTATGTTATTGATTCATATTTGATAGTCTTTTGAATACTGGAATCGACTTAATTTTCCATAATTCCATTACTCTAAAAGTTTTGTTTGTGTAATATGAGTTATTAGTTAATTTTTAAAAAGTTATTTTATATTGTTTTGAAAAAATTCAACTGTCTTTCTTAATCCTTCTTCAATCGGGGTTGATGGGCGCCAATTAAATCTTTTAAATAATTTATCTGATGTAATTACACTTCTCATCTGTTCGCCGGCTGCTGCCGGGCCATGTTTCTCTTCTTGCCCTTTGCCAACAATTTTATTCAACATTCCGTATAGTTCATTCACATTTGTTTCCTTCCCGGTACCAATATTATAAATATCATTTCTATCATCACTTAATCCTAAAAGATTAGCTTTAACTACATCACCTACAAAAACATAATCGCGCGTTTGTTCACCGCTTCCGTTTATAACCGGCTGTTCACCTTTCAATAATTTAGTGCTGAAAATTGCCACCACGCCTGCTTCTCCAAAAGGATTTTGACGGGGGCCATAAATATTTGCGTACCTTAAAATTGTATAATTCAATTTATATTGAGCGGCGTAAAAGAATAAATATTTTTCAACAGCAAGTTTTGAAATACCGTAAGGAGAGAGGGGCGACGTAGAATGCTTTTCATCTGCGGGGAAGTAATCCTGTTCACCATAAACAGCACCGCCGGTAGAAGCAAACATAAATTTCTTAACACCGGTTTTAATACAATTTTGGAGAAGATTTATTGTCCCTAAAATATTTGTGTTTGCATCAAAAGCAGGGTCAGCAACAGAACGGCGGACATCCATCTGTGCAGCATGGTGATTAATTACATCAAATTTTTCTTTTTCAAATAGTTCTGCTAAACTTTTATCACCGATATCTTTTTTGATAAAAGTAGCTTTCTTATTAACGTTATGTTCAAATCCTGTTGCAAGATTATCAAGAACAAATACTGTATGACCTTCATTTATAAATGCGTCGGCCACTTGTGAAGCAATAAATCCGGCAGCACCGGTGACAAGAATTTTCAAATTTTACTCCTTATATAAATTGAATTTGCAAATATATTCTTTTACTTTTTTAGGGACAAGGAAATCAATCGGTAAGTCCGTTTTAATTCTATTTCTTATTTCACTACTGCTAATTTCTATTACAGGGGTTTTAACAAAATGCGCTGCTTTATAATATTTATCCTTTTCAATTTTTTTATCATTAGTTTTTCTTCTCAGAACAACTAACTCTGCAAGATTAATAATTTTATCGGGATTTTTCCAGGTATGAAAATCAATAATATTGTCATAGCCAATAATCAATTCAAGTTTTTTATATTTTTTCTTAAGTGCTTCTAAAGTCTTAACTGTGTAAGAAATTGACTTAGCTTTTAATTCGATATCAGAGTATTCAAAGCATGGGAATTCTTCAATAGCCAGCTTAACCATATTTATTCTGTGACTTTGCTTTTCAGAGATTTTATTAGTCTTATGTGGCGAAATATAAGCAGGAATAAAAATAATCTTATCTAAATTTCTAATTTCTTTTACAGCTTGAGCTGTTATTAAATGCCCATTATGAATAGGGTCGAATGTGCCGCCATAAATTCCAATTGAGCTCATTTCAATAAATCCTTGTATTCGATAAATAGATTTGTAAATTGTTCGTGCATTTCCGGGCTGCAATATGCGAGACTATCTTTTTTAGATAATTCCGAATAAAGTTTTTTAAAATCATTTAGGTTTTTTATCATCATAAAATTTCCTACTAAAACTTGAATGAAATTTTCATGTTTGCATGCTTTGGCTAAAAAAGAATCGTAGTTAACCATCTGCCAGTCAATTTCATTAAACAATTCAGGATTATAATTATTAAAACCGATAAATGAAATGTAATTCTCAATTGTCCTGCCGATTACAATTGCCTCATCTTCAATTGCGAGCTTGTCCAAAGCTTTTTCAATTAATTCTTTGGTAACACCCATTGACCTTGAGAAGACAATTAAATTACTTCCGCAAGTAGTAAAATGTTTATCGGACATTTTTTGAAAATAAGTTTGGAAAATAGATGTATCAAATGAAAAAATAATTTTATTTTCTGATTTAAAAGCCTCCGGCAAAAATTCTTTATCTTTTGCATCAAAACAAAAAACAGTTTTTGAGACATTATTTAATTGGTTTATATTTTCAAAATTATTCATCATCAAGGATGAATAAAGCAGTAAGGAATGCTCAGCGTCAAATGATTCGAAAAAAGGAACTTCTTCTTTATTGAAAATTGGAAAGAGAGAAGTTAAGTAAATGCAAGCATTGTATTTCATACGGCTATACAATCAAGGTATTTGATAACAAGGTTAGAATGTAATTTCGAAAATATTCGATATCATTTTGATATATCAATTTATTTCTATCTGAACAATTTTTAATTTGCATTTTTCGGAATGCTAAAGTTGTTGCTGCACTAATATATAACTTACGTATACTTTCATCAACCCAGCCGGGCTTATTTCTTCTGGATGAATTTAAAATGGTTAAATGATGCATCGGGATTAAGCCGTTTTCAGCTTCTTCAATCAATTCATTAAAAATAATTTTCTTTTCATTTGCAATTGAAAAAACAAATACGACAATAAATATTATCATGAAAAAAAACATAAATACAAATCCAAAAACTGCTGTTGATTGAAAGCTTACAGTGTAATTCCAGATCATATGAATAACCATTGCGAATGCTAAACCTATGAATGGAAAGATTAATTTATAATAAAAGTTCTTGAATTTTGCATAACCCAAAAATGCCCCGATTGTAGCAGTTGCAACACAGTGCATTACAGCAGAAAATAAAGTCCTAATAACTATTAATGAAATCCAATCATTTATGTTTGATGAATAAGTTATAAAATATAAAAAGTTTTCAGTCATCCCGAAACCCAGGCCAATTGCTCCGCCGTAAACTATACCGTCAGTCATATTATCAAAATTTTTATTTGCAATAATTACAAAAAGAAAAAGGCCTTTTGTAATTTCTTCAACAAACGGAGCCACTAAAATTGTTTCGGTATATTTAAATTGCTCACCTGCATTCAAATAAGGTGCGATTAAGAATGAAATAAATTGTCCGCCGACTAAAGTTAAAATAACTGCGCCGACAGCTCCCCAAAAATAATTTTGTAGAACTAATTTGAAAGGCTCGCGGTCGTATCTATCAAATTGCCAGATGATCACAGTATAAGTGACCATCGGAATAACCGCGGCTAAAGCCGAATAGAAATAAATCATTAGTTCCCTAATTTTATTTTGATCTTACCCATTCGATTACTTCTTTAAATGACGGCCTTTTACCGTAAGATAAAATTCCAATTTTAAATACTTTCGCGGAAAAAAGTACTATAAAATAAATTGAACCTAACATTATTATAACCGTAAATAAAATTTCCCAGAAAGGAATTGGAATAGTATTTATTCTTAATAACATTATAGAAGGAAGTGTAAAAGGAATATAAGATAAAATTTTTACTAAAATTGAATTCGGGTTTTGAATTGCCGGAACAGCTAATACTACAGGTAAAATAATGAATAGATTTAGATAGCTTGTAATTTGCTGCGCTTCCTGTTCTGTTGAAACTATAGAGCCGACGCCAACAAAGATAGCTGAATAAAAAATAAATCCCATTACAAAATAAAGTAATAAAATAAATATATGGTCAAACGCAGAATATGGAATAACAGAGCTGCCGGCTAACGACATTCCAATTACAGACCAAATAAAAATTTGAAATAAGCCAAGCAAGCTTAAACCCAAAATTTTTCCGGATAACAATTCTTCAGCAGAACAGCTTGAAATTAATATCTCAATTAAGCGGTTTGATTTTTCCTCGATCAAGCTTCTAACAAGCATTTGCCCTGAGTAAATTGTCATCATCATTAATAAAAGTATGAAAATAAATGATGAAAAAAATATAACTAAAAAATCATTCTTTCCTTCTTTCCCATTTTCCTCAATTTTTATTGCTGAGAGACTAATTCTTTGAGCTACAACATTAATAAGTTCTGGTTTTACTTTTTCATTTTGTAATTTTATTCTTATCCTGATTTTATTGAATGCTGATTCAATTCTATCTTCATCTCTAAAATTTCCTGCGCTTTGACTTCTATATTCAATCTTTACTGAATCCGTTCCTGGATTAAGTAATAAAATGTAACCATCAATTTTTCCGTTAAAGACGGAACGATCGGCAATCTTTTTCAACGAATCTAAATTTAATTGCTTGTCGGTTAGATTTAATAAGATATAATTCGGCTGATGATTTTCAATTTGATATTTCGACATCTCGTAAATCATTTTGTCAATGTAAACAGTTGAAGTATCAATAATCCCTATTGCTTTTGTCTGTTCAACTTGTTCCTTTGATAAAAGTGTTGGGGCTAAGGAGAATGTAATTAAAATTAGAGGAGTTAAAATAATTGAAATTATAAAAGCTTTGGTTTTTATTTTTTCGAGAAATTCCCACCGGGCAACAATAAAAATTTTTTTCATTCTTTAACCGGAATTTTGTTATGAATTACATCAATAAAAATTTTATGGAGAGTCGGTTCAACAACTGAAAAATGTTTCACTTTTATTTTATCAATTATTGATCTTAAAAATTCATAAGGTTCAATATCTTCCTTTAGTTGGATTTCCGCATAGTTGCTGTAATTATCAATGTGCACAACGGATGGAAGATGATTTATTAAATTGCCGTTGCCTTCGTATTCCAGTTTAATATTATTGCTTCCGAATTTTTTTTTGATTTGTGAAACGCTGCCGCTTACGACTTTTTTACCGTTGTTAATTAGAAAAATTTCAGAACAAAGTTTTTCAGCAGTTTCCATTTGATGTGTTGAAAGAATAATTATCTTACCTGAGCTGGCAAATGAGAGAATCATTTCCTTAATCAACTGCTGATTTATGGGATCAAAACCTGAAAATGGCTCATCAAGAATTAATAATTTTGGATTGTGAATAATGGAAGTGATAAATTGTATTTTCTGCTGGTTACCTTTTGAAAGCTCTTCAATTTTTTTATTAACCGCTCCAAGTATTTCAAATTTCTCCATCCAAACATTTGCTTGTTTTAACGCTTCGGATTTCGTCATGTTTTTTAATTCAGCAAAATACAGAATTACATCAATTACTTTACTTTTTTTATATAGGCCTCTTTCTTCAGGCAGGTATCCGATAATATTAAAAAATTCTGAGGTGACATGCTTCCCGTTAAAAGTAATTTCTCCTGAATTAGGTTTAATTATATTTAGTACCGCCCTAATAGTTGTAGTTTTACCGGCGCCATTAGGCCCAAGCATTCCAAATATTTTACCTTCTTCAACAGAAAAAGATATATTATCTACTGCCGTGATATTTTTAAATTCTTTTTTAAGGTTATTTACAACAAGCATTTGTAAGCAATAAAAATAATTATTTTCAGTTTTGAATTTATGAAATATTAGGATAATAATTAGTAGGGATTTCAATAATTATTGCTAACATGAAACAACATTTTTTGTATGTCAAATAATTAAAATGTTATCTAAATCATAGGATATAAACTTGAGTTGTGATTTAAGCTGGCTTATTTGGTTGAACACATATATTTAACTAATTTTGAATCAATCACAAATCAAATTTAAATAGGTTAAATGATGTCTTTAAAAGTTGGAGATATTGCGCCGGATTTTACACTAATTAATATAGACGGTAAAAAACTTTCACTTCGTAATTACATGAATAAAAACGTAGTAGTTTTATTTTTTCCGTTTGCCAACTCTTCTGTTTGTACCGCTGAAATGTGTGAGATGCGGGATAATTTTAAGAAGTACGAAACTTTAAATGCGCAGGTTTTAGGAATTAGTGTTGACAGTCATTATTCATTAAAGCTATGGGCAGAAAAAAACAATTTAAACTTTCCTTTGCTTAGTGATTTTAACAAACAGGTTTCACCAAAATATGATTCATTGTATGATATTTTTGCTCCTGGTAAATATGATTATAAAGGAGTAGCTAAAAGATCTGCGTTTGTAATAGACAAAGATGGAAAAATAAAATATATAGAAATCTGTCCTACCCCTGGTGATCAGCCAAATTATGATGCTATAAAAGATTCTTTAAAATAATTATAAGAAAGTAAACGTATGATTGTACAATTGCGACCAATTGAGTTGAAAGAATTTATGGATTCTCAACAAGATATTCACCTAATCGATGTTCGGGAAGAATGGGAACATCATTATGCTAAACTGGAAAATTCAGAGTTAATGCCGTTAGGATTATTTAACAAACATGCTTTGGAATTAAATCCATTAAAAAAAATTGTAATTTATTGTCATCATGGAATTAGGAGCTTTCAGGCATGTGAGTATTTACAAAGGATGGGGTTCAGTGATTTGTTCAATCTTGAAGGTGGCATTGATGCGTGGAGTAAAGAAGTTGACAAATCGGTTCCTCTTTATTAAGTATAAAAAAATGGAGTTAATATATGTTGGAAGAAGGGAAAAAAGCACCGGAATTCAAGCTGAAAGATCAAGACGGAAACTTGCATTCATTAAAAGATTATAAAGGTAAAAATGTGGTTTTATATTTTTATCCTAAAGATAATACTTCCGGCTGCACCGCTGAGGCATGTAATTTCAGAGATGAATTTCCAAAATTTAAAAATATTAATGCGGAGATTCTTGGTGTAAGTCCTGACTCAGTTGAATCTCACAAAAAGTTTGCAGATAAATATAATTTGCCATTTACACTTTTAGCAGATGAAAATAAGGAAGTAGTCGAGAAGTATGGGGTCTGGAAACAAAAAAGTATGTATGGAAGAAAATATATGGGAGTTGAAAGAACAACTATAATTATTGATACCGAAGGGAAGATTAAGAAGATATTTTCAAAAGTGAAAGTTCCCAATCATAATCAGGAAGTAATTGAAGCTTTAAGAAATTAATAAGTTACAAGATTGCCACATAGTAGTGGCTCTGTCAAAAATTAAAAGATGGTATTAAGGAATGATTGAATGGATGATTGTTTGAATGATTTCAACTTAAACTCAATCTTGAACTTGAACTTCATGAGTTATCTCACATGTACTGACAAATAACTAAATGGGAAATTATTTAATTTAGTTCTACTTAAATATTTAAAAAAATCAAAAATGATATACTTAACCCGGCGTGAAAGTTTTAGTGCCGCTCATCGATTATTTCTTCCTAATTTAAGTGATGAAGAAAATGAAAAGATGTTCGGGAAATGCAGTAATCCCAATTGGCATGGGCACAATTACACTTTGGAAGTTATAATTGCTGGAGAAGTTGACCCAGCAACAGGATTTGTTTTGAACATTAAAAATCTAAAAGAAATAATTAGGGAAAATGTAATTGAAAAAGTTGATCATAAAAATTTAAATATTGATACTGATTTTATGAAAGGACTAATCCCTACTTCGGAAAACATTACTATGGCAATCTGGAAACAGTTGGTTGATAAAATTCCGAATGGCAAGCTTTATTCGGTTAAACTTTATGAAACCGAAAATAATTATTTTGAATACAAAGGAGAATAAACTTGAATAACAGTCATGTTCAATCATTAGTAGGTGACTTGTTAAAAGAAATAGGGGAAGATCCAAAACGTGAAGGATTAAAAAGTACACCTAAACGCGTTGCAAAAGCCTATGAGTTTTTAACATCCGGCTATAACAAATCTATAACAGAGGTTTTAAATGGAGCAGTGTTTAATGAAAAATATGATGAAATGGTTTTGGTAAAGAATATTGATTTCTACAGTTTGTGTGAGCACCACATGCTTCCATTTTATGGTAAAGTGCACGTGGCATATATTCCAAATGGGAAAATTGTTGGGCTTAGCAAAATTCCAAGAATTGTTGAAGTATTTGCACGTAGGCTTCAGGTACAGGAAAGAATGACGCAGCAGATTGCTGATACTATAAATGAGTATTTGGAACCGCTAGGAGTTGCTGTGGTTTCTGAAGCTTTTCATATGTGTATGATGATGAGGGGAGTTGAAAAACAAAATTCATCTGCAACATCAAGTGCAATGCATGGTACATTCAAAGAAGATGCACGAACCAGAACAGAAGTTTTAAATTTAATTTCAAGTAAAAATATATAGAAAGCATAATGAGTAAATCAAAATCTGGAATTTGGATTACAGGCGCAAGTTCAGGAATCGGCAGAGCTGCTGCAATTGAATTTGCAAAAATAGGAACCAACGTATTCGTTTCTGCAAGAAGGGCGATTGAACTGGAGAGATTAAATAAAGAGTTGGAAAAAGAAAAACTAAGTGTAAATATTTTTCCGTGTAATGTAGCTTCATCTGCTAATGTTGATCAAACTGTAAAAAAAATTTTGGCAGAATATAAAATTGATTGTTTAATAAATAATGCCGGGATAACTTCATTCAAAAGCGCTGTTGACAATTCAACAAATGAGATTGATGATATAATTAATACTAACTTGCTTGGTTCAATTTATACGATAAAATATGTATTGCCGCACATGATTGCTCAGGGCAGCGGGACTATTATTAACATATCCTCCATCGCTTCAAAAAAAGTATTTACCCAAAGCAGTGTTTATACTGCTGCAAAGATGGGGTTACTTGGTTATACAAATGTTTTACGTGAAGAAGTTAGAGATAAGAACATAAAAATTATAAATGTAATACCAGGTGCAACAGAAACACCAATGTGGTCAAAAGATATTAGAGCGCAAAACAGTGAAAGAATGATGCAGCCGGAAGACATTGCTCAAATTTTAGTTTGGGCTTATTTACAGAAAGGGAATATGGTTAGCGAAGAAATTGTTATTAGGCCAATTCATGGAGATTTATAATGAGCACAAAAGATTTATCAATAGTTACAGGAGCAAGCAGGGGAATCGGATATGGAATAGCATTAAAATTAGCCGAAGAAAATCATGATGTTATGATATTCGGGCGGGATACCGACGCACTAAAAAATGTTCAAAAGGAAATTAAAGAAAAAGGTGTTGAATGTAATTATTATTCGGGTGATGTGAATGATGTAAAATTTGTGAATAAATCTGTTAAAGAAATTGAAGTCAAATTCGGCAAAGTTGATCACTTAATTAATAATGCAGGTATCGGAATATTAAAACCATTTGTTGAATCAACCCTGGATGAATTTAAAGTTCAGATTGATACTAATCTTTATGGCGTTTATAATTTTACAAAAGCAGTTATAAGTGGAATGATTGAAAGAAAAAGCGGCTCAATAATTAATATTGCTTCACTTGCTGGGAAAAATTCGTTTGTTGGCGGAACAATGTATTCTGCTACTAAACACGCACTTCTTGGTTTTACCCGATCTTTAATGCTGGAAGTAAGGCAGTATGATATAAGAGTTGCAGCGGTTTGTCCCGGTTCGGTGTACACTGATTTCGGAAATGGGTTACAAAGAAAAAATAAAGATAATATTTTACATATAGATGATGTTGCTCATGCAGTATTAGCAATTATGAAATTACCGGTTACTGCTTTGATGAGTGAAATTGATTTAAGGCCTACTAATCCTAAGAAATAAATTATTATTAAATTGGGAAGTTGCCAAGACAACAACAACTTCCCCTTATTTCTATCAATTTATTAATATCCCTCTATCGATATAATAAGTAAATCCAACGTTTAAAGAATGACCATTATTAGTAGATGGATTATATACGTAATAATTTTTATAGATTGAATATTGCCAATTATAATTGAAATTAAATGATAAATTATCTTCAACAAAATAATTTACACTAAACAGAAAATTGTTTGTTAAAATTTTTTGCTGTGCTAATTCATTCATAAATTTAAGGTTGAAACCATCATTAACCGAAGTAACAAGCTTATCTGTTATTTCATAACTGTAACTTGAATTTGCATCTAAGCTATATAATTGTTTAGCTTCTGGGTGAGCGATAACATTTGGCCCTGCACTTAATGATAAATTGAAATTAATCTGCGAATTTAGATTAAGCTGGTGGCTGAAAGCTAAATATGCATTTCCAAGGGTAAAAAATTCTTCGTCAATTTGATGATTATCTGCATAAGCTTGATAAGTATTTTGATAATTTAACTGAAGATAAAATCCTGCCATGCAGCCTTCTTGTCTTAAGAATCTAATCTCATTCAGTGTCTCCATTAAATAAGCACTTGAATACATATTTAATCCATTTAAAGATATACCTTCTTTAGAAAGGCTATTATCAATGCTCTGCCAAAAATATTTATTTGGCCTTACATGAACTGCGGAAAAATAATTCTGTCTTGAAAATTGTTGTGCAAGGTTTTCTATTGTTTCATTTGAGAAATTATTTTCTAATAGATTTATTTGCTTAAGTCTTTCCTGGAATCTGATTGCTGATACGACGGAAGTTACATTTCTTATTTTACCTAAACCAAATCCAAAGTAAAAGTTGTAGTCTTGTGTTTTCATTCCGTTATAAGAGCGTGAAGGATTCCTATATTCGCCTTCTTGCTTTGAATCCGACATATATACATTTATATCTGATTTCAAAGAATAAAATACGTCACTGTTATTTAAATAATTATTATTAATAAAATTCAAAGTAATATAAGATGAGTAGGTATTATTTTTATCTGAGCTAAAGAAAGGGTCAATAGGGTAATGGTTTTCAGAGTAAGAATGGCTGTAGGAACCAGATAAATTAGCATTAATATTAAAGTATTTATTTTCTGACTCTTTCAATAAATAATAAGAGGGATGCAAACCATATCCAAAGTTTGAATGATAGTATGAACTGACGCTGGGGTCATCAATATAATCTTGTTTACTAGAATTGAAATTAAAACTGGTATTAAACCAAAGCGATTTTAAATCAGTATCCGGTATTTTATATTTTGTAAATTCTGATGGGTCAGTATTATCAAGCCCGTAAGTTTGGGCATTTATTTTCAAAATGGAAACAAAGACAAATAATAAAATGAATAGATTGGAGTGTTTCATATTTTTCCCTTTAATAGTTGGATGTTATTAGTCAGTTTCACTCAAATTAATTACAGAAATTACTAACCAAAATTATAAACGAAATGAAATATTGAATTGTTACATTTTCCCACTTTTAAATTATAAATCTATTATTTCCTAAGAAATCTTAGTTTAAATTTAATAGGTATATAATAAAACACAACATTAAAAAAAGGCTCACTTTTTTGTGAGCCTTTCTTTAGTCGGTAATTAGGGGAAGGGTCAATTGTTATCATCATGTTCTGGCATATCCTGTCTGTCTTTCATCATCATCATTTTATGGTGCATCATCTCGCCGCGATTTTCTTTCATGCCATTCATCATCATCATTCTTTTTCCCATCTTTAACCATTGTGCTTTCTGGGTATCATCCAGTAATTGATAAACATCCATATGATGATTAGCCTTTTCAAGGGCAATCTGGTCTTTGGCTTTCGAAATATTTTCAACTGCAGTAATAAAATCTGATCTCTTAAAATTTTTATCGGCAGTTACTTCTTCCATAGCGATTTCTTGTTTTTTCAAATCAGCTTGCAAGTCCACCATTTTCTTTTGATGGTCAATCTTTAGCTTTTCGATTTGAGTTTGCTGGGCTTCGGTTAAGTTTAATTTTTTTAGCCCAAATTCACCAGCCTGGCCTTTCTTGTTATGGCCTCTTTGTCCTGAAGCAGGATAAGCAAGCGCAAAAGCTATAAAAACTAATGCTATTATTAAAATACTTCGTTGTTTCATTTGGTCCTCCAAATTTTTTGTGAATAAGTTTATCATTTGTTTATGTTTTGTTCCTTTGACATGAATATTCTATTTTGGGTTTAATTTGAAATTTAATTTATTTTACAACTAAATTACTTGCTTAAACAATCTAATAATTCGAATTCTCTCTTTTAAACCTTTACAATAAAAATTATGTCAAATTGATGTATAATAGCGGGGTTTATGACTGAAAATGAATTCGTCTTTAAATTAATTAAAGATTATTTAGCCGGAGATGAAAGCGCATTTAATATAATTGCCAATAAATACAAAGACAAAATTTATTGGCATGCAAGAAGAATGACAGGCAATCATCTTGATGCGGATGAAATTGTACAAGAAGTACTATTAGTTCTTTATAAGAAGTTGAAAGATTTTCAATTTAAATCATCGTTATATACCTGGATATATAGGATAACTTCTACACGGACGATAAATTATTTAAAGAAAAAGAAGATAAGACAAATTTTTTCTATTGATGACGAAGCGGGAAGTAAGTTATCTTTTTCTGAAGATGTTGTTAAAAATATTGAAGATAAAGAAAGATTGGAGCGGGTTGAAAAAGCCCTTCAGAAGGTTCCAAGTAAACAGCGTGAAGTTTTTTTATTCCGTGTTTACGAAGGACTTTCTTATGAAGAAATTTCAGAAATTACCGGCAAAAGTGTCGGAGGGTTAAAAGCAAATTACTTTCATGCAGCAAATAAAATAATGGAGTTGATGAAAGATGAAAAATAATAAAAATAAAATAATCAGGTATTTTGATAATCAAATGCCTGAGGCAGAAAAAGAATTATTTGAAATTGAAATAAATAATTCCCCAGGCCTTCAGAAGGAAATTGAAGAATACAAATTATTTTTATCTTCCTTTAAAAGAATTAGAATTAAAAGAAGACTACATTAACAATGTTGTTCCTAAACTTAGAGAAAAGCTGGATAAAAAAAACAAAACCAAAAGCTTTTCAATTAGGTTTGCCCTGGCAGGCAGTACTGTTGCGGCAGTAATTATTGCCGTACTTTTATTCAGTAATTCACCAAATAATACAAATATTGAAAACTTAGAGCAGTTAGCTTCTCAATTGACAACAGAAGATATTAACACTGCTGCAAACACTTACTTAAACAATATTAATTATATCTGATTTAAACGTAAGTTCTTCAGAGGTTTATGATTCAATATTCACTAAAATTTTAGACAATGAGCTGAACGTTAGCAGTAATTCTAATCTTAATCTGATTTCATCTAATAATACCAGCTTATCACAGCTTGAACAATACATCAGTAATGAAGAAGCTGATAACATTTATAATGAAATTCTAAACAAACATTTTTTTAAGGAATAAAAATGAAAAAATTTATTGCAATCTCATTCTTATTTTTTGTTGTAAGCTCAGTCTCAATTGCACAAATGGATGATATGCCGCCTGGTGGCCCTCCACATGATGGCATGAAAAAAATTGAGCAGTTAGAAAAAATAAAATTAATTGAAGCATTGGATATGGATGAACAAACAACTCTTAAATTTTTTGCCAGAAGAAATGAACATAATAATAAGATGAAAGAGCTTATGGATAAATCCCGTGAGCAATTAGATGCTATTGATGATAAATTAAAAGAAAAGCCTGTAAATGAAAAAGAATTAAATTCAATGATTGACAAATATTATACAGATGAAAAAGAAATAGGAAAAGAGAAAGAAGCCTTTATTAAATCAGTTTCAGATATACTTACCGTCACACAAATTGCAAAATTAGTTGTATTCGAAATGAAATTTAGAGAAGAAATCCGTGATATTTTATTTAAAAACAGAATGGACAAAAGAAGGCGTTGATATTTAAATGGAACCCGTTTAATTTATCGGTGTATAAAAACTGTATGTGCGGGTTGATTTTATACGCCAACAAAATTATCTTTCACCACTAATTTTGCGGAAGTGGTGAAATTGGTATACACGCTACTTTGAGGGGGTAGTGCCAGGTTTGGCGTACGGGTTCAAGTCCCGTCTTCCGCACATAAAACAATACTTTTCTAACAATAAATAAAGGAAGATACTAATGAAAAGATTATCTCATGTATTTTATTGTCTATTTTTAATAGTGATGTTTGTCGGTGCAGCTGTTGCCCAAGAAATGAAACCTGAAGCAGGCAAACTCTACAATGAAGGCAATAAATTACTGAAAGCTGGAAATTATAAAGGCGCCATTGATAGTTATAATAAAGCTCTTGATATTGAAAAGGATTATAGAACCTATTATCAAAAAGGTGTTGCTTTAAAAAAATCAGGAGATTTGGATGAAGCAATGAATTCTTTTGAGGAAGTTATTAAAGCTAAACCGGATTTTGATGCTGGCTATAATGCATTAGGTGGCGTTTATTTCTCAAAAGGTAATTATCAAAAAGCGATTGATAATTTTGAAAAAGTTGTTGAAACAACTAAAAATAATAGTGTAAAAAACGCTGTAAAGAAAAACCTTTCTTTAGCTTATGCTAAACTTGGCAATGACGAAATACAGAATGGAAACAACGAAAAAGGAGTAGCAGCATCTTGAAAAAGCAGTAGAAAACGATAATTATGATGCTGCATATTTATCTTTAGCAAAAGCTTATTCTGATATGTCGCAAATACGATAAATCTTTAGATGCTGCAGAAAAAGCACTAAAATACAAATCAACAATTGGTAAAGGCGGCCCTTATTATTACATGGGAGTTGCATATAAAAATTAGGGTGAAAATGATAAAGCAAAAGAAATGTTTCAGCAAGCTAAAAGTGATGCTCACTTACAAGAAATTGTTGAGTATGAATTAAGTGCCCTTAAATAAAATTAATTTAATTTTTAGATATAAGCCCTCAATTTTGAGGGCTTTTTTTTTATGGACGAAATTTCAAACTAAATATTCTCCTTCTTTTCACAACTCTCTTTAAGTAATTACCGCTATATCATTATTTCACTTGACATTATAAAAATATAAACTATATATTTACTATATTTGAAATCTTAATAAAAACCAATTTGAAAGATATTAAGCAACAATTGGGCAATGAACAACTAAATTCAATATTGTCAATTTCACATATTTTATTGACAACTATTGGTTTAGTTTAATAATTTCACTTTTGTCTTTTAAATTTAAATTTTTAACAAAAAGCGGAGCTATTGCAGTTTTCATTTTAGCATTTGTTATTTATGGCATTGGCAGATGGCAATGGACTATTCCGATTTTAACTTTCTTTGTTTTTTCAAGCATTCTTTCAAAGATTAGGAAAAACAAAAACAAGAATGTTGAATCTTTTTTTGAAAAGTCAGGTCAAAGAGATTATGCACAGGTATTTGCAAACGGCGGCACAGCAGCAGTTTTAATAATTATTTATTTTTTTACTGGAAAAAATTTAATCTTCATTCTTTATGTTGCTTCAATTGCCTCTGTTTGTGCAGACACCTGGGCAACCGAAATAGGAACTATGAAGAAAAATAAAACATACAGTATTTTGAATTTTAAAAAAGTCGAACAAGGTATCTCCGGGGGAATTTCTGTCATTGGAATTATAGGTGCATCGTCAGGTGCATTTTTAATTTCTCTTTCGTCTATATACTGGACAAACATTAATCATGTTTTTTATATCTTTGCAATTATTATTTCGGCAGTTTTAGCAAGTTTTGTTGATAGTTTTTAGGCGCAGCTTTTCAGGTTCAATATAAATGTATTTCATGTAATTCTATTACGGAAAGAAAAATTCATTGTAATGAACCGACAGTTAAAAGCAGAGGAATAAACTGGATTAATAATGATGTAGTGAATTTTATTGAGCAGCACAGCCGGAGTAATTTTCTGTTTTCTATTTCAGTTTTTCTTAGAGTATAAATGAAAAAAAATATTTTAATCTTTGCAGCTTTATTTTTATTTGTAAAAATTAGTTACCCGCAAAATATTGCAGATAAATATTCTCAAGCAATGAATGCTTATTCTAATCATAGATATGTTGAAGCATACAATTTGTTTGAAGAATTTTTTCATGAATATAAATTAATGGATGAGCTTAATTCTACTGCCAAATATTATGCGGCTGAAGCATTATTAAATATTGGTAAAAAAGAAAGTGCTGCAGTAGAATTAAATTATTTGATTAATAATTTCGAATGGTCAAATTTTAGAGATAAAGCTCTTTATGATGTTGGTTTGATTTATTTTGATTTAAGCCGTTACCAGAAAGCAGAGAAACATTAATAAAATTAGTTGATGAATATCCTTCCAGCGATTTTGCCGGGTCTGCAATGTATTGGATTGGGGAAGCATATACCAGGCAAGGTAAAATTGATGATGCTATAAAATTTTTAGCAGATGCAGTTCAAAAAAGAAAAGATAATAAATACATCGATTATTCAATTTATACTCTCGCTTCTCTATATGAAAAAAAAGGCGATTATAAAAATGCTGTTAAATATTATGATCAGCTTTTATCTTTTTATAAAGATAGCCCTTTAGCATCTTCTGCACAAATTAGAATTGGCGTTTGTTACTTTAAATTAAAAGATTATCAATCTTCAATTGTAGAACTAAATAATCCTGAATTATCTTCTTTAACATCATCCTTGTACGGTGAAAGTTTATATTTATTAGCAAACTCATATTATAGTGTTCATCAATATGATGATGCTTCCAAAACATATCTTGAAATTATTTCTAATTTCCCAGATTCTCATCTAATCCGTGAAGTTAAGTATGGTTTAGCCTGGACTTATTTCCAGCAGAAAAAATATGATGATGCTTATGCAATTTTTAATGTGCTCTCTGCCGGGAAAGATTCAATTGCCATGAAATCTTTCTATTGGAAAGGTGAAGCTCAAAGATATGCGGGTAATGATGCTGAAGCATTTAGTATTTATAAAGAATTTCTTAATAAATTTCCTAATAGCAATCTTGCCTCTGGTGTTAAATATCAGATCGGAGCTTTATATTTTGACGACGAAAAATTTAAGCAAGCAGAAGAATATTTGAATCTAACAAAAAACACTTCCGATAATATTCTTAAAGCAAGAGCATATACTTTGCTCGGTGATATGGAATTAAAAAATAAAAATTATTCTTCAGCACTTACAGCATTTTCAAAATGCTTTAAATATTCCTTCAATGCTCAAAAGAATTGAAAAACAGAGCTAACCTGGGGCTTGGGATTACTCAATTTTATTTGCAGAGTTATAATGAATCAATCAGCACTTTAAATAGTATTCAAGAAGAAGACAATAGTTTTGAACCTAACAAAGTGAATTTTTATTTGGCTGAAGATAATTTTGCTCTTAACAAATACAAGCAGGCGCTGGAAAAATATCAAATGGTTGATTTGACAGATTCGACCATCGGGAAATTTGCAATGTATGGCAAAGCATATACATATTTTGATCTTCACAATTATCAAAACTCTACTTTACAATTTTCGGATTTCATTAAAAAATATCCAAAAGATTCAAGAACTATCCGATGCAAGACTGAGACTGGCAGACAGTTACTATGGCAACAAAAATTATGCATCGGCCAGCAGAATTTATAAAGAAATGTTTAACTCAAAGAACAGCCTAACAAATCCTAATTTGAATTATCAATATGCACAAGCTTTATATAAATCCGGTAATTCCCAAGAAGCAATAAATGAATTTAGAAATCTTCAAAATAGATTCCCTAATTCAGAATATGCCGATAAATCACTTTTTGTTGTAGGCTGGATTTATTTTCAGCAAGGAAATTTTAATGAAGCAATTTCTAATTATAAAAATGTAATGGAAAAATATCCCGGCTCAACTTTAAATCCCATTATATATTATTCAATTGGAGATTCATATTTCAATATGGGCAAATATGATGATGCAATAGAAAACTACGATAAAGTTTTAACTATGTATCCATCTTCCAATTTTGTTTTTGATGCCGTAAATGGTTTACAATATAGCTATGTAGCTGAAAATAAACCACAAAAAGCAATTTCGGTTATTGATGATTTTGTTAAAAAGAATCCGGGATTAAGTTTTTCCGATCAACTATTTTTTAAGAAGGGAGAAATATATTACAGTATTCAAAACTTTGAAAAAGCAAAGATAAGTTATAGCGAGTTTATCGCTAACTATCCTAAAAGTAAATTAATTCCTGATGCATATTTCTGGCTGGGAAAGAGCGCAGAAAATCTAAATCAAAATCAGGAAGCAATTTTTAATTTTAAAAAAGTTTTTGAATCCTATCCAAATACTGAAGCCGGTGCCGGAGCTGTTCTTGAAATTGGAAATATTTATATGGCGCAATCAGATTATGATAATGCAATTACTATTTATAAAGAAGCTTATGATAAAATGAAACAGTCTCCGCGTCTTGCTGAAATTATCTTTATGAAAGGTTCTGCTTTATCAAGTAAAGGTGATATAAAGGAAGCAAATAGTGCCTTTGAAGAAGTCATTCAATACTATGCTAACACCATTTTTGCCGCAAAATCAAAATTTGAAATTGGAGCAATTGAAATGGCTTCCGGGCGTTATGAAAATGCTGATAATTATTTCCAAGATCTGGCAAATTCAAGGTCAGATGATTTAGGAGCAAAAGCACAATACTATTTAGGCCTTTCTTATTTCGAACAAAAAAAATATAATGAGGCAATCACTGCTTTTGTAAGAGTTAGAACAATATTTTCCGCTTATGATGAATGGCTTGCAAAATCTTATTTAAAAATGGGTGAAGCTTACACAATTCAAAAAGATTTTGAACAAGCGAAAGATATTTATAGAACTGTTTTAGCTAAACATAAAGGTGATGTTTTCGGACGTGAAGCTCAAACAAAACTTAGAGCATTAAAATGATGAAAAAAATTATTCCATTATTAGTCTTAATTAATATTATTTGTTTTGCACAGGATAATAAAAAATCAAATCAAAATGTTGAACTTCCGGATTTTGTAATTACAGGGAAAGAAAATGTTTCCATTGAAAGTGCAAAAAAAATTCCGCCGGATTTTATTTCTACTGTATCTCCCAATTTTTTAAAGCCCGTATTTTCACCTGAAGAATTGGAGATGAAAGAAATTTCCAACCCGGTAAAAAATGAAATTGCCTTGTTTGATTCATTGGATTATATAAGCGGAGTTTTAGAAGCAGGATTAGGAATTTATACTTTACCAACAACAACTTTAAAATTAGGAATTCCTTTCTCAAGCGGAATATTTGATGCTTTTGTAAATGTTGATAATAAAAGAAAATATGATACTTTGGCTAGTGAATTGGTACAAAATGGGTGGCGGAGGAAATTTAACATTTTTTGTAGATGATAATTCTTCATTTCTTCCTGGTTCAAAAATAAAATTTCATGGAGATTATCAAAGCACTACATTTAAATATTTTGCAGTATCGCTGCCGTTAAAAAGAAGCTTAGGGCAGGGAAGTGTTGGATTAAATTTTGAAAACTTTGCTAATAAATATTTTAATTTCGCTTTTAGTGTTTATGATGATCCCAATATATTAAGTGATGAAACATATTCTGAAAATAATTTGAAAGATTTCCTCATTTGCAAAAATTAGCCTTCCAGGCATATTTCTGAACGCAAATCTAAATTATAAGTATCAGTCTCTAAAAACAGATTCAATTATAAAAAGTAAAAATACTTTCCTAGAAGTTACTCCAACGATAGGATTTAATTTAGTAAAATCCGCACATGCTGCTGCCGGACTTAATTATACAAACTCCGGTGGAACTTCTACATTTTATCCTTATGCTTCCGTATCAGTATATTTCACCAAACAGTTTTCACTCTTTACTGAATTTGCACCAAGAATTGAATTTTTAACAACACAAGATTTCTTTAATCAAAATAGATATTATAATCCGCAATCTACCCTGAATACACATGTGTACTATAGAAAACCTTTTGAGTTAAATGCTGTGCTTAAGTATGAATTCGATAAATACTATCAGATAAATGGCGGAGCAGAATATTATACAACAGAAAATTTTCCATACTTTACAAATTCATCGGTTCCTGGAAGATTTGATGTAATGACGGCGGATGGCCATACAATACGGGCTTACCTGGATTTATTGTTTCATCCTGGGCCCAATGGTGTTTTTTATGGCAATGCAGAAGTTAATAAATCTTTGGACAAAGATGGGAATAATATTCCTTATGTACCAAATTTAAAGCTGTCAATGAATTATAGTTACGACTTTAAATTTGGATTGGTTGTTCAGCCAAAAATGCTATTCCTATCCGGTGCATATACTGACATTAAAAATACAGATTCTTTAAAGTTAAAATCGTATGTTGATATTGGCTTGAAATTCATTTATAAATTCAATAATAATTTCCATATTACTTTTGAACTTAATAATTTAATTGACAATAATAATTCCTTATGGCATGGATATAAAGAAATTCCTTTAGATGCCATCGCTGGAATTGTTTATCAATGGTAATTACAATTTAAGATCAAATGACAAAAGCAGAACTTATTAGAAAAATTGCTAAACAGTCAGGAGTGCCTGATACTGAAGCAAAACTTTTCTTTGAAATATTTTTAAGAAAAGCTGCTGGTATTACCGAACCCGGAGATGCACTATTAGTGCCTGAGTTTGGATATTTTTTGCCAAAAAAAGGGAAGATGAATATTTCAAATTTTGAGGGTGAAAAACAAGATGTCTTTTTAGATTTAATTGTATTTAAACCATCAAAAGATGAAAAGCTGGATAATTTAATTTTCAATGTACCTGAAGCAAACACTAATGGAAGTAAACAAGTTGATTCATATTTCAGCTTAAGTATAGGGAAACCTGTTATTCCTTTACAGGGTGTTAAAGATGTTGATTTTTTTCTTCCTCCTTCGGGCAATGAATTAAGGCGATTAATCGAGTCGAAAATTGAAAAGATAATAGACGAAAGTGAAGTTATAAAAAACTTTAAATCCGGGAATGACGTAATTTTAATTAATAAAGATGAATTTGATCAATCTCAACTGGAGATGAATTATACTTCTCTAAATCAAACTGAAGAATATAATCATGAAACTGATTCCGAAATTGATATTGAAGATTCAATAGACTTTAATGAAGTGAATTGGAATTCGAGCAGAGATTTATCCAAAGAAATAGAAGAGGAATCGCTGCTTGATACAGGTAAAGATTATGATTCGGTTTTTGAAGAAGAAACTTCAGGTCTCTCATGGAATTTTGGAAATATTCCTGATGAAAATTATTATTCTCCAAAAACAGGAACCGAAGCACCGCAAGCTGAGTTAAAGTCTGAAGAAAATAATATTGAAGATAATTCAATTAATTCCGGGAGTGAGTCTTATTCAGAAAATCAAATTAATGATGAAACAGGTTTGAATGATTCTGATTTGGAACTAAATTCTTCAAGTATTATTGATGAAAAAAAATCTGAAAATAAAATTGATGTAGATGATTTGGAACTTAAAAATGAAGAATCAAAAAAAAATACCACAAGATTAAGTTATGAAGAGAAGCTGCTTAGGGAAAGAAAATCATATACCTGGGTTTTTATTCTAATTGTTTTACTAATAATAGCGGCAGCATATTTTTTCCTGTCAAGCATGAATAAAAAACATCCGGCAGCAAATTTAAATTCTACAAGTAACAATATAACTGAAAATAATACAGAAGAACCTAAAATTGAAGCTGCTGCAAATAAAGGAAATGATAATAACCCGGATAAATTATTGAATGAAAATCTGAAGGATTTCCCTAAAAATAATATTGAAAAAATTTCAGACAATATTTTTAAATACGGCAGTGTATTTGTGGTTCAAGTATCTTCTTGGAAGACAAAAGAAAAAGCAGTTCATCAAGTTGATTTATTTAATTCAACAGGGCGCAATGCGTTTTTAGAAGAAGCAAAAGTTAGCGGTACAGTTTGGTATAGAGTTAGAGTTGGAAACTTTAATTCGTTAGCTGAAGCAAAACAGTTTTTAAATAAGAATTAGAAAATAATCAAAGGATTAACTATGGATCTTTTCTCAATATTTCTTAAAGGCGGATTGTTAATGTGGGCAATCCTGGCATGTTCAATAATTGGTATAGCTGTAGTTGTTGACCGGTTTCTGGTTTTAAGAAAAGCCAAAATAAATGTTCCGGCATTTATGGTGAGGATAAGAGGGCTTATAAAAAAGAAAGATATTTCAGGAGCTATCAGCTATTGTATGGAAGAAAAATCTCCCATTGCAAATATCATTCGTAAAGGATTAAAAAAATATAATCTTGGGCATGAAAGAGTTAAAGAGGCAATTGAAAATGCGGGGCGTCAGGAAATCAGCCGATTGGAAAAAGGATTAACAGTTTTAGCTTCAGTAGCGGGTATTGCACCTCTGTTAGGATTTCTTGGAACAGTAACCGGAATGATTCAGGCATTTATGACGATTGAAGATTTAAAAGGTGCAGCTAATCCAAGTGATCTTGCCGGAGGAATTTGGGAAGCTTTATTAACAACTGCATTTGGATTGATTATCGGTATTCCTGCGCTGGCTTTCTATAATTATTTTTTAAGCGCTATAAAAAAATTAGTTGGCGATATGGAAACAGTTGCTAACGATGTTGTGGATATAGTTCAAGATACTTCCAAGATCAAGCCATGATGTTGAAGAAGAAATTGAAATAGACATTTAGGAGCAGCAATGAAATTTAAACTTTCAAATGAACCATTAGCCATGTTCAGCTACTCTTCTTTAACAGATATTGTGATGCTGCTTTTGGTTTTCTTTCTTTTGACATCACAATTCGTTATTCAAACGGGAGTAAAAGTTAAGCTTCCAGGATCAAAAACAAATGAGCAGACAGTACCTTCAAAGCTTGTAGTTACGTTAACCGAAGGCGGTGGAGTTTATATAGGCAACAATGAAGTTGGAATAGATGAACTACCCGCAAAATTAAGTATGATGAAAGGTGAATCCGGAGAAGAAAATTTAATTATTCGTTCTGATAAATCAGTTGCAGTTGAAATGGTTATTAAAGTTATTGATGCTGCACGCGGTGCAGGCATTGATAAGTTTACAATAGAAACAGAAAAAGAAAAACTGTGACAAATTATTTCTTAAAATTATTCTTCAGCTTTTTTGAGATCATAGAATGACATATAATTCAATAAAACGAGTTTCTTATTCAGCATCAATATTATTTCATTTATTATTATTGCTGTTGTTTATGCTAATTAAGATTACGATTGATTATCCAATAAAAGAATATGTGGAACTTTCTTTTGGTAAAACAGGACAGGAAGGCTCAACCGGTGCAATCGGAACAAAAATAAATCAAGTTGAAGAATTAGCCCAGCCTCAAAAAATAAATAAGACAAAAGACAACAAACGTGAAGTTAAAGAAGTTGCCTTACCTAAAGCTAAAAATACTTCTGAGGATAATACGGTTATCACTCCCGCAGATAAAAACAAAGACAAATCAAATGTTATAAAGAATGAAACCAAGGAAACAAAAAATTCAAACGTAACAACAGAAGGGCAGGGGAATAAAGCTGAAGGTGAAGGTAGCTTTGGTTATGATATTGATTGGGGCGGACAAGGTACACGCAAAATTTATATGTATAGCGTTCCTGCTTATCCAGAAGGAGTTGAAAAAGAAATTGACATCAGGCTTAGATTTTCTATTAAGCCGGATGGGACTGTGGGTACAGTTATACCTTTAACCAAAGCAGATACACGTTTAGAGAATGCTGCTATTTATTCTTTAAGGCAATGGAGGTTCGAACCTTTAAGCCCGCTTCAAAAGCAAGTTGATCAAGCTGCGGTTATTGTTTTTCCTTACCGGCTTCAGTAGGGTTGTTTTTATCTTCTTTGTAATAAAATTTGTAAAAGAAAAATTCTATAGCAGATAAAACTGTAAGCGTAATTGCATCTCTGTCAAAATATAATCCTAATCCTTTCGGGCTTAGAAGGTTTTGAGTTGCTATTCCAACAATCGACCAGCCAACCGCAAATAAAATTCCGATTAATCCCAAATTTAAAAATGCCGAAGAGAGACTTTCTTCCTGCCATTTTTTTGTAAATATAATTAATGCAAATAGAAAATGAGCAAAGAAAATAAAAGCGGTAATCATTTATTTTCTGGTTTATCTTTTTTATTTATTAAATACATCGAAAGAAACCCGCCAATAACGCCAAAAACTGAAAAAGCTAAAACATTTCCGGTTAGAAGAGCGAATGTGTAAAATATTGAAAACCCTTTTGTTTTAATATCAGAGGCCATACTCTGAAGTATTTTCAAAGCTTCTTTTCCGGCTTCACCCATATTTAAGCTTTTAAAAATCTCTTTAGCTTGTGAAACACCTTCAACAAATTGATTTGTGTGAAGAAAAAGTGTTAGGATAGTATCAAATAGTGAAGAAAAAAGCGCAGCAAATAGTCCTGTAAAAAGTCCAAATAGAAATGCTTTATCTCCTGAAATTTTTTCTGTTGAATGATTTATTTTTTTATAAAGTATAAGTGAAATTCCAACTGCTGCCGGAACAACTAAACAGCAGCTAAATGCTTGATTAAGTCCTGGTAAAATAGTAAAAACCGCAGCGCCAAATCCGCATACAAGAGCAGGGGAGTATTTTTTTAAGGTCATTGAAAACAAAAATTAGTCAAACAAATAATTATCTATTAAAGCCAAAATATAAACAAATACAACGGAACCAAAAAATAATCCGGTTGTAAATGATATTGCTTTTGAATAAGTGTAAACCCCAGTTGTAGAGCAAAATACGTCGCCAAGCATTATAAATGCTGCAGCATAAAATAAATTTTTATTTAAATCGAAATTCTTTTTTACGAATATGAAGTATATAGATAAAATAAAGGAACCAATATATATTCCAGTGCATCTTGCGCAAACAAACAGTTTATAGCCAAAAAGATTAATCGTTTTATAATCTACCTGGTGGCAAAACTCAGAGTAGAATTTTTTTAAGAAAGGGAAGATGATTATCACTGAATAATTATGAAAAAAAGGCAGAATAGCAAATCCCAATATCCAGCATAACAGTAAAACAGAAACAAATATTCTAAATATTTTTTTATTGATATATATTTGATTGGAATTTGTTAAACTAAAGGATGTCATTGTAAAAGTAGAGAGTATTCCTATTTCAATTTCTTAAAAACCTGGATATCATTTTTAGTTAGAATATACAGCTTATCGTTAAAATAAATTGAGCTTAAAAATTTTGTTTCATCTCCTTTATTAATAAATCTGACTTTATTTGAAAAATTATTTGATGTTTTCAAATTTGTTAAATAAATAGCACTGTCTGCCGTTAGAGTTAGGAAGTTAAACATTACGTTTATGTCATTCAGTTTGTCATCAGTTCCAATTTTTAACATCCCATTTCCATATTGATCAAAAACAATAATATTATCTTTATCCAGAATAAAAATATTATTAGAAGAAGCGATGGCTAATCTTTCAGGGTCTGTTAATATATATTCCCCGGCATCAAAACCACCGAAATTCTGCATGAACTTACCGAACAAATCAAATTTAATAACTCTGTTATTTTCAGAGTCTAAAATATAAAGGTCACCTTGATTAGAAGCAGCGCAGCTAAGCGGATAGCCAAATTGTTCATCAGGATTGTTACTGTCTCTAGTTCGAAAGTGATGATATAAAATTTAAGTCTTTATCAAATCTTTGAATGCGGTGATTATTTTTATCGCACACATAAACACTTAAATCAGTTGCAAAAACATCAACGGGATTATCAAACAATTCGTTATCCCAGCCGTAGCCTCCGAAATTTTTAACTACTTTACCAAGAGTATCTATTTTATAAATTTCATCACTGCCGGAATCAGTTATATAAATAAATCCTGATGGGCTAACTGAGAAAGATGAAGCATCTTTAAATTTCCCGATTGAATAATCATAACCAAATTGCTGTGAATACAATGTTGTAATTGAAATGAAAAAAAGAATTAAAAATTTCTTGATCATTGTAAGTAGTTAATAATTCAAAATTTTTATCTGCTGACTAAACTAATTATTTTTTGCCTCAAATTGTAATATGCCTAAATAATTAATTCGTTCTAAATAAAGGGTAAATTCTATTTAATGGTGTAAAAATTAAATAATGTTTAGCTTACCTAACACTTAACTTTTTCTTGCTCTACATTTAATTATGACCAGTGAAATTACTTCTGACTCATTAGTTTGTATTCATGCTATCCAATTGATAGAATTCGAAAATAAATAAAACTAAGATTTTATTTTAACCGCCATGATAATAATTATTTCATTACCCAGTATTAATATAAAGGAACTCAATCCTTATCTTATTATCTTTATTAGCCACTGCTGTCCAAAATAAATTTGAGAAGAAACAACAGTTAGCATATAGTACAGTTTTGGACTGATATGCACCACCTTAAAAATAAGTGTTGATAATTAATATTATTATTGTTTACTTTGAATTAACAATCCCAGAAACAATAATTGATTAAAAGGAGAAGGTATGGCTTATATTATAACCAAGTTATGCTTAGACTGTAAGGATATTGCTTGTACTCAAGTTTGCCCGGTTGATTGTATTTATGAATATTCAGGTGATGACCCTGCAATTCCTAAAAATCAGTTATTAATTGATCCGGATGAATGTATTGACTGCAATGCTTGTGTTCCGGAATGTCCATGGGAAGCAATTTTTGCTGAAGATGAAACTCCTGATATTTTTAATGAAGATATTGAGATAAATGCGAAGATAGTCAGCCAGAAAAGATTTGTCCCTCAAAAAGAAGAAGGAAAAGCTTTACCAACTCCGGAAGAAATTCAAAAAAATAAAGAAAAATGGGGATACAAAGGTTAATAATATTTTGTTATTCAAATTGTCCTAATAATATGTACAATTAATATTATAGATTTGTCTTTCATTTTGTACACTTCATAATTTATTTCGTAATAAATCTAAAAATTCCTTTCTTATAAATTAATAATTCATGGCATTCAAGTTGACCTAAGGAGATTTTGTGTAACATTGCAAAGGTTGACAACATGAAAAAAATATTATTCTCAGTTTTAAGTTTGATTTTTTATTCAAACTCATTTGCTCAGCATGGTTCTGCTGCAATAAAACTGGGAGAATTCTTTCCTTCATCATCAGGAAGCGGATTTATAATTGGTTACGAAGGCGCTCATTTTATGGATGAGAATTTAACTTTGGGCTGGAGCATAGATTGGTATCATGAAAACTATGTGGATAAACAACTTGTTGCTCAATTTAATGATTTATATGGAATCTCAGGAGGCGAAATAAATGAGCTTCGCGCAAAAACCAACCTAAATGATTTTCCATTAATGGGTATTTTAACTGCAAAAGTTTTAGTTGCTCCATATACAAAAATTTATTTTACCGGCGGACTTGGAGGAGAGGTTCTTTTTATCAGCTATAGCAATTTTGAAAACCCGAGTCAAAATGATTTTCTAACAGCCTTCGATTTTAATTGGAGAGTTGGAGTTGGTACTCTTTATCAAATGGGAAGAAGATCAGACATCTTTGCAGAAATAGATTACCACCATTCTGCGCCAAGCTGGGAATATGATACTAAAGACCTTATAACAGGAGTGAAAAGAACTTTCGAAAGAGAAATTGATATGAGTGGTTTAATGTTCAGAATTGGATTTAGATTTTATTACTAATGTTGTGTTAAACTTTTGCAATAAACCCAATTTCTTTAAGAAATTGGGTTTATAATTTCTCATTAAATAATTGACACGACATAAAGAAAGCTGCTCATTTTTAAAAACCTTCTCACACAGTGATGCCTTTGGCAGAGGTAAGGGGAGCCTCGAAGGTTTTTCAATTATATTATATTTCTTCCCATAAATTGTAATTAGAATTTTTCTTGAACCGCCATAATTTCTATGTTCACATAAATAAATTCCCTGCCACGTTCCTAAATTAAAATCACCATTTGTAATTGGGATAGTAACACTGCTTCCTAATATTGATGCTTTCAAGTGTGCCGGCATATCATCCGAACCTTCGGTATTATGCTGATAATATGGTGCATTTTCGGGAATCATTTTATTAAAGTGAGTTTCAAAATCTTTCCGTACTGTAGGATCAGCATTTTCATTTATTGTTAATGATGCACTGGTATGCTTTATAAAAATGTGTGCAATTCCTATTTCTATATTTTTTATTTCAGGCATCTCATTAAATATTTCGTCCGTTATTAAATGATAGCCTCTTTTCTTGCTGGAAATTATAATTTCTTTTTGAAAGATGTCCATTGGTGTTTTTATTTTTTACTAGTAAAAAAATACTGATAATAAATAACAAAAATTTCACAAAGCAAAATCTAATTAAATCACAAAAAATTAAACGATTTGAATTTTATGAAGTATAGATTTAACAGATTAAGCTTAAAAATATTATTCCGGCACATGAACAAGAAAATATTCCTTCGCACTTTTCCCGATTGATTTTGCCTCTTTGAGAGTCATGTGCATATCATCGGGAGTATCTTCATCATGCCCAGCTTCAATAATAGCCAGGTCAGAACCTTTAGCCTGTTGTACGAGAGCATCACAATAAGCTGTGTCACCGCCATAGCATATTTTTGATTTTTCAAAAGTGAATTTATAACCCAGGGCAGGAACTTGCCTAGTAGCACTTCCGTCAGAAATATATTCTTTGTGAATTACGGGGAAGGGGCGAATTGAAACTTTTTTACTTTTGAAATTTTTATAGTCTTTTATTGCTATCAAACTAATTTTGTATGATAAGCTGTTTGAATAAACTTTCATGAATGCTTTGAATATACTTTCTATTTCAATGCAGCCTTTAGGATAATAAATAGAAAGGGGGGTTTTCTTTCTCATTACTCTTAAATATGTTAAGAAAGACCAAACTCCTCCCACATGATCGTGATGGCCATGAGTAATAAAAACATGTGAAATGCTTAATATATTTTTAGTCCCAATTTCTGTATTAAGGTCACGTAAAATTCCATCACCCGGGTCAACAACAAAGTTTGTTTCACCTGCACGAATTAATATCCCGGTTGCAATATTCGGGATAGAGCAAAATATCTTTATTGAGAAATTATTTTTTTGCCATGTTAATGGATACTTTGTATGTAACATAAAAACTTTATTTAAATATTATGATTAGCTGGTATGTGATTTATAAAATTCACAATTATCTTTGTCCTTGCACCGGGCAAAAATATTGAACGAATAACTTTCTATTTTAAATCCTAAATCATTACTAATTGCTTCAGGGAGTTCTTTTATTTTTAGGTTTGTAAATTCAACAATTCTGCCGCAGTCCATGCAAATTAAATGATCATGAATTTGTTTTTTAAAGCTGCCTTCATACCGTGTTAGATTATCTCCAAAATTCCTTTTACTTAAAAGCTCGCATTGAACAAGAAGCTCAAGAGTTTTATAAACAGTTGCCCTGGAAACTCTCGACTTATTATTTTTCATTATAATATAAAGGTCGTCTGCACCAAAATGACCTTCGTAATCGAGAGCGGCATCCAAAACTTCAAACCGTTCCGGGGTTATCCTATTTTTTTCACTTTTCAAAAAATCTTTAAAAACTTCTGAAGCTTTTTCGTGTTTCAATATTATTTAATCTTTTCTTGTTAATAGTATGGTAAAAATATTACCACTGGAATATAATAGCAAATATTTAATGAGCAACTTTACGGATTTGCCTGAAATTTAATTAGGGTCTTTAACTAACCCCTAAAGCCCGCAAACCATGAACGGTAATAAATGTTAGGAAATATGCGGTTGAAGTAAAAATTAGGATTTGTAAAATTGGAATTCGCCAGCCGCCGGTTTCTTTTCTCGAAACGGCAATTGTGGATATACATTGAAGAGCAAAAATAAAATAAATTATTAATCCAATAATAGTTGAGGTAGTAAATAGCTTTTGTCCGGTTCCTTCAATCTCTGCACTTCTCATGGCATTTAGAATTGAAGTTTGCAAATTTTCATCATTGCTTGTTACTTTAAATATTAATGCCATTGAACTGACAAAAACTTCTCTTGCTGCAAATGCTGATACCAAAGCAACTCCGACTCTCCAGTCCATTCCGATAGGCGTCATAATAGGCTGAATTATTTTCCCCAAATCTGCAGCATAAGAATGAGCTAACCTTTCGGCTTTTTGCGACTGAACTATTTCATTCTCACTTAATCCCTTAGAATCGATGTTTGGATTAGTATTTGGGAAATAAGTTAGAAACCAAAGTATTATTGAAAAAGCAAGAATAATTGGGCCGGCTTTTTTAACATAAACTTTTGAACTATTGTAAGTATTATTCAATACAGTGGTTAACTTTGGCTTTCTGTAAGCCGGAAGCTCCAAAATAAAAGAAGAACTATCATCTTCATTAATAATTTTGTTTTTAAATTTATTTACTATACCGGCAACTATTAATGAACTTGATGTACTAAAAATATAAATTGCTGCTAATAAAAGTCCACCCATCCAAAGTTTATCTGCTGGCAAAAGAAATGCAATCAATAAAGCGTAAACGGGAATTCTTGCGCTGCAGCTCATTAGCGGAATAATAAATATAGTTAATAATCTTTCCCTCTTATTTGGAATTGTTCTTGTGGCAAGCATTGCAGGGATAGCACAAGCAAATCCTGAAAGCATTGGGACAAAAGATTTTCCATTCAAACCAATTTTGGAAAGCGGCTTATCAATTAGCATTGCACCTCTTGCTAAATCGCCTGTATCTTCAAGAAATCCGAGTATTAAAAATAAAATCATAATTTGAGGTACGAAAACTATAACTGCACCGGTGCCGCTGATAACTCCATTGGCAAGAAAATCACCAAGCCATGTGTACCCAAAAACATTAAAGCTAATGAAGATAAAAGTCCGAATAGATTGTCCACCAATCTCATAAGAGGGTCAGCAAGCCAGAAGATAGATGTGAATGTTAATGACATTATTACAAAGAATGAAATAATTCCCCAGGTTCTATGAAGCAGAAATCTGTCAATTTTTAAAGTTGATTCATCAGGTTTATGAGTAATTTTTTTTACCGAAATATCATTCAGTACAATTAATTTCTCATTTGCCGCATCAATATTAATTCCATTTCCATTCCCTGAATATGGATATAGAACATTTTGTTCAATCAGTTCGATATTTTTATAAGAGTTAATTAATTTTTCAATCCCGATTGAAGTATCAAAGAATGAAGGTATAATTTTATCTTCTTTATTATCAGTTATTGATTGTAACTCTTCACCTATTGTTTTGATTAAATCATTTACTCCGTTTCCATTTCTCCCATCAACTTTAATCACTTTGCAATTCAATTCTTCGGACAAAGATTTAATCGATAATTTATATCCTTTGCGCTCAAGAATATCGTGCATCGTAATTGCTACAATCACTTTAAACCCGCATTCAATTAGCTGATTTATAAGAAGTAAATGGCGCGAAAGCTGGCTTGCATCAGCGGTAGCTACAACTACATCCGGAATTCCATACTGAGGGTGAGAATATAAGGAATTAACGGCAACTTGTTCGTCCGGAGAGTTTGGAACTAAACTTACTATACCGGGGGAGTCGAGCAGATTGGCATTAATATTATATTTATCTAAAAGCCGGCTTACAGAAAACTCAACAGTTGCTCCGGGATAATTTACTGTCTTAAAATTTTTTCCGCTTAGATAATTAAATAAAGTAGTTTTCCCCGAGTTTGGTGGCCCAACAAGAGTAATTAAAGGAATTTTTTCACTAATTTGAACATTCATGAAACAAAAATACACTCAGCTTCATTTTTACGAATTGCAATTATTGTCCCTCTTACTGCGAAAGCCAGAGGATCATTAAAAAGAGATTTATTTACCAATTCAATTTCCTGGCCCGGAGTAAAACCAATTTCTAATATTCTTCTGCAAGAAGGATGCTCTGTATTTAAATTATCAATTTTAACCTTTTCTCCATATTTCAATTCAGAAGCTTTTCTCATGTTTTTCCCTATATTTTACAAAACATTAACTTATTATTTAGATTAAGTCTACATAAAAATAAGCTTAGTTTCTAATATTGTCAAGTAAGTTTTTTGGATCACAATTAAATTCTTAATTTTATTCAGGTTCTTTTCAAATATTTTATTTTCAACCACTTATAGTTATATTGTGTGATAATTTTAACATATCATAGAATAACAATATTATAGTTTTTAACTGAAATGGAAAAAACACTTTTAGAAGAAAAATCTATCTCAAGTTTGATTGATGTGTTCATAAACCGTGACGAAAATTCCTTAAACGTAACTAACAACTATAATAAGGTAATATATAGTTATGACTTTATTAATAACAAATATACTTTTTTTAGTGATGGAATTAAAAGTTTAATCGGTTACACCATTGATGAGCTAAACCAAATAGGTTTTTCTAGTATTGTACAAAAAGTTCTTCAGCCGAAATACAATCATTTGGATGGCATTGCCAAGGAAAAACCGGATGAGCTGTATGAAGACTTTTCTGCGCAATATATGGTGAAAACTAAAAGTGGTGAGTTAAAATGGCTGGAAGACGTTTCAATTTATACTGAGGATATTAAAGGTGTCCGAAAATATAGTATAGGCATTCTTAGGGATATTACTGAAATTCAAATGTTTGTGGAAAAGCTTAAAGCTGAAAAAAATAAGATAAATGAAGTTCTAGATCTTGCTAATATAATTTTTATGGTAATTGATGATAAAAACATAATCAAGTTAATCAATCAAAATGGGTGTTCGGTATTAGGCTATCAGAAAAGTGAATTGCTTAATTCATCAATTGAAAAAATATTTAGCAAAAATGAAATTAAGGAAGCATCATTAAGAACTAAAAAAATATTCTCTAAAGAAAGTGAATCTGAGTTTGAAAATGTATCTTCAGTAATTACAAAAAATAAAGAAGATAAAATAATTAGATGGAATAATAATGTCGTTAAGCATGAAGATGGTTCCATAAAATACATTATCAGCTCAGGGGAAGAAATAACCGACAAAATTAAAGATGAAAGAGTTCAGCGAATAATTTTTAATATTCTCGACGAATCAAATTCCGAAGTAAACCTTGATGATCTTTTCAATTTTATACATCAATCGATAAGTGAATTGATGCCCGTAAATAATTTTTATATAGCCTTGAATGATAAAGAAAATGATTGTATAAACTTTCCATATTTTGTTGATGAAGTTGATATCGAAGCACCGCCTCAAAAGCTTGCAAAAGGATTAACAGAATATGTATTGAAATATGGAAAATCAGCTTTAATAGATAAGAAAATTAATGATGAATTAGTGGAAAAGGGTGAAATTGAGATAATTGGTACTCCAGCTAAAATTTGGCTCGGCACACCATTGAAGATTCAGGATAAAACAATTGGTGCACTTGTAGTTCAAGATTATAAAAATGAATTTGCTTATGGTGAAAAAGAAAAAGAAATACTTGAGTTTATTTCTTACCCTATTTCCAGGGCAATTGAAAGAAAAATTGTAGAAAAAGAAAAAAGCGTGTTGATAGATAGGTTAAAAGATTTAAATGAATCAAAAGATAAATTGTTTTCAATCATCTCTCATGACTTAAGAAGCCCATTTAATTCTTTGCTTGGTTTCTCAGAAATTCTAAATACTGAATTTAATACACTAACCCATGAAGAAGTTAAGCAATATTTAAAAGTAATTTATAACACTTCAAAAAATTTATTTGGGATGACGAATAATCTGCTGCATTATTCAAGGTTTCAAATGGGTAAAATTGATTTCAAGCCCTCTGTTCTAAACCTTAGAAAAGTTATTAGTTCTTCTTTAAAGTTATTAAATGGAAATTTAATTAAGAAAAATATCACCGTTAATCATAACGTTGATAAAACAATAAATGTAATTGCCGATGAAGAATTGCTGAATTCTGTTGTGCAGAATATTGTATCTAATGCTATCAAGTTTACCGAAAATTCCGGGGAGATTTTGATTACTGCTGTTGTAACAAAGTTTTTTGATAAGCCAAATGATGTTGAAATAAACATTAAAGATACAGGCATAGGAATGAGCAAAAAAGATATAGAAAATGTATATCAAAATATAATGTTTACAACTCAGGGGACGGAACGGGAATATGGGACAGGGTTAGGACTTCTTTTGGTAAAACAGTTTGTTGAACAGCTTGGTGGTAATATAAGAATTCAAAGTAAGCCTAATAACGGCACCCTTTTCACTTTTACTTTGCCTGTTCATACTAAAAATATTTTGTAGTTTCTATATCATAGTTAATTACTGCTATAAATAATATATTTAACTGCTTAAAAATTGAAGGATTATGGATTCAAAAACTAAAATATTAGTTGTTGAAGATGAAAGTATAGTAGGGATAGACCTAAAAAGAACTCTTGAGAAATTAGGATATTCTGTTATCGATATTATTCGCACCGGTGAAGAATCAATTCTAAAAACAATTGAAACAAAGCCTAATCTTGTTTTAATGGATATAATGCTTGCCGGGAAAATGAACGGTATACAAGCTGCTGAAATAATTAAAAACAAAACCGATGTCCCTGTAATTTATTTAACTGCCTATACCGACTTTGCTACCTTGGAAGGTGCAAAAAGTACAGAGCCTTACGGCTATATTGTAAAGCCTTATGATGAAAGAGTTCTTCTTTCAACTATTGAAATGGCTTTATATAAAAATCAGATTACGAATAAATTAAAAGAGAGTGAAGAACGATATAGACAATTAGTAGAACTTTCACCTATTGCAATAGGTATCCAGTGCGAAGACAAAATAGAATATGTTAATTCGGAGGCAGTTAAATTATTTCGTGCAAATAATGAAACACAACTTCTTGGAATGTCCTTGGTTGATTTTGTTCATCCGGATATTAGGGAAACAACCAGGAAAAGACTTCAAATTGTTTCGGATAAGAAATTAAAATTAGACGTAGTTGATGAACGAATTATTACTCTTGATGGGAAAGTTATCGATGTTCAAATTGTGTTAATTCCTTCCGAGCATTTGGGGAAACAGGCGATTCAAATTGTACTAAGAGATATCACTGAAGAAAGGACAAGGGAAAAAGTTCAACAGACAGCTTTAAAGATTTTGCAATTTGCTAATTCATCTGAAACGTTATCGGAGCTGTTCGCTAACCTTCATAAAACTCTTTGCGAATTTATGCCGATGAATAATTTTTTCGTTGCTTTATACGATGAGGAACATAAGAGAATCAATTTTCCATTTTATGTGGACGAATATAATTCAAAACAAGAATCACGTGAATTTAAAAATGGATTATCAGAGTATGTAATTAAAAAAGGCGAATCTGTCCTATTAACCAAAAAAGCAATTGATGATTTAATTTTAAGCGGCGAAGTAAGTACAGATGCCTCGACGGTAAAAAAATGGCTGGGTGTACCTATCCAAATAAAAGATAATATAGTTGGTGTATTAGGTGTTAAAGAATATTATGCGGAAAATTACCTTGGCGAAAGAGAAAAGGATTTGCTCGAGCTTGTTTCTTTCCCTATATCAAGGGCTATCGAAAGAAAAATGGTTGAAGAAGAAAAAGAAAAATACACCGACAAGCTGAAAGAATTGAACAAAACCAAAGATGAATTTTTTTCCATCATTTCTCATGACTTAAGAAGCCCTTTTAATTCTATTTTAGGCTACACAGAAATACTTAAAAATGAATTAAATGATTTGTCTAAAGAGGAGCTTGAATTTTTTATTGATTCACTTTTTCAGTCGACAAGAAATATTTACAATCTTTTAAATAATTTACTGCAATTCTCAAAGTTTCAACTTGGAAGAATTGAAGTTATTCCAGAAGAACTAAATCTTAAAGAAATGATAGAAAGTAATATTGAGCTGCTTAACGGAAACATTCTTAAAAAAGAAATTGAGCTTGTAAATAATGTTACGTCTGATCTGAAAATTTGGGCTGAAGAAGATATGATGAACTCGGCGATTCAAAATTTACTTTCGAATGCAATAAAGTTTACAAATAGAAATGGAAAAATCATTATCAGCGCTAACTCAAATGGAAAGTTTGCTGAAATATCTTTTCATGATAATGGAATCGGAATGGATGATGAAACTAAATCGTCTCTATTTAATTTGAAAAGAAAAAATTCAAAAATGGGTACAGAAGAAGAAATGGGAACAGGTTTGGGTTTATTGCTGACCAAAGAGTATATCGAAAAAAATAACGGAGTATTAAAAGTTGAAAGTGAACTTGGGAAAGGGAGTAAGTTTAGCTTTACAGTTCCTTTATTTATTGATGAATCTCAAAAAAATTAAATTCTTCCCGCGCATCTTTTACTTATTATCTGTTTGTAAAATTATAATTTAAGTTACTTGATCCTGTCCGGTAACTGTCTGAATGATACTCGATTATTTTATCCAGCATCAAGAATCGACTATTCAGAATCCAGGAGTTAACTACTTAGTTATTTCTTCCACATCTCTTCGTAATTGTTTTTTCTTATCTTTTTCATTTTTATGATCATCACGGGTTCTTCTTTTGTAAAGCTTTTCTCCGCGCTCACTAAATTTATCTTTTTTCCGCTGATCTCTTTCTACTGAATCCATTGCTAGTCCCTTCCTACTTTTCATAAAGATATATTAAGAAACTTTTAAATTCAATGCTGATTAATATCGAAAATTTATTTTGTGAGTAAGGGCAATTTTATATGAAATATTTTTTAGATTTCAATTCATAAAAACAAAAAAATCGAACCAAATGAAAAAAGACAAAATTATTTTCCCGTTATTAACTTTTGTAATACTTTCTTTTGTTATTGGATGTGGTGGAAGTAGCACTATCGAAGAAAATAATTTCACAATCCTTCAAAGTAAGATACAGCAAAAATTTAATGACAGTCTTTTCCAAAATGCTCATTGGGGAGTTTTAATTAAATCATTAAACACCGGCAAAATCTGGTATGAACAAAATGAAAATAAACTTTTTATGCCGGCATCAAATGAAAAAATTATTACAGGTGCTTCTGCATTATGTACTTTAGGTCCAGATTTTAATTTTGAAACCTATTTAACTTATAACGGCGACATAAAAGATTCAGTTCTTAATGGTGATATAATTGTTTTTGGAAATGGTGATCCAACTTTATACAATAAATTTTATAATGATCCATGCGAAGTTTTTAATCAGTGGGCAGATACTTTGGTATCAAAAGGAATTAAAGTTATTGAAGGCAATATTATCGGTGATGACAATGCATTTGATGATGATCCATTTGGTTACGGCTGGAGCTTTGATGGCTTAGATGTTTGGTATTCTGCTGAAGTTGGTGCTCTTCAACTTAACGAAGATTATGTTGACCTAGAAATTATTCCTCCTCAGACATTATACGATTCACTTATCATAATTCCAAACTTATCAAGCAATTACTTTAAAATCATTAATCAAACTGTTGTAGGTGATACAGGCAACAATGATATCTCAATTGAAAGGCCTTATGGAACAAATAATATTTACATTAAAGGTTATGTTGTAATTCGGTTCACATCAGTTTGAACATTCTCCGTCAATAACATAATCCAACTTTATTTTATGTTACTGTTTTGAAAGAGGTTTTTGAAAAGCAAGGCATAAAAGTTTTAGGCAATCCAATTGATTGTGATGATATTCCAAATTGGAATCATACTCCGGCAAGATTTTAATTTAATATTACGTCATAAATCTCCACCATTAAAAGATATATTAAAAGGGATGATGAAACGAAGTCAAAATTTATATGCTGAAACTTTTGCACGATTACTTGGTTGGAAAGAATTCGGTCTTGGTTCCTTTAGAAATGGAAAAAAAGTTGTTGAACAAGTTTTAGAAGATCAGTTTGGAATTGCTCCGAAAACTTATGCATATATGGATGGTTCAGGGCTTTCAAGATACGATTATGTTAGCCCTGATGAAATTGTAAAAATTTTAGAGGGAATGACTCATAATGAATATTGGGAAGTTTGGTATGATGCATTGCCAATTGCCGGCATTGATGGTACACTTAAGAATAGATTGAAAAGTACTTTAGCAGAAAATAATGTTCGTGCTAAAACCGGAACGATATCAAACGTGAGAGGCCTTTCCGGGATATGTAACCACCTTAGATGGAGAAAAATTAGTTTATTCATTTTTAGTTAATGGTCATTTGCGCACAAGCAAAGAAACAGAAGAAATTACCGATCCTGTTCTTGAAATGCTGGCAAACTATAAAAAATAAATTTTTAAAAGAACACTCAATAAAATGATTGATAAAAATTTATTTCAAAAAGAAATTAAAACATGTCTTATTTAACAAATTAACTTTGAGATTTAACCACACTCTCTTTATATTTGAAAATCATTTTTTAAAAATAAAACGGGTAAATGCAGAAAGTTTTAATAAAAGATTTATCAAATCATGTCGGAGAGGAAGTTACCTTAGCTGGTTGGCTTTACAACAAAAGATCAAGCGGTAAAATTAAATTTTTAATCTTAAGAGACGGCTCCGGTTTGCTGCAGTGTGTCTACTTTAAAGGAAATGTTTCTGAAGAAATTTTTGAATTAGCTGATAAAATCGGACAGGAATCTTCTATTGAAGTAACTGGAAAAGTTAAAGAAGAAAAAAGATCTCCCGGTGGCTATGAATTGGATGCAACTGGTTTAAAAATAATTTCCGAAGCACATGATTATCCCATTACTCCAAAAGATCATGGGATTGAATTCTTGATGGATCATCGCCATTTATGGCTTCGTTCAAGCCGGCAAGTTGCTATATTAAGAATTAGACATAGAATTGTAAAAGCTATTCGTGATTTTTTTGACGGCAAAGGATTCACATTAATGGATCCGCCAATCTTAACTCCAAATGCTGTAGAAGGAACTTCAACTCTTTTTGAAACTCCTTACTTTGATTTGGGAAATGCTTATCTAACTCAATCAGGACAGCTTTATGCTGAAGCCGGTGCCTTAGCATTCGGAAAAGTTTATACATTCGGCCCAACATTTCGTGCGGAAAAATCTAAAACAAGAAGGCATTTAACAGAATTCTGGATGGTTGAACCTGAAGTTGCTTTTGCTGATTTGAATGACGATATGGATTTAGCAGAAGAATTTTTAGAATATATTGTTCAGACTGTTATTAAAGAAAAAGAAGAAGAGTTGAAAGTTTTAGAAAGAGATATTACAAAACTTCAAAATGTAAAAAGGCCATTACCGCGAATAAGCTATGATGAAGCAGTTGAAATCTTAAAAAAGAATTCAATTGATTTTGAGTGGGGCAATGATCTTGGCGGAACAGACGAAACTGTGATTTCGGAGCAGTTTGATAGGCCTGTAATGGTGCACCGATATCCCGCAGCTGTAAAAGCATTTTATATGAAAAGAGATCCTGAAAATGAAAAATTAGCTTTAGCTGTAGATGTTTTGGCTCCTGAAGGATACGGTGAAATTATTGGCGGAAGCCAAAGAGAAGATAGTTACGATGCTTTGTTGGCAAGAATTAAAGAACATAATCTTCCGCAAGAAGCATTTGAATGGTATTTAGATTTAAGAAGATATGGGTCAGTTCCTCATGCAGGTTTTGGACTTAGGTTTAGAAAGAACAGTTGGATGGATTTGCGGACTTGACCATGTTAGAGAAACGATTCCTTTTCCAAGAATGATTTATAGAAATACGCCGTAAACAAGTTTAAGTGTACGTTCAAGTTTAAGATAAAATGAATGGCTTTGCAGTTCGATATAATTATTTAATTAAAACTTTAATAAAATAAAAATTATAGTTGTAAAATAATCTGACCATAATCAAAACTTGAACATGAGCTTATACTTGAACTTAATCCTGAACTTGAACACTATCTTGAACATGAACTTAAACTTGAACTCATAAAAATATGTCATTAGAATTAATCCTATTTATTTTATTTGCCGGTGTTGCTGCTATTTCATCAATCTTGATGATAACACGAAGAAATCCGGTTATAAGTGCTTTATTCCTAATTCTAAATTTTGCCGGACTATCCGGTTTATATCTTTTACTTAATGCTCAATTCATTGCGGTTGCACAAGTAATAGTTTATGCCGGCGCAATCATGGTTTTATTTTTATTTGTTATTATGCTTTTGACGCCCGGGACAAGAAAGAAAAATATTTAGTGCAAATCCTGTTATAAAAATTATGGCTTATGTAATTGCCGGATTAGTTTTTCTTCAATTAGGTTATATGATATTTTTTTCAGGGCCTTCATTTGCTGTTGGAAGTAATGTAGCTGCAAGTGTTAAAGCCGGAACAGTAGAATCAATAGGACTAACTTTATTTACAAATTATGTTTTACCTTTTGAAGCAGCAGGATTTTTATTATTAGCTGCTGCAATCGGCGCATTGGTTTTAGCTAAAAAGAAATTCGAGTAAAGGTTATGAGTGTTCCAATAGATTATTATCTCATTTTAAGTGCATTCATGTTTGTGGTTGGAGTTGCCGGAGTTTTAACCAGACGTAATGCAATTGTTGTTTTCATGAGCGTTGAGTTGATGTTAAATTCAGCTAATCTTACTATGGTGGCTTTCTCATCTTTTCTTGGAAGTTCGGTTGGGCAGTTATTTGTATTTTTTGTGATGGCTGTAGCTGCTGCGGAAGCTGCAATCGGGCTTGCAATAATTATTGCTTTGTTCCGTAATAAACTTACTGTAAATATTGATGAGATAAATATTCTTAAGTGGTAATAAGCCCATCCCTCGTCTCTTCCCGAAGGGAAGGGTGGAGTGTTTAGAATAGTACAGAATTATAAAATTTAAAGTTATATAATAATAAGTCTCTGCTCTTTAAAGAATATTAGAGTGGGTTCAAATAATTAACAAAGCACAGACATTCTTGTCTGTCGCAAAATTATTTAACAAATCAACTGAGATTGATGAATAAAAAAGTAAGCCCATTCGACATGTTAATTATTTTTGAACATTAAAAATAAAATGAGTTTGGCTTTCTTTCTGAGGAGAAGGAGGGCCAAATGATTAATTTAATTTATTTAACTGTTCTACTTCCTCTTTTAGGTTTTTTATTTAATGGATTGTTCGGAAGAAAAATAAAAAACGAAAAGCTTGTCGGCATAATCGGAAGCGGAACAGTTGGCTTATCTTTTTTAATAGCTGTTGGTGCTTTCTTTCAAACCTTAGCTCTTCCTGTTGAACAAAGACAAAATATAGTTACTTTGTTTACCTGGATGAAAGTTTCCGGATTAAATATCAGCTTTGCATATCAAGTTGACCAATTATCACTTATAATGGCGATGATTGTAACCGGAGTTGGATTTGTTATTCATGTCTATTCAATAGGTTACATGCATGGCGACAAAGGATTTTGGAGATTCTTTGCATATTTAAATTTGTTCATCTTCGCCATGATGAACTTGATTCTCGGCGATAATTTTGTACTTCTATTTTTAGGTTGGGAAGGTGTTGGTTTATGTTCATATCTTCTAATCGGATTTTGGTACGATAGAAAATTTGAAAAAGGTACAGTATCTGATGCGGCTAAGAAAGCATTCATTGTAAATAGAATTGGTGACTTCGGATTTTTACTTGGAATGTTTCTTATCTACATGACATTCGGCAGCTTAAATTTTAATGATGTTTTTTCAAGAGCTGCTTCTTTTAATGTTGACCAATCTACTTTTAATTTTATCGCTTTGTTTTTGTTTATTGGTGCTACAGGTAAGTCAGCTCAAATACCTTTGTTTGTTTGGCTTCCTGATGCAATGGCAGGCCCAACGCCGGTATCAGCATTGATACATGCAGCTACAATGGTAACGGCCGGTGTTTATATGGTCGCACGCTGTTCAATTCTTTATGCTTCTGCTCCGGCAATTATGACTGTTGTCGCAGTCATTGGAGTTTTAACAGCTTTATTTGCAGCTACAATTGGAATTGTTCAAAATGATATTAAAAAAGTTTTAGCATATTCTACTGTCAGCCAGCTTGGCTATATGTTTTTGGCTCTTGGTGTAGGCGCTTTCTCTGCGGGTATATTTCATGTAATGACTCACGCTTTTTTCAAAGCACTTTTATTTTTAGGTGCCGGTTCTGTTATTCACTCAATGCATGATGACCAGGATATTCAAAATTACGGCGGCTTAAAAAAATATATGCCGCAGACGTATTTAACTTTTCTTATTGCTGCACTGGCAATTTCCGGAATTCCACCACTGTCTGGATTTTTTAGTAAGGATGAAATTCTCTGGAAATCTTATGCTAACGGAAATATTGTTTATTGGATTATAGGAGCCTTCACTGCTCTACTAACAGCATTTTACATGTTTAGATTATACTTCTTAACTTTTGAAGGAAAAGAAAGATTTAAAAAAGATAAGCATCCGCATGAATCACCAAAAGTGATGACAATTCCATTAATGATTTTAGCTGTATTATCTGCTATCGGCGGATTTGTTGGAATCTCAGAATTATTTTCTGGAGAAGGCGGCAATAAATTTGAAAATTGGTTAGCGCCAATATTTGACGGTGCTGAAAAGAAATTAGCAATGTATGGAACTCATACACACACTGAAGAAATTGTGTTAATGACAATTACGATAGTTGGAGTAGTTGGAGCTATTTGGTTAGCTCGTTATATTTATCTTCAAAAACCAAGTATTGCTAATAACACTGCTAAGAAATTCAAAGGTGTATATAATTTATTGCTGAACAAATATTTTGTTGACGAAGCTTATGATGCTGTAGTTGTTAATCCAATCAAAAAAACTTCCGAATCATTTTTATGGAAGATTGCTGATAATAAAATTATCGACGGAACAGTTAACGGTGTCGCTTCTATCATCGGAACTGTTTCTGCCAACATTAGAAAAATTCAAACCGGCGTTGCACAATCTTATGCAGTGATGATGATGCTGGGAATTGTAATTGCTTTATTCTGGATAATACTAAGTATATAAAATATGGAAAATAGTTATTTAGTTTCTATCTTATTACTCGCACCTTTAGTAGGAGCTTTTCTTCTTTTATTCATTGATAAAGAAAAAACTTCTCTTGATAAAATATTTTGGATTAGCAATCTCATTAATTGTTTTTGTTATTTCGTTAATCATGTACTTCAAGTTTGATTTATCAAATCCAAATTTTCAATTTAACGATAAGATACAATGGATAGACAACTTAAACATTAGCTATCATGTTGGTGTTGATGGATTATCTTTATTGCTTGTTCTATTAACTACTTTCATCACTCCGCTTACTTTAATTTCAAGCTGGTCAAGTATTCAAAAGAAAGTTAAAGAATTTACTTTCTTCATGTTAATTCTTGAAGTTGGAATGCTCGGTGTTTTTGTTTCTGTTGATTTATTTCTGTTCTACATTTTTTGGGAAGCAATGCTTATTCCCAATGTACTTTATAATTGGAATCTGGGGCGGTGAACAAAGAATTTATGCGTCGGTAAAGTTTTTCCTTTATACAATGTTTGGAAGCTTGTTAATGCTGGTCGCAATCATCTGGCTGGCTGTTTATGCATCGGCTTCTCTCGGGCATTTTTCTACTGACTTAGTTGAATTATATTCTGTTGGACCAACCATCCAGCATACAATTCAAAAATATATGTTCCTTGCATTTGCTTTCAGCTTTGCAATCAAAGTCCCATTGTTTCCATTGCATACCTGGCTTCCTGATGCACACGTACAAGCACCTACTGCCGGAAGTATTATACTTGCTGCAGTATTACTGAAAATGGGAACTTATGGTTTATTAAGATTTTGCTTACCGTTATTCCCTCAAGCCGCAATTACTTTTGCTCCATATATTTCTGTTCTTGCCATCATTGGAATTATATATGGCGCTTTAGTAGCGATGGTTCAAAAAGATATGAAGAAGCTTGTAGCATATTCTTCTGTAGCTCACTTAGGTTTTGTGGTGCTCGGAATTTTTGCAATGAATCAAATTTCGATTCAAGGTGCAATAATTCAAATGGTAAATCATGGTCTATCAACAGGCGCCTTATTCTTTTTAGTTGGAGTTATTTATGAAAGAACTCACACCAGAGAAATTTCATATTATGGCGGCATAGCTAAGATTGTTCCTGTTTATGCGACTGCGTTATTAATTGCGTCACTTTCTTCAGTTGGGCTGCCTGGATTAAATGGATTTGTTGGCGAGTTTTTAATTTTACTTGGCTCATTTAAATCAACTGTTTTAAATAGCTGGTGGTTCACAGTATTTGCTGCATCAGGAGTGATATTCGCAGCAGTTTACTTATTATGGATGTATCAGAGAGTTGTTTTCGGTGAAATTAAAAATGAAAAAGTTAGAAATCTTACCGATATGAACAAACGTGAATTATTAGTTTTTGTTTCTTTATTAATATTTATTGTATGGATTGGAATTTATCCATCTACATTTTTGAAAGTTTCTGAAAGGTCAACGCAAAAAACTATTGAGCGTGTATTTACTCCTCAAAAAGTTAGTTTGTTAGGACATTGATTGATTGAAAAAAACTTAAAATATTTTTTTCTGTTCTTTTTCATATTGTGTGTTTTTATAAGCAGTGAAACATCACTGGCATCTTCTAATTTTTCAGGTGCATCAAGTGATTCATTAAGCACTCAAAAAGTTGAAGAAGCAACTGAGTTTGAACACAATCTGCCGACACCAATAATGGTTGTTCCGTTTGCTCTTTTACTTTTAATGATTGCAACCGGGCCATTATTTTACAAGCATTTTTGGGAACATCATTATCCAAAAATTGCAATTGTTTTAGGCAGCATCTCGGTTGTTTACTATTTGGCGATACTTCAAAATACTCATGTATTGCTGCATACTTTATCTGAGTATCTTGCGTTCATTGCTTTGTTAAGTTCTTTATTTGTTGCTTCGGGTGGGATTCTTATTAAAGTTGATAAGAAATCTACCCCGATTGCAAATGTTCTTTTTTTATTGTTTGGAGCAGTAATTTCAAATATCATTGGAACGACCGGTGCTTCCATGCTGCTGATTCGCCCTTACATCAAAATGAATAGAAATAGAATTTCTTCTTATCACATTATTTTTTTCATTTTTATTGTAAGCAACATTGGCGGTGCTTTAACTCCAATTGGTGATCCGCCTTTATTCTTAGGATTTTTACAGAGGCGTTCCGTTTTTCTGGGTAGCCGCAAATGTTTGGTATATCTGGGTTCCAACTTTGTTATTAATCTTGCTGGTATTTTTTGTGATTGATACACTTGAATAAAAAAGATTCAGATCCGGAAGCTCAGTATTCAGGAAAGTTTGAATTCAAAGGCGGCAAGAATTTAATTTATCTTTTGATAATTATTATTTCTGTTTTTATTGATCCGGCTGTTATTCCCTGGGTGCCAAGTTTATATCCGCTGCCGTTTGGAATAAGAGAAATAATAATGTTCAGCGTTGTTTATTTCTCTTATAAAACAGCTGATGTTGAAATTCTTAAAGCTAATGAATTTGATTTTGAGCCCATAAAAGAAGTCGCGTATTTGTTCATTGGAATTTTTGCAACTATGATTCCTGCATTACAATTGATTGCTCATGAAGCAAATGCAATGGGTGATAAATTAAATGCCGGAGTCTTTTTCTGGGCTACCGGATTTTTATCAGGTGTGCTTGATAATGCTCCAACTTACTTGAATTTTTTAAGTGCAGCGATGGGCAAATATATGCTTGATGTCGGAATTAAAGAGCATGTACAAGAATTTGTCCTTCATGATGAAATTTATTTACAGGCAATTTCAGTTGCTGCAGTGTTCTTCGGCGCATTTACTTATATAGGCAATGGGCCGAACTTTATGGTGAAATCAATTTGTGAAAGAGCCGGCATTCCAATGCCGAGCTTCTTCACATATATATTTAAATATTCTTTGATAATATTAGTTCCTATTTTTGCTTTGGTTTGGATTGTCTTTTTTTTCGGTAAAGGTTAATTAATGAAATCCATTGAAGAAATAATTAGTGATAAACAGAACGGACTTCATTACGGCAATAGAATTATTTTACCGTTTAAATGTCATTTTCTAAAAGTGATTTTTAATGATGATATTATCACTGATTTTTCTCCAAGCTCAAAAGGAATTTTTATTAGGGAAGAAGAAGAGTTTACAGATGTTTATTTTCATGACTATGATAATTTGAAAGAAGAGCTTTCAAAATATGAAAATATAAAAATGGTTGTGGTAGAAAAAGGGAAAGATATTTTCGATCAAAATAATCATTTGAAAATCGCTCTTTATCTTGAAGATAAACACATTGTTAAAATAGAAAAAACTGACGCAGACATTTTATTTATAGAGTAATTATGCTGAATAATATTCAAGAATTTTATAACATTTTACCTTTTATAATTCTCGGTGCGGGAATTTTAATTTCGCTTTTAATTGAAATGTATTCAAAGAAAAGTGAAAATATTCTTCCATGGTTTTCAATTATTGTTTTTCTTGCTGCCGGGTTTCACGCTCTTTACCATGTAAATCAAGTTTCAGAAGTATTTCAAAATATGCTTGCTACAGGCGGGAATGCAAACATATTTTATTTTATTTTTACTTTTGGCGCCGCTTTAGTTTGCCTGCTTTCAATTGACTACATTAAAAAATACGGAACATATTTTGGAGAATATTATATCCTAATTCAATCTTCTGTTTTGGGAATGATGTTCATGGCCGGTGCAAAAGACTTATTTATGATATTTCTTGGATTGGAATTAATGTCTATTTGTTTCTATGCTTTAGCCGGATTGAATAGAAAAAAATTAAATGCCAACGAAGCTTCATTAAAATATTTTTTACTTGGAGCTTTTGCCACTGGGTTTATTGTTTATGGAATTGCTTTAATTTACGGTACTGCACAAACCACAAATATTGATTCAATAGTTTCACAATTTAGAAATCTATTCAAGCAGTATTTTATTTTTAACCGGCTTGCTTTTATTCCTAATTGGATTCTCATTTAAGATTGCTGCATTCCCATTTCACATGTGGGTGCCTGATGTTTATCAAGGTGCACCAACAACCATCAGCGGATTATTTTCAACTGGTGGAAAAGCTGCTGCTTTCAGTGCAATCATTGTTACTCTTGGATCTATTTTTATTAATTCAGCCGGAAATATTTTTGAACCATATCTTGCTGTAATTGCAGTTGCTTCAATGTTATTCGGAAGTATTGTGGCAATTTCTCAAACTAATATTAAAAGAATGCTTGCTTATTCTTCAATCTCACATGCAGGCTACATGATAATAGGATTAGCTGCAGGAAATTACGAAGGTCTGGCAGGAATAATTTTCTATTTAGCTGCATACACTTTTATGAATCTTGGTGCATTTGGAATTGTTGCTTTAATTGAAGGAAAGGATGAAGCAAATCTTGATATTAATTCTTATGCAGGTTTAGGTTCAAGAAATCCAATGCTGGCAGCAATACTTGCTATCTTTATGTTTTCGCTTGCCGGTATTCCACCTTTTGCCGGGTTCTTTGGTAAGTACTATGTTTTCATTGCAGCCATTAAAGCACATCTAACCTGGCTTGCAATTGTTGGAGTAATTTCAAGTGTTATAAGTGTTTATTTCTATTTACGAATTGTAGTGCTGATGTATTTCAAAGAGCCTGAATCAGATTTTAAAATTGAATTTAGTAATACAGGTTTATTGGCTGTTGTGCTTTCAGTATTATTTGTAATAATGCTGGGACTCGCACCCGGTTCATTAATAGATTTAATTTCTTCCTACTTATAATTATTTTAATCCATAAGTAATTTAGATTATTAACCAGAAATTTATTATCATTATTTCCAGATGATTGTTTTGTCATTTAACAAATTAAATTTGAACCAATTTTTACAAAGGATTCTTGATGATTCCATTATATTCAACAAAGCAAGTGAGAGAAGTAGATGGTTATGCAATTAATCATCTTGGTATGCCCGGCATTATTCTGATGGAGAATGCTTCATTGGAAATTTATAATGCTGCGAAAGAAAAAATTATATCAAATCTGTTAGGACAAAATCTTGGTTTTGTTTGCGGCAAAGGTAATAACGGCGGAGATGGATTTGCGACGGCAAGGCATTTTGCAAATGATGGATTTAAAGTTTTTGTTATTCATATTGGTAATGAAAATGAAATGTCAGATGATTGCAAAACTAATTTTAAAATTCTGAAAAGCTTTGCCAAAGAGAATAAAAATATTTTAATTAGAAAATATTCTTCCAACAAAGATTTGAATATTTTTAAAAATTGTGATGTAATTTTTGATTCTTTGCTTGGAACTGGAATTAAAGGTGATTTAAAAGAACCTTATAAATCAATTATAAAATACTTAAATGAACTTAAAGCATATAAAGTTGCTATTGATATTCCAACCGGGCTTGATGCTGATTTAGGTTCAACAAATTTATGTTTTATATGCAGATGTGACAGTTACTCTTGGTGAATTAAAAAAAGGATTATTCTTTCAAGATGGATATTCATTTTGCCGGTGAAATTATTAAAGGAAATATTGGAGTCAGCCCTTCTTATTTTGATAAGTTTGAAGTTGAAGATTATTTAATTGAGCCTGAAGATGCTAATTATTCTCTTCCTGTAAAATCAAAAGCAATTCATAAATATTCTGCTGGAAAAGTTTTAACTATTGCCGGTTCAGGTAAATTACCCGGAGCGGCAGTTTTAACTTCAACCGCAGCATTAAAGGCCGGCGCTGGAGCTTCCATGCTTTGTTTTCCAAATTCAGTAAAAAATCTTGCTCATAAAAATTTGGATGAAGTTGTTATTCATCCTTATGAAGATGTAACTAATGAATATCTTTCTGCAAAAAATATAAATGGAATAAAAGATAAGATTAGACTGGGCAGATGTTTTAGCAATTGGCCCCGGACTGGGAAGGGAAGAGACTACTCAAGAAGCAATTATAGAAATAATTAAAAATAAAGTTCCTAAGAATATTGTTATTGATGCTGATGCTATTTATGCTTTGAGTAAAAACAATTATAAAAAAATTGATTTGAAAAATTTGATGCTAACTCCTCACCATGGAGAATTTGCAAATCTGATTGGGATTGATGTTAAAACTTTACAAAGTGATTTGTTAAAGTATGGGAAAAAATTTGTTGACGAAACTGAGTCATATTTAATTCTTAAAGGGTCGCCAACAATTATTTTTACTCCTAATGGAGATGCTTTAATCAATACAACCGGAAATGCCGGAATGGCAAAATTCGGAACTGGCGATGCTTTGACAGGAATTATTGCCGGATTCCTTGCTCAGAATCCAGAATGAAATTGAAAAAAGTTTAATTGCTGCAGTCTATATTCATAGCCTTTCCGCTGATTTATTATTAAAAGACTTTACCGAATTTGGGTATACTGCTACTGATATTATTAAAAATTTACCTGCTGCAATTAATTTTATTAAGGAAATCTATTGTTTAAGTTTCATAGAAAAATATAAAGTTAAAGTTTATATATACCGTTTGCTATTTATTGGATGGTACTTTTTACTTTAACTACTTTGCCCGGAAAAGATTTGCCTAGATGTTGGTATGGAGTGATAAAATAAGTCATTTCATTGCTTATTGTGGGCTTGCTGTATTTTTAAATATATTTTTAATGGTTCAGAATAAAAAGAAACTATTAAAAGAAAAAGCATGGATGTTTACTTTATTATTGGTGCAATTTATGCAATGATTAGATGAATTTCATCAATTATTTATCCCTGGAAGAAGTTGTGATATTTTGGATTGGACTGGCTGATGTGATAGGCATTTTATTGGGTCTTTAGTTGTAAAGATTCTAATGATTTTAAACAATTATAAACCTAATTTAGCAGATAAAGTAAAAAATATTTAAAATAACTGGAACTTATAAATTTTTGAAAAGTACAATACAACAGATGTTAAAATCATATTGACAAAAGAAACATCATTTAGTAATTTTCCATTCATAATTTTGTATTTAGGAGGTGCGTTCAAATGCCGATAATAAAAAATCCTAAGGCAGATTTAAGAGGAAATGTATAAGAAAGTATTTGAAATTAGTTTAATTATTTCTCTTGTTTTTTTATTGTTGCCTTTAAATTTTTCCCGGATATTAAAACTAACGCTATTCAAACAGAAGGCCCTCAAGAACTTTTAAAGTTGAAGATATTCAGCAAACTAAGCAGGAAAATAAACCACCTCCACCACCAAAACCTCCTATTCCAATTGAAGCACCTTCGGAAGATGTTTTAGAAGATATTGAAATTGGAAGCACTGAATTGGATGTTAATGAGGAAGTAGCTGCTCCACCTCCGCCGCCTGAAGAAAAGAAAGTTGAAGAAGAACCAACTTACTTTGTAGCAGTTGAAGAAATGCCGGAACCTATTGGCGGAATTGCAGCTATTCAAAGTAAAATTGTTTATCCTGAAATAGCAAAAAGAGCCGGAGTTGAAGGTAAAGTTTATGTTAAAGCTTATGTTGACGAACAAGGTAATGTTACTAAAACTGAAGTTGTAAAAGGACTAGGTGCTGGTCTGGATGAAGCCGCCGTTAAAGCTGTGCAAGCAACTAAATTTAAACCGGGTAAACAAAGAGGAAAGGCTGTTAAAGTACAGGTGATGATACCTATTCAGTTTAAGCTTCAATAATAATTTTGATTTGAATTTATAGCCGTTCATGATTTTTACTTATTGGACGGCTTTTTATTTTTAAATACTTTTTAATTTATTATTTTTTACACTACCGGTTCAATAAATTTTTTAAATTATGAAAAATAAAAATACCAAGTTATTTTATATTCTGAGCTCATTCTTTTTAGCCAATGCTATCCTTGCAGAATTTATAGGTATAAAAATATTTTCTTTAGAAAAAACCATCGGAATTTTCGAATTAAATCTTTCACTTTTAATTATAAATAATCTTTCATTTGATTTAACTGCCTGTGTTTTAGTATGGCCTAGTTGTTTTTATGATGACTGATATTATTAATGAATATTTTGGAAGAAAAGGTGTTAGGTTTTTATCATACACTGCCTCAGGTTTAATTTTATATTGTTTTATTAATTGTGTTCTTTGCAATTAGACTTAACTCCCGTCAGAGCTTTTGGATTCATAGAGAAACTTCTTCCGGGTTTGTTGATATGAATGCTGCTTTCAATACCATTTTTGGGCAAGGGTTATGGATTATTATTGGATCAATTATCGCATTCTTAGTAGGCCAATTGGTTGATGTTACTGTTTTTCATTTGTTAAAATGAAGAACTGGGAATTCAAAAATATGGTTAAGAGCTACGGGTTCAACTTTAGTTTCTCAATTTATTGATAGCTTTGTGGTTTTATTTATTGCTTTTTACTTGGGAGCAGGATGGAACTTAAAAGCTGGTTTTGGCAATTGGTGTAGTTAATTATATTTATAAATTTTTTATTGCTATTAATTCTTACTCCGGTACTTATATTTAATATCACTTTATAATTGATATTTATCTTGGCAAAGAAACCGCAAACGAGCTTATGATGAAGCTACCGATAAATAATATTTTTCCTATAATTAAAACCTCATTTTCATTCCTTAGAATTAATAATTACAAATAAATATATTTTTTCAAGATTAAAATACAGTTTTTTGATATTCTTTTAATGCAAATTTTAGTTAAGATTGTATAGTGCAAAATGGCATGAATTATGGCTATAGATATAGCTAATAAAATTTTAAGGTAAGTTTTGTGAGTTTTTACGTAAAAAGTTCGGATCAGATTTTTAGGGTGAATAAATGACAAATCTATATTCCAATCTTTATAACTTTTTAAATATGAAATCACAACAAAATATTATAATTGTATATTTTTAATTTATTAGGAAAGAAAAATGCATAACAATATTGAAGAAGCTCTCGAATATCACAGTGAAGGAAGAAAAGGGAAAATTGAAGTTAACTCAACAAAACCATGTTTAACTTCAAGAGATCTTTCTTTGGCTTATACACCCGGCGTTGCCGAGCCCTGCCGTGCAATTCATAAAAATAAAGAAGATGTTTATCAGTATACAGCAAAAGGAAATTTAGTTGCAGTTGTTTCAAATGGAACTGCTGTTCTTGGGTTTAGGCGATATTGGGCCTGAAGCAGGTAAACCTGTTATGGAAGGGAAAGGAGTGCTATTTAAAAGATTTGCCGATATTGATGTTTTTGATTTAGAATTAAATTCGAAAGATCCAAAAGAAATTATTCGTGCAGTTCAATTATTGGAGCCAACTTTCGGTGGAATTAATCTTGAAGATATTAAAGCTCCGGAATGTTTTGAAATTGAAGAAACTTTAAAAGAGACAATGAACATTCCTGTATTTCATGATGATCAGCATGGAACAGCAATTATTTCGTGTGCTGCTTTAATAAATGCTGTTGAAATAGTCGGGAAAAAATTAGATGAAATAAAAATAGTTGTAAGCGGCGCCGGAGCTGCAGCAATTTCATGCTGTAAGCTTTATATGCGTGCGGGTGTGAAAAAAGAAAATATCACGATGTATGATTCCAAAGGATGTTTAAATAAAAGACGAACTGATTTAAATAAATATAAATTGGAATTTGCCACTGACAGTAAATGCTCAAACTTAGCTGAAGGAATGAAAGGTGCCGATGTATTTATTGGATTGTCCGTCGGAGGAATGGTTACAAAAGAAATGGTAAAAAGTATGGCGCCTGATCCTATTGTTTTTGCTATGGCAAATCCCGATCCTGAAATTATGTATGATGAAGCTGTTTCAGTTAGGAAAGATATTATAATGGCAACCGGCCGAAGTGATTTTCCTAATCAAGTAAATAATGTTTTGGGGTTTCCATTTATTTTCCGCGGGGCATTGGATGTACGAGCTACAGCTATCAATGAAGAAATGAAAATGGCAGCTGTTAAAGCCCTTGCTTAATTTGCAAAACAAAAAGTCCCTGAAATGGTTATTAAATGCCTATGGCGGAGAAGATTTTTCTTTCGGAAGAGAATATATAATTCCAAAACCATTTGATCCACGAGTTTTATGGTATGTTGCGCCTGCTGTTGCTAAAGCTGCAATTGAAACTGGTGTTGCAAAATATATTATTACTGATTGGGGAAAATATGAAGAAGAATTAAAGGAAAGGCTTGGACTTTCAAAAGAAGTAATTAGAGTAATGATTCATAAAGCAAAAAAGAATCCTAAAAAAGTTGTTTATCCCGGAAGGTGAAGAAGAAAAAATAATTAGAGCCGCACATGTTGCTTTTAGAGAAGGAATTGCTAAACCGGTTTTACTTGGTAATCATTTAAAAGTAAAAACAATGATTGAATAACCTTGGTTATAATGAAAATGAATTTGAAGTTATTGATCCGGAAGCAAGTGACAAAACTTCAAAATTAGCAAAAGAATTTTATAAAAAAAGACAACGAAAGGGGCAACTTTAAGCGAAGCAATTAAGCTTTTAAATTTACCGATTTATTTTGGCTCTATGCTTTTAGAATTGGGTGATGTTGATGCTTTAATAAGCGGATTAACAACTCATTATCCACAAACTATAAAACCGGCTCTTCAATGTGTTGGTGTTGAAGAAAGGTTTTAAAGTTGTTTCGGGTTTATATATAGTAGTTGCAAAAAAAGAAGTTTACTTTTTTGCAGATGCAACAGTAAATGTTAATCCTAATTCAGAAGTACTTAGCCGAGATTGCAATTTCAGCGGCAGATACTGTTAAAGCTTTTGATATTGTTCCAAAAGTAGCAATGTTATCTTTCAGTAATTTTGGCAGTTCAGTTTATCCTGAATCTGTTAAAGTAAAAGAAGCTGTAAAAATAGTTAAAAATCTTAGGCCCGATATTAAACATTGATGGAGAAATGCAGGCAGATACTGCAGTTGTTCCGCAGATAATCGAAAAAGATTTTCCTTTTAGTGAATTAAAAGGCGGCGCTAATGTTTTAATTTTTCCGGATCTTAATTCTGGAAATATTGCCTATAAATTTATGGCAAGAATCGGACAAGCAACAGTAATAGGGCCCGTATTAATGGGAATGAAAAAATCAATTCATGTACTGCAAAGAGGTGCAACAGTTGATGATATTGTAAATATGACAGCTATTGCAGTCGTTGATGCAGAGAATTTGAAGCAAATAAAATAAAGGCTTTCTGAATTAGTTTTTTATGGAAAGTATTTTATTATGCTAATTGAAAAAAATATTTTCAAACTGTTACTTAAATCTTATTTGCCGGGGAATTATGGCTGTTCATTTTAGAAGTGTTTTTCTTCTCATTCTTTTGACAGGAAGCATAAATTTATATCCACAAAGTGTAGTTATAAATGAACTGATGCCATCTAACACTAATATTATTAGAGATGAAGATGGCGATTACTCAGATTGGATAGAACTTTATAATAATAGTTCTTCTGTTATCAACTTAGAAAACTACTCGCTGACGGATGATATTGATCAACTTAATAAATGGATTTTCCCAAAAATAAATTTAGCTCAGCATCAGCATCTTCTAGTTTTTGCTTCTGATAAAGATAGAAAAAATGTTTTAGTAGATTGGAATACAATAATAAATAGGGGAGATGATTGGAAATATCAATTAGGAAATTCTGAACCGCCTTCTGATTGGAATTCGATTAACTTTAAAGATAGTAACTGGCAAACTGGCCCAACTGGCATAGGGTATTCAGATGGAGATGATTCAACTATAATATCTTCAACTATTTCTCTATACACGAGAAAAGTTTTTTCTGTTAATGACCTTGATGAAATTGAAACTGCGGTTCTTCATATTGACTATGATGATGCTTTTGTTGCTTACTTAAATGGAATTGAAATTGCAAGAAGCAATATTGGAACACCAGGCGTCCGTCCGGCTTATAATAAAACTGCTGATGCTGCAAGAGAAGCTTTGATGTATCAAGGTGGTAAACCGGAAGCATATATCATTGCAGATCTAAAATCTATCCTGGTTAACGGTGAAAATGTTTTAGCCGTCCAGATTCATAATATGGCAAACTCTTCTGATCTTTCTTTTATTCCTTTTCTTACTTTAGGGTATAATACTAAACAGTCGCAATCTTTTGTTCCTCCAATATTAGATATTTCTAAAACTTATCTTACATACTAATTTTAAAATTAATACAGAGGGAGAAACAATAATTTTATCAAATGCATCCGGAAACATAATTGATTCAGTTTATTCGGGACAAATACCTACTAATCTATCTTTGGGGAGATTTCCTGATGGAAGCCCTGATTGGGTGCTATTTTCAAATCCAACCCCGGGTTTACAAAATGATTCTATGAAAGTTTTTGGCATAAGTGAAGCTCCAAATTTTTCTATCAAAGGAGGATTTTATAACCAACTTTTAAGTGTTGTTTTAAGTGCTGATTCCCAGGATGCAAAAATATATTATACGTTAGACGGTTCAGAGCCAAGCAATAATTCATTATTATATTCAAAACCAATTTTAATTAATTCAACTAAAGTAATTAGGGCAATTGCAATTGAAAATAATTTTTCGCCAAGTAAAATTGTAACTCAAACTTATTATATTGATCTTTCAACCTCATTACCGGTATTTTCTTTATCAACTAATCCTGGTAATTTTTTTGATCCTGATTCAGGTATTTATGCTCTGGGAAAAAATGCTTCATCAGACTTTCCGTATTTTGGAGCAAATTTTTGGCAGGATTGGGAGCGGCCCATTCATGTTGAATTTTATGAACCTGATGGTTCTTTAGGGTTTAGTATGGATGCGAGGAGTTAAAATTTATGGAGCATTATTCCAGAGGGCAAGATCAAAAATCTTTAGCAATATTTGCCCGCAAAGAATATGGGAATAATGAGATTGACTATCCGATATTTCACAAATTATTCCGTGAAAAAATTTAAATCTTTTGTATTGCGAAACGGTGGTAATGATTGGGATCATTCACTTATTAGAGATGGTGTAATGCAAAATCTTGTTAAATATTTGGATTTAGAAAGACAGGCATTTCGCCCCTCACTTGTATATTTAAATGGAGAGTTTTGGGGAATTTATAATATAAGAGAAAAAGTAAATGAAGATTTCTTTCAAGCCATTCAGGTTATGATAAAGACAGTATTGATATTTTAGAAAAAGGCGGTGACATAGTTGAAGGGGACAGTACTAATTATATGGCAATGCTGAATTATATTTCAAATATGATTTAAGCAATGCACAATATTATGCTTTTATTAAAAACTGGATGGATATTGATGAATACATAAATTATATGGCAGCTGAAATTTATTTTGCTAATACTGATTGGCCCGGGAACAATGTTAAATTTTGGCGGCCAAAAAGAGAAAATGGCAAAATGGCGATGGATCTTATTTGATACTGATTTTGGATTTGGGCTATATAATAATTCTTCATATTATCATAATACTATTGGATTTGCAACTGCCACTAATGGCCCTGATTGGCCAAATCCTCCCTGGTCAACATTTCTTTTTAGAAATTTACTAAAGAATACAGAATTTAAGAATAAATTTCTTAGTAGGATAGCTGATTTAATGAATGATATTTTTAAAGCTGACAAAGTTGATTCAATGGTAGATAGCATTAAAAATATTATTGAGCCGGAACTTCCAAGACAAAATCAAAAATGGGGAAATAGATGGACTAATTTTTCAAATGAAATTCAGCTATTAAAAGATTTTGCTGATAAAAGAATTACATATTTACGTTCATTTTAGTCCAGCAATTTAATTTACCTGAAATGCATTCTATTTCATTTTATTCTTTACCAATTGAAGGAGGATCGATTGAAATTAATAATACAAAAATATCAACTAATCCATGGAATGGATATTATTTTGATGGTATCCCTGTTAACTTAATTGCAAAACCCAAAAAAGGATATAAGTTTAGCAGGTGGGAAGGAGTGAACTCAAATTCAAATTTAGCAGTATTAAAACCCAATCAGGGTAAAGTTATTGTTGCTGTATTTGAACAAAAAGAAAATTTCAAAGATTCTGTAATTATAAATGAAATTAATTATAACTCATCAAAAGATTTCGATTCTGAAGATTGGGTGGAATTATATAATAGAAGTGATTCATCAATAGATATTTCAAATTGGATATTTAAAGATGAAGATGATAGCCATAGTTTTAATATTCCTGAAGGAACAATATTAAATTCAAATTCTTATATAGTCTTGTGCAATGACTCTTTATTATTTAGCGCTGCTTTCCCCAATGTAAAAAACGTTATCGGAGATTTAGGTTTTGGATTTAGCGGCAACGGAGAATTATTGCGATTATTTGATGATCAATTAATCTTAATTGATTCAGTTAATTATGATGACACAAAGCCTTGGCCGCTTGAAGCAGACGGGAAAGGCTCTACACTTGAACTTACAAATCCGAATTTGAATAATGATTTAGCAGAAAATTGGGCTGCATCGATTGGACATGGAACGCCCGGCGATAAAAATTCTGTGGTGACTGAATGTGAGTGAAAATATTAATCCCAATATCCCACAATCCTTTGAATTATTTCAGAATTATCCTAATCCATTTAATCCAGTAACCACAATAAGATATTCTATTCCTATAATGAAGATGAGTAATATCTTGCGGGTACAATTAAAAATTTATGATCTTTTAGGAAACGAGGTTGTAACACTTGTAAATAAAGATCAAGTACCTGGATATTATAATGTTACTTTTAATGCAAATAATCTTGCTAGCGGAGTTTATATTTATCGCATAGTGATTAATTCGGACAACCCGGATGCTGGGAATTTTACATCTGCAAAAAAAATAATTCTATTAAAGTAACACATTAAAGTTTACTTTGCTATTTTTTAATAAGCTTTAACCCGCTATAAAGTTTTAGAGATTGAATTTTTGGGTATGTCAATTCCTTTTCAACATTAAAATATTTCATTAATGCCGGCATAAGTCTTTTTCTTCTACCATTATAATCTGTCTCAGCACTTCTCCCAGTTAGTAGTTTTAGTCCCATATCAGCAATTGATGACATAGTTGGAGTTATAACAATAAATTTCCCGCCATCTTTAAGTATACGGGAAACTTCTTTGCATGCTAACTCAATATTGTCAACAAACTCCATTGAACTAATAGCAATTACTACATCAAAAAAATTATCACTCATAGGGATTTCAGCAGCATCTCCTTGAATTAAATTGGATGTAATTCCATATTGAGCTAATCTTTCCATTACTTCCTGATTTTTATCATGAATATCAATGCCGTATAGATTTTTAGCATATTTTCTTAATTGAGGAAAGAATATTCCACTTCCATAACCAATTTCTAATAAGCTATTTACTTTATTTTTGCCAAGTAATGATAGCAAAAGTTTGAATCTTTGGTTACTAATTTTTCCTAAAATAAACCGATAATTCCATGAGGCCTGATCTATCTCGCTGGTTTTTATTAGATCATTTAATGGTAACAATTCTATTTGTCCGACTTGGGTGAAAGCACTCATTTTTTACTCCATCATAATTATGAATTAATAACATACATATTTAGACTTAACTAATCCCCGTCATATAATTCCCCAGCAAACAGGAAACAATAATTGAAGCAGTTTCTATAAAAAATTATTTATTGTTTTAGGATATTTAGAAGCGATAAAATACACTTCATATTAAAGATATTTAATGATATATGCAACTATAAAAATTAAATTGGTTAGGGATTAATTAAAGAAAAAATTAATCAATATAATTACCAAAATCGTTTCCACCTATTTTGAATTAATCTCAGAATAATTTCAATGGTAACTAATTTGCCTATCATTTTATATTGTCTTTCGACAGATAATTTTTGTATAAATTCAGAAGTAATATAATTCCTTATAAGAGAATCATTTGAAAATAACAATTTATCAGTTTGTACTCTCAAATTATTATTAATCCAATAATCCCAATTTTCAAGATGTGCAATCTTTTGTGATGAAAAAGTTTTATTAATTTTATTATAAATCCTTCTGTAGAAATAATAACTTTTAAAAACTGCATAATTTTTCAGAACAACATTTGGTTTGATGAACTTAAAAGGAATATTTGCAAATTTAGGGGATAGTTTATTAATTATATAAGATTGTAAAACCATGCTTTCCCTGCTTCCGAAATTTGGGCTGTTAAATTGAGAGAAAGTTAATTTTGATTCTTTTATCGAATATGCCAGTTTAGTAATTTCATTATCCCAGGCAGGAACTCTTTGAGTTAGATAATTATTAGCAATTTTCCATTCCCCGCTAAAATGGCCGGGCCCACTCATATATACTTCGTAGTGCAAATGAAATTTTGAAGAAGTAAATTCGCCATAGGATTCCTTAAAAAGATTTAGTCTATTCTGAATTTCTTCTTGAAAATTTTTATAGTTCCCTTCAAATATTTCTTTCCACTGTTTGTCAAATTGCAATTTTCCGGTTTTAAATAAATTATTAAGTTCGTAAGAAATAACACCCGGATAACCACCATGGCCTCTAAACAAGCCGTCCAACAGTATTCCACTTAAAGCTAAATCAAAATTGTATTTTTCAGAAAGCGTTTTAAAAACATGAAGTAATGTGGCCCTTAATATCCCTTGTGAACCCGATGATAAGTAAACAGTTTCAAAAGTGTCACAAGGCAAATCTTTCAAATAATTGTCATCAAAATTAATTTCCTGGTGATGAATGTTTAAAGCCTTAGCTGTTTTTTTTGCTTCTTCAATATCATAACAACCTGGCCCGCCGTATGTATATGCAGTTACTTTGGAATGATCAGGAGCTAAAGATAAAACAGTTCTGCCATCCCATCCCCCGGTTAATGCACATGCTATTTGAGAAGATTCAGGATAATACTTAGGCAACTGTTTTGCAAATATTTCACTCGCGTATTCCAAAGCTTCGTGCCCTTCAAGCAATGGCTCCTTAACTGTAAAAATAGGTACATATTCAAAAATGTTAAATTGGTTATTAACTAAGTCGCATTTTAATACTGAAGCTGGTTGAAGCTTGGAAACATTTTTTAAGAAAGTTGTTTCTCCTACGGCAAACGAAAAAAATAAATAATTATACATCCACTTTTCATTAAAAACAGGCTCTTTTAAAAGTTTTACGAAAAGCGATAATTCAGTTGAGAATATTATTTCATCATTATCAATAAAATAATATACCGGATGCTGTGACCTTCTGTCGCTAATTAAATAGCAGCATTTATTAGCCTTATCAAGTATGTATATAGAAAATATTCCATTCAAATTTTCCAGTTTTTCCCAATCATTCAATCTGGCTATTTCGACTAACAGGTTAAATGGCACAGCTTCATAGTCAATTAAATCACCGGAGAACATGATAACCCAATTTTCATCCTGAAAAATCCTGCTTCCCTTTACAGGTGGTGAAGGTAATCTCGCACTGCCAAAAATAGAATTCTTATTTGCAATTAAATCAACCTGATATTTTCCTGCTAAATTAATGCCTTCCTTAATAAGTGATTTGTTTGGCAATTTTTCTGTTTTGTTCTTATAAAAAATGAAATTTGACATATCTAATCCAATTTGTTTCTATAGTTATCGTAGACAATTTTATATCCTAGCTTTTCTGCTTCTTTTTTCGAAAAGAGCGGCTGTCGAAATTCCAAAGGGATTTTCATTGCTGATTTTGTACCTGGCAAATATGCAATATAATTTCTTTTATCGCCAATAAATTTTGGAAATGAAACTTTGAATTTATTGTCTTTTATCTTTAGTCCGATTTTTAATTTTTGTCCTGCTTTTATATATAACTTTTCCCCGTCAATGGTTTCAATGTATGGCTCACCAGTTTCTATAGATTGGCCGTCCTGTGAGATAACAATTTTTCGTCCTTTAAGAGATATCTCTGAATACAGTTCTCCAGTATAATGATTGACTCTAACGGAATTAACTGGTTTTCCATTGACTATTGCAATCATTTCAAATTTATCCTGAGGGAATGCAATGTTTCCTAATTTGTCAATCAGCATCGTTGTAATAACAAATTTATTTGAATTTATCCAATTTAAAGTTGGTTTACTCTTTTGCTCATCTGGTTTAATTCCAAATGCAAAGTTAGTTGATAAAACTTTTGAAAATCTCTGGGGCTTTTCATTGCAACAAGCGTCATCATATTTTATTCCTTTTTTGTAATAGATACCTTCAAAATAAACAGCAATCCTGTATACTCCCGGATAATTATTATTTTTTATAATGGCTTCCCATTTTCCGTTTTTATTTTTCTTAAATACAACTTCCTCATCTCTAATAGCAAATGCGCCAGGATGAAGTTTTTCATATTCAGTTAAATATCTAAGCAAATCGAATGGTTCTTCGGTAGCTTCCCTATTTATGAATCTATTTCTTATTTTTAACGGGAATGTCTCAATATCAGCTAATATATTACCTAAGGAGTGATTTGGTGCCACTAATCTTGCAGCTACATAATTTACATCAATTTTGTCATCAGATACATCCGGCAATTCAATTGATAAGTAGATGTCGTTCCCAGCTATATAATCTTTGACTCTGGTATTTAAGTTAAACTTATGATGTGTTTTATTATATATATTAATTGAAACAGCACATGGAGGTTCTATTGAAGTAGTTGAGATCCCTGGCAGTCCAGTTGACAATAAATGATTAATTTTTCCTGATAAAGACCTGACTGGTATCCTCTCAGTTGGTT
>CAVZSD010000065.1:0-133195 GCA_963777615.1 uncultured Bacteroidota bacterium | reverse complement strand
TCCTCAAAATTCTCTTCAATAACCTTTATTGTATTTTCCAAAAATTCCTGGTCCATAGAAACCGCGGTAACTTCCGAAGGTTTTATTATTGTTGATTTACTGAATCGTTTCCTTAGCTGCTTTCGCTGATAAATTAAATTCCTTACTCTTACCTTCAGCTCTTTTGCACTGAAAGGTTTTGTAATATATGCATCAATACCTGTTTCCAATCCTTCTATTTTATCATCAAGTCCGGCTTTTGCAGTAAGCATTATAATCGGAATATGACTCGTCTTCACATCACTTCTAATCTGCGTACTGAACTGAAAACCATCTATTCCAGGCATGATCACATCGGTAATTATCAAGTCGGGAATTTCAATTTTTGCGTTTGATAATCCTTCTTCACCATCTGAAGCTTCTATTACTCTGTATTCGGTTTTCAGCAGGTCACGAATGTAATTTCTTACATCAAGATTATCTTCAACAATTAAAACTATTTCATTGTTTTCAGATTCGTGAGAATCCAGCACTGTAATTTTTTCTACTTTTTCCTGTGCCCTTAAAGTAATACATTTAAAGATTCTAACGGCTGCAATTTTACATTTTTCCTTTTTAATTTTAAAATCACCTAATGGAAGCAGGATAATAAACTCACTGCCTTCTCCTTCTTTACTATTTACTGAAATGTTTCCCTTATTAAGTTCAATTAATTTTTTGGTTAATGCCAGTCCGATTCCTGTACCTTCATGTTTCCTAGTTGCTGAACCATCCACCTGATAAAAACGGTCAAATATATGCGGCAAACGATCGGAAGGGATCCCGATTCCTGAAATTTTTAATTCTTATTTCAACTGAACCCTCTTCTTTCTCCCCTTTATTAAAGGTGTGTTTAGAATCGATTGAGACTTTTATTTCACCGTTTGAAGAAACAAACTTGAAAGCATTTGAGATGAGATTATAAAAAATCTTTTCCATTTTATCAGGATCAAAGACAATTGGAATACTTTCACATTCAGATTCAAACTTCAAGGTAATTTTTTGTGATTCCGCCAGAGATTCAAAAGAATAAAACAAACTTTTTAAAAATGAAACTATATTATGCTGTTCAGCATTTAATTCCATACTGCCTGCTTCAAGCTTTGAGAGATCCAGCAGTTGGTTAATCAATCCAAGGAGCCTTTTGGCATTCCTGTTCGCTACCTGCAGTTTTCCTTTCTCCTTAACATCAATATTTTCAGACATGACACTATCTATCTGACCGAGTATAAGCGTCAACGGTGTCCTGAATTCATGAGAGATATTTGCAAAGAACCGGGATTTCAACTGGTCAAGCTCCTGAAGTTTTGCCTGAGCTATTTTTAATTCTTTTAAAGTCTTTTCCATCCTGCTTTTAGCTTCTTCAATATTTTTAAACTCTTCATAGCGGGTGTAAGCTATTGAGAATGCTTCTGCAAGTGTCTTAACCAATTCAAGCTTTTCATCCATAAGCGGAGAAACATTTCCGACATAAAGCATACCTTGAGCGAAAGGAACAAAGTGCAGATTAAGAGAATCCGGCGGCGTAGATGAACCCTGGTAGGTTTCTTCATTTTGAACCTGACCGATTTCAATCATGGATTTTGTCCAGTTTATAAAATCTTTTTTATTCCAGTGCTTCTTATATACTTGTTTTCCCTGCCAGTGATAAGCTATATTTTTTGTAAGCCCGTTTGTATCGAAAGCTAAATTTAAAACTCCCAGCGCTTTACCATCAGGTGTTGTTAAATAAGCCTGAACTTCTTCTTTATCTTCATCAACTATGAAAACGCCGCAGCGAGTAAAAGGGACTTCCAATGTTTTAAGTTCGCGCCAGATAATCGGAGTTATGCGATTAAGATCTTCGGAAGTTCGCATACTGGCAATTTCACCGCGTACTCTATCCATAGATGCTTGTTTTACTGCTTCAAATGCGCGTGCTTCTGCATTTTGCAGATCGAGAAATCTAGTATAGCTCTGTTCAAAAACTTTTCCGAAGCGTTTTAGAATTTCATTATCTTCATCTGATAATTTTCTGCCAAAATGATTAACTACAAATATTGAAGTGTAATGAGAAACAGAAACTGACCTGGTATAGCCGCCTTCACGCGACAAAACCTTTTCCTTCCATTCAGGAGTTGATGAATTATATGGCGGGAATTTAAATAAATGCTTGAAGAATATAATTTTTTCCTCTCTCGTATATTCCTCTGTAAAAAATCTTTCACCTTTTGTAGTACCCTCTGCCAATATCCTATAAATGGGGTGATCGAGAAAAGGAATAGCGGCTTTTTTCATATAGGTTTCTGCTACACCTGTCGATCCCCAAAATGTGAATTGTTTGTCTATTTCGTTATTATTGATAAGCATAAATACGCCGGTTATATCAAGGTTCATATTATTCAATTCCTGTGCAACCAGATTAACAACCTGCTGTAAATCAGATGAATGCCGCATTGTCATTGCAAATTCTCTTACTTTCTCAAAGGCTTTTTCAATTTCAACTTCACGGTTTTTCGCCGCAAGTTCTTTTTCTAATTCGGCAATTTTATTTTCAGTTTTTTGTTGTTCAGTATTCATGTTCAAATGATAAATTATCTGAAGATTGTAATCTTAAAATGATGTCTTAAATTCATTACTAAATAATTGTTTTATAAATGATTGTCATAGGTAACAGAGCAGAAAGTACTAGTAAAAAAAACTCCCTGTATTGGAACTATTTAAATGTAAACTTCCAATGTTGATAATCCATCTAGTCTCTCAGTAAATAATTTAAGTTAACATTTCTTTAAATGCACATAAAGCACGAAATTTTTTAATTAATATTGCAATCCACCAATTTAACCTTAAATCAATATATGGAGATATTAATACTTATAAAAATTAAAAAGGAGATAATAAACATTATCTCCTTTCTAAATTACAGTGCAATATTAATCAGTACTTAGCTTTGAAGTTCTTCCGCCATGGTCACCTATTAGAACCCATTTGCCATTGCTTTTCATAAGAATATCAGTCCAGTTTCCTGAATTATGTTCTCTCTTTCCCGTATCATTATTTTTATCCGATTCAGAATAGTAATAGTGAACGTAAGCAAAATCACCTTTAACCCATATTGTTAAAGGAGTAATTGTAAACATAGTGTACTTGATTTTTAATCCCGTTTTCTATCCATTTGCTTATAGTAGATTTGCTTTGTGGAACTTTAGATTGATACTCCCATCCCATATAGCTATCGTCAAAATATGACATAAATCCTTTAGCATCTCCTGATGCTTCTACAGCCCAATATTTTTCCACCCCTGCCCAAACATCTTTTTGTTCAGTAGTCCATTGCTGCCCAAAGCTTTTATTTACGAATGCCAGCACATTAGGCTGAACATTAAACCTATTTTAATTAAATTTTTCATAATACCTTTCTTAAAATTATTTTTAAATCTACTAATATTTACTTTGGAGCAACTACTTCACTATAAATTTCATCAGAGTGTTTGCCAGTAAAATATTTATTATATGCCTTGTTGAGAGCATCTCTGGCTTCCTTTGTTGCCCACGTTTTTTTAAAAAGTTCATTTGATTTTTCAAAAGCTTTGTCTATATCGTCAAAGGATTTTAGTTCGATGATTTCGATAAAGTCCCTACTATCATTACCCCAAAAATGCCGTACAATCTTATGACTAACCACCAATTCATTTTCGCTGCCGAAAATTTTATCACCTACTAAGGAAGCAAGTGAATCCAATTCCCTAGCTGATCCATTATCTGGATATGCTCTTTGGTAATTTGTCATAATGAACACATGCCCCTGCGCTGCCTGTGCGAATAAAGAATTGCTCATAGCGAAACAGAATATGAACAAAAAAGAATTGATAAGAAGCGTTTCATATATATACCTTTCAGATATTTGTTAAATGATTAATTACTGCCAATTGGATCCAATCCAAAATTTGCATGTACAAGCATCCATGTTCCATTAGTTTTTACATAGACTCTAGTACTTTTAGCTTTGCTGGTTATTACTTTTCCATCATTACCTTTTATTACTCCAGCGAAGTTATATGTTAGTATGGCAACATCTCCGTAAACTTTTACATGAGGATTTAGCATTTCATCTGCAAGAGATTTACCAGCCATATTATTTGCATCAGTAAGCTTGAAATTTTTATCCCTTCCTACAATTAATGTAGAATAACTTGGATTAAATTCAGTATAATCCTTGGACACATACTTATTCCTTGTAGCCATATCGTTTTCATTTTCGGCTTTCCATATTTTGTATGTAAGAGAAATAATTTCATTTTCCGCCGAACCGCTGGAATTTTGAGCTAACGAAATCGAACTGATTCCAATAACCAGAACCATCGAAAAGAGCAAGGACATTGTTAAAGTTTTCATTTTAACCTTTCATTTATTTTTTATGAATAATTTTCCTTTTAGCTATCCCGGATTAAACCCGGCATCTTTTTTTACTTTTGCATCGGAGTAGTAGCCTGATGATGAATCATTAACCAATTACCCGATTTATTTATAAACAAGTAATTGCTGCAGAAGTGAGTTTTTTTTCTTCCTTAGACTTCTGAAATATTAGTTTTAAGTAATCTTTAAGAAGTCTCTTCCTATTATTTTGTTAGAAATATTAATTAACACTTTATTGTCCACTTAACCACTGCTCAAAACTTTTGTTAGATTCTCCATCAGCATAATCCCAGTCTGGGGTAAGATGTAAACCGCTACTGCTACGCCAAATGAAATCAATAGCATCATCAACATCTTGATTATTGAGAATTTTTAATAAATAAAGTTCTTGTCCATCAATAAAAATTTTATTTATCTCCAAATTAATCTGCTGGGCTACCAAAGCACTTTGAATAATTTCTGCTTGCCTTAAATCATAAGTAGCCCAGACTACACCATCTATCCCGGAGAGTAATTCTTTTTCATCAAATGATATTGTCAATTCTAATTTTAAATGCATAGGTAATTCAGGAATATTTTCCGGAGTAACCCGTTTTAAATCAAACACATTCATCGAGTCAAAGGTGATTTTACCCATTCCACTGTAAATTCCATTTATTTTTATTATTTGCACAATACCACTCTTTGAAAATGCGAAAGCTTATTGAAATTCTTAATTCTTACTATTTTCCTGATAATGCGTCTTTCATTTTATCCGGCGGTACTGGTTGTGGTACTTCATTATGGATTGGTTTAATTGACATTAAATAAGCATACATAGCTTTCAGCTCTTCGTCGCTTTTTTTGCCCAATTACTTGCCATGGCATTGGAGGCATCAATGGCCTTCCGACTCCCATCCATTTCCCTTCACGTAGAGTTTTAATAAACATTTCTTCTGTCAGAGTTCCAATTCCGGTTTCTTTATCAGGGGTAATATTCGCTGCATATGAAATACCCCAAGGGCCGACCCATGCTGAAAAGTTACTTTCTGTAGCAACCCATTGACCCGGGCTACATATTTGGTATCCAAAGCCGGAAGTTTTTCATCATGTTGAAAACCTGAAAGATTTTTTGTTGAATCAGGTACCGGTCCCATTGGTGTATAAATTTTAGGAGAATGGCAATCACCACAACCACCTGTAAATACCAAATATTTACCGCGTACTATTAACTCCTTTTGAGACATTGGTTTATTTTCTTCTTCGGCGTAGCAATTGATTTGCGAAATAACAACTGCGGCCATAATAAGCAGGCAAACTGAAATAAAAATATTTTTATTCATAATGTCTCCTTTAAATTTGTTATGTAACAATTGGTTAATGTTTTAGTTTTTTTATGAGAATTACAAAGGCTAATGTAAGCTTGATTATTGCGGATATCTTGTATTTTTAACGCAATGATTTGGACTATTGAGGCAAAATGGACTTTAGTATACTTTTACGGTAAAATAATAAGAGAGTTTAAAAACTTTTTGAAACAAAATAACAGAGCAAGTTTAATCCACATACAAAAGTTAAAAATGGAAATGTGAATTATCCCCCAAATAGTTGAATTATAAAAATGAATAAGCCCTCTGGAAAGAGGGCTTTTATATTTTTTATGCTTTAGAATTTTAACTATGCTTTTTTATATTCTGAGGGACTTACTCCAAATTGCTTTTTAAATGCCCTTGAAAAATATGCTTGATCATTGAAGCCAACCATATAACAAATTTCAGCTACACTTCCGGCATTTTGCTTTAGAAGATCAGAGGCACGCTGCAAACGAAGTGAACGAATAAATTGACCAGCCGGCTGATCTATGAGTGCATTCAGTTTTCTATTCAGTTGAGAAACACTCATCGCTACCTCAGTTGCAAGGCTTTCAACTCCAAATTGTTCATCTTCAAAATGTACTTCAATAATTTTAATCGCTTTCTCTAAAAATACTTGATCCACAGAAACTTTTGTAACTTCTGAAGGTTTTATTACAGTTGCCTGACTAAATCGTTTACGAAGTTCTCTCCGCTGTATGATTAAATTTTTAATTCGAACTTTTAATTCCTTAGAGCTAAATGGCTTTGTTAGATAAGCATCAATTCCAGTTTCTAATCCTTCTATCTTATCATCGAGTCCTGCTTTTGCAGTTAACATAATTATTGGAATGTGACTTGTCTTTTCATCATTTCGAATTTCTTTACTGAATTGATAGCCATCCATTTTAGGCATCATTACGTCTGTAACTATTATGTCAGGTATATTTTCACGGGCCTGGTTAATTCCTTCCAGCCCATCTGCAGCTTCAATGATGCAATATTCATTTTGCGTTTGTTCGCGGATATATGACCTTACATCTGAATTGTCTTCAACAATCAAAAGTATTTCTTTCTTATAAGTTTTGGATATCTTTTCTTTGGGCCCTATTGAATCACTATCAGTTTGATCTTCTATTTCTATAATTTCAAATTTGTTAAATTTTTCTTTTGCCGAAAATTGCCTTAATTGCACATCAGCTAATTTTTCTATTTCTAAATTCATGTCGCCTATAGGCAGTTGAATTAAAAATTCTGTCCCTTTCCCTACTTTACTATTTACATGTATGCTGCCTTTGTGAAGTTCAATCAATTCTTTTGTTAAAGCCAAACCAATTCCAGAACCCTCATGTTCGCGTGTGCTTGAACTATCTATCTGGTAAAAGCGATCAAATATATGTGAAATACGATCTGGTGGAATTCCAATCCCAGTATCCTTTATTCTAATTTCAATTAATGAATTTATAACTTTCAAACACACTTTAATTTCGCCATTTGCAGAAGTAAACTTGAAAGCATTTGAAATCAGGTTGTAAAATATTTTTTCCATTTTATCCGGATCAAAAACAAAAGTAATATTGACATATTCAGATTCAAACTTTAAGAGTAATCTTTTTTGATTCAGCGAGCGATTCAAATGAAAAGAAAAGGCTTTTAAGAAATGAAACAATATTATGCTGCTCAGTATGCAAGCTCATGCTCTTGGCTTCAAGTTTTGATAAATCTAAAAGTTGATTGATAAGCGATAACAATCTATTGGCATTTCTATTTGCAACTTGCAGTTTTCCTTTTTCTTTTACTTCAATAGTTGAAGACATTACACTATCGATCTGGCCAAGTATTAAAGTAAGTGGTGTTCGGAATTCATGAGATATATTTGCAAAGAATTGAGATTTTAACTGGTCAAGCTCTTTTAACTTTTGAAATTCAACAAGTTCAAGCTCATGGGTATGTTTTTTCCTGATTCGTTTTAATTCTGAAAGCCTAATCAAATTCAAAAGTCCTAAAAATATTAACGAATATAAAGCATAAGCCCACCATGATAAATACCAAGGAGAAAGTATAGTAAAAACGAATTGTACTTCCTGACCTATTTTTCCATAAATATTTTTTGAACGGACATGAAACTTATATTCACCGCTTGAAAGATTTGTATATTCCTTTTCAGTGGCTTTAGTCCAATCAGACCATTTTTTATCATTCCCTTCCAGGTAATATTGAAATTGATTTTCCTTTGATTTATCAAAGCTGGCAGTTGTAAAATAGAAACTTATATTATTTTTTTTAAAAGAAATTACTCTATTTACATTTGTGAGCTGTTCGGCATCCCCATTATATATTGACGAATCATTATTAACTATTACTTTTCTAATTAAAGTGTTTGAATTATATTCATATGGATTAATATTTCCCGGATTATAATAAATCAACCCTTCATCCGTACTTATCCATAAATATTCTTTATCATTCCTAAAATCAGAATAAATTGTAAAGACATTATTCAAGTCTAATCTTTGAAAGACGGGGTAAGGCTGCCACAAATATTTTCCATCCGCTTGTTTAAATGCTTTCCCCAGCTTATTTCCTTCTTCAGTTTTAACCAATAACCAAACATCTTCTTTTTCACTCTTGGCTAAAAGTAATATTTGATATTTTGAACTTACAAAGTCAGCACCAAATGTAGAATCCTGAATAAACCTCTTTGTTTTTTGAATGAAACAAAAAAGGCCTTGGTCTGTTGCAAATAGTGTTTTGCTGTTCACAGATAAAATAATATATTTATCCGCTTGAAAGCCATTTTGTTGATTGAAGCGTTCTATTTCAATTTTACAATCGTTAGGTTTTGAAAAAAGATTACCTTCAGTACATGTTAAATGAACAACTCCCTCATAATAAGTTTTTATCCATAAGCTTCTTCCACTCTCTTCAATAATACTTTCGATTTCATCATTAGTGCTTGGAAGACTTTTGAAAAAAAGTAGTTGCCCATTTTCAATCTTTAGTATGGAAATTCCGGTTCTTTGAGTAGCATAAACTACATTTGTATCAATATTTGAATGAAATATTACAGGGGCAGTATATGTAAATAGCCTTTGAGCAAAATTATCTTTTATTTCACAAACCATATCTGTTGTGGCCCCAATAAGTTTATTATCAATTTGTAAAATATTAGATCCGGCAGAGTTAATTCCTAATATAGCTTTGAACCTGGAGGTTGATTCATCCAAAAACCATATTCCAAATGAATTACAACCAAATAGTTTACTTTTATATCTATAGAGTTGAGATAAATAACTATTGCCAGTGTTTACTTTAGGAATAACTGAAAATGAGGATGATATTTCAATTCTTGAAATCCCTTCCGTTGTTGCTACCCATAACCCATTTTGATTATCAGGGTATACATCAAAAGTCCCATCAGACTGAAGTCCATCTCTTGAATTTACAATTCGTAAAAGTTCGCCTTTTCTATTAATTAAAACAACTCCGCCACGCTGAGTTGCAATTGCTAAATTACCTTCCAGAGTTTTACAAACATTATATAGCCTATTTTGTTTTAAATAATTGTCAGCTTCTGTTTTAAAAGGAATAAACACGTAACCGTCATATAAATAAAATCCGTTAGTGTTGGTGGTTACTAAGATTTTATTTTTAAATGGAAGCATGTCATAAATTCCAATAGCAGCAAACTTTTGGCCATTCGGAACAAGTTCTAACGAATCTCCAGTAATTTGAAGTAAGCCTTGGCCGCCGTTTCTCACAAATACATTATCCCCAACTCGATATAATCTATAAGCATTAACAGAATTAAAAATTTTAATTTTATTTCCATTCCACCGAAATATCTTATCTTGAGTCTTAAAGAAAACATATTTCGAAGTTGCAACAACATCCCAGACATCGCCAAATTCTTTTTGTCCTTTATCAATATATTTTAACAAAGAAACAAATTGTAATTCACCGGAAGAATCTGGAAACAGATATCCAAAATCAGAAGATGCAGCAACATAAATTCTACCAATTGAATCAACACATAATGACCTAACAATAGAATTATTTGGTGTTTTTATTAAACGCCATTTTAAACCATCATATTGCAATACGCCCAGGTCATTACCGAAATACGTTAGACCGCGTTTATCCCGGTTCACGCACCAATTTTGATATGTCGAATTGTAATCTTCGGGAGTAAAATTTTGGATAAAAGGTTTGCCAATAATTTTAGTTTGAGAGAAAGAATTTTGACAAAGTGTAACTGTAACAATCAGAAATATAAATATTGAAACTAATAAATAGTTTTTTTTGAAATGCATATTGTTGATTTGAATATGACAATAATATAGTTTGAGTTTTTATCATAGCATTCAAATCATAAAGTCAGAGATTAAATATACTTTGCCCGCTAATGAATATAATTTATACCTTTATTTGCTTTTGTACAAGAGGAATATTGAATTTTACAAAAAATTTTTAATGGAACATAATTACAGCTTCAGAATATATCCTCGGTAGAAACCTCTCTATCTCTATTATATTCTTCAATTGATTTGCTATTTGTATAAAGAATTGTGAGGGTAATTTCATCTTCGAATCTTGAAGCTATTAACGCAATAAAACCATTTGTAAATTTCCAGTATAACTCAGGGCCTTTATATTTTCCAAACTTTGTTTCTTGAATCCATAATGTATTGGACTCTATAGATGGCCCTGCCATAAGATTGGGTTTACCATATTCCCCTGTTAAAAAATTATTAAGAATAATAAAATCATTTTTAATATTTTCTATGGAATTAAAAGTAAATGAGCCTTCAACCAGCTTTCCATTTTTAAACGTATAATCAATCCTTGTTTTCAGTCCGGCAAGTTTACTTGTATATGATAATGCATAAATGCCAAAGCCAGAAAAAGCTTGCAAGTAATGTTCTTTTTCAGAAAACTTAACTTCATTGATAGTGCTTCCCCATTTTGCTTTCCTGAATCCGGCAAGTTCCCTTGATGAATCTGTCTGAGCAAATATTAAATTATTTTGTATCAATACGAAGAGGAAGAGTAATAATAATTTTCTCATGATTAAAAATTACCCTAATTGATTTGCAATTATAAGTTACTGTATATTCGCATTAAATTCACCAATAATTTTCTTACAATATTACACCTATGTTAAGTATATATAAAAATTGAAAGAATAGTATTATGGATGTTTTAAATGAATTAAAGAAACGTGAACCAATTTTCCATCATCCGGAATTTGGGACTACGAGAAAAGATTTTGAAAATATGACTGAAGAAACTTTCCGGGAAGTTGGCGCTTCAGGAAGAATTTACAACCGCGAATATGTATTAAATGTATTAGAAGAACGTTATGCAAATCCTCATGTAGATAAATGGGAAACAAAAGATTTTAAATGCCAGGAATTAGCAAATAATATTTATCTTTTAACATATACATTGCTTCAAGACGAAAGAGTCACAAGAAGAACTACTATTTGGCGAAGACATGGGAGTGATTGGAAAATTGTTTATCATCAGGGAACGATTGTAGAGGATATTTAAAATTTGATATATAATATTTTATAATGTAACTATAAGAAATAATTTTTTACCGCAAGAATCGGGTTTCTTTATTTATTCTTCATATCTATTTTTACTGCCATGAATGAATATGAAAAAATAGAAAAAGCAATTTACTTTATTAAACAAAACTTCAAGGAACAGCCGTCTCTTAATGAAGTAGCCGATGTTGTTCATTTAAGTCAATTTCATTTTCAAAGAATGTTTACGGATTGGGCAGGAGTTAGTCCTAAAAAGTTTTTACAATTTATAAGTATTGAACATGCAAAGAAACTTTTGAAATTAAATCATTCTTTGTTAGATGCTTCGTTTGATACCGGTTTATCCGGTTCAAGCAGGCTGCATGATTTATTTATAAACATTGAAGGCATGACTCCAGGTGAGTATAAAAATGGCGGAATAACTTTAAATATTAATTACAGCTTTGCCGAGTCGCCATTTGGGGAGATTATAATTGCATCAACTGAAAAAGGCATTTGTCATCTCGCATTTGTTAATAATAAAAATGATGCTTTTTTTAATTTAAAATCTAAATTTCGGAATGCATCCTTTAGACAGTTAACTGATTTTACACAGCAAAATGCTTTGCATATTTTTAAAATGGATTGGACAGATATCTCTAATGTAAAATTACACTTGAAAGGAACTGAATTTCAATTGAAAGTATGGGAAGCATTAGTAAAAATACCATTCGGCGAACTCTCATCTTATTCGTCTATTGCCAATAAAATTAATTGCCCAAATGCTTCAAGAGCTGTGGGGACAGCTATTGCAAACAATCCAATTGCTTATTTAATTCCATGTCATAGAGTAATTAAATCAACAGGTGAAATTGGGAACTATCATTGGGGTTCCGCTAAAAAGACTGCAATTATTGGCTGGGAAGGTTCAAAGAATCAAGGTTTGAATTAATTTTCTCTTCTTGCATTTTAATGTTTATCATCTGACATAAAAATGATTTGCCGACAACCTGTCTTTAATATTTATCCGTTTCACTGAATTTATTTATTTATTAAAAAACTTTTGCAAGTTTTGATGAGTGTACATTCTCACCTAATCCATAAAATTCACAGAAACTCATTATTAAAGGTTTCCATTTATCAGTATCTACATAATGTCTTCTTACATTACTTAGCAAATTTTCCTCTATATGCATTCTTAATATCCCAACTTCTATTGCATAATCCGAATGCCCTTCAGGACTTAGCCTGTGAAACCTGACTGTTTTACTTTCAAGCTGTACAGCGCATTCTAAAACTCTTGGCGGTTTTATTAATTCAGAATCTATTTTGGTTAAGTTTGCTGTTTCAAATTTATTTTTTACATATTTGAATCCCATATTTAATTTAAAATCCGGTAGAGGGTTTTTCCCGGTTGTACAAGCTAACTTATCAACTGCTCCCACCATATCCGATGAAGGCAGATTCAATACACATTCTTCCTCTCTTAATAAATTTTCAACAGTTTTGGAGCTTTGCCCTAATCCAAGCATGCATGCTTGCCCCAGCCACCAGGCAGAAGACATAGGAGCTAAGTTAGCAGAACCATCTTCATTAAGCGTACTAATTAATACAACCGGCGTACCGAAATACATTATCTTAGGTTTTATGACTTTATGCATTTTAATTACCTACTAAATTTTGATTGAAATTTTTTATCAAGAATATTATTAACTGCAAGGCTAAATTACATTTCAATCAAAATGCAAACGACCCGATTATTGCTTTTATACAAAAATATTAGTTAAATATTTTGTAATATTATTTATCAAAAATAAATCTTTACATTAATTTTTATTTAATGTGGGAGCCTTAAATTATTTTAATACCAAATTTTTAAATTCATTCAAGAATAAATCAATCAAATATGGGAGGTCCAATATGAAAAAACTATTTTTTGCTCTATGTATTTTATCTTTTGTGTTTGTCAATGCACAGGAAAAACAAAAATACATAGATGTAAACGGCACTTCAGAACTAATTTTACCTGCTGACCAGATAAATTTTACTGTTGAAATTAGAATAGTCGATGAATCAATTGAAGCAAGCAAAAAAAATAATGATAAAATTTATGCGGAATTAATTAATATCTTAAAAGATGAAGGTATAGAGAAAGATGAAATTGAAACTTCTCCAATAAAGCTTGGGAAGAATTATAAATACAAAGATGATAGCCGGGATAGAATTCAAGACGGTTATTATACAGAAGTTGAAGTTGATTTCACATTAAAAGATTTATCTAAATATTTTGAACTCAGTAATAATCTTGCTTCAAATAACAATTTTGAAATAAAAAGCTCAAGCTATAGCATTTCAGACTATGAGCAGCAGCATAAGAATGCATATATAAAAGCATTAAAAGCTGCTCAAAATAAAGCTGAATATATGTCAAAAACTCTTGGTGTAAAATTAGGTGAAGTTTTGGAGATTGATGAAAATAATTATTTCCAGAATTATAGTTTGGCAGCCAACACTGTTTCATCTATTAATTCTGAAAGTGGAAATGTTTCTGGGAAAGTTACTATTTGAAGAAGCGTTAGAGTTAAATTTGCGATAGACTAATTCATGGTTACGATTATCGTATCAAAGTAAATGGTTTAATAAAAATTATCAAATCAGTCATGTCCAAGAACTTTTGTAACAACAGAATAATTTAGAAAGAATACATAATTACTAAGTTACTGGAAATTGGTAGTCTATTTAAAGAATAAATATTTACAAATATCATTTTTATAAAAGTAAACTTAATTAATATGGCTATTCTAGACAAAGTAAAATTTAGATATGGCAGAGTTGGTAAATTAAAAAGCTAAATAATGTTTGGCAAACTAAAGATTTCTTTTTTGATAGGGTTGAACAATAATTAAAGTAAAAGAATTTCAACTTAAGAATGCCAAACAAAATAGAATTGAGGAGAGAAATGTTTTTTAAATTTTCAACTTTTTTGTTTAATTCATAATTCCATTTCGCACTAAGCCAAAACACTTTTGTATGTTTACAGTCACTTTGTGACTATTAAAATAATTTGAAAAATATTCGCGTTTTTCCAACAAATCATAAATTAATTATATATTTTAATATATAACTTCATATAATTAAAACCGTGAAATAGAGGGAAATTTGCTTAGTTTTTATGCTATAATATTTTAAGCTATGTCTTTATGCATAATAATTTAAAATCAATTACTGCCTTTAATAAATGTTAACTCATTATTAAAAAGGAACTTCTTATGAAAGACTGCCTAATGAGATCAGTAAACTTTTTTATTAAAATATTTTTGAGTTTACTATCCTTTAAATACTCAAAATTAAAAATGCTTTTAATATTAACCTTTATCGGGTTTTTTATTAATTCTTGTGCAATTGGGATAGGTCATCATTCAATTCTAAAAGATAAAGCAAATAATTTAAATAAGAATCCCGTTTTTGAAGCTGAGTATGTATCTTTGTTAGGAAGACCTGCTTACCTTGATACAATTGAATACTTTAAATTAAGGGCAGGTATTTCTTTTAGTTATTCTGATCTTTATAAAATTGGAAAAGTAAATTTAAATAATAATAAAGTTACTATTTCTTTGATTGATTTTAGAATTCCTGTCAGATTGAATATAATAGAAACAAAACATTTTATGCCGTATGTTGGTGCAGGGTTAGGGTATTATAAATTGACATCAAATATTAAATCCTTAGGTAAGCTTATTAATTCTGAATATATAGGTGGTGATTATACCATCAATTATTATGCAATTGATAATGATCTTCAGACAATTTCATCCGGAATTTTCCCTTTCATTGAAGGAGGAATAACTTTCGGTCTTTCAAGTAAGACTCAAATTAGGTTCTCTTATAAAAAGGATTTCTTAAAAAAGAGTTCCGGCATTGACTTATCTGGCGATCGAATTATTCTTTCGTTCATATTTTATAGTAGATTATTTTAAATAATATTACAATCATTAATCAAAGTTTTTTGATGCATCTTCATTCCTCAAGTCCCCTAACTTAAACCACTCAAACTACCCAATATTTATTAATCTTCAAACAATCCCTTGTAAAACTTCACGTAAAATTTTTACTCTCAATATTATATTATCAACTTACATTGCTGCACTTTTACCACTTCGACCATTTTCTTCGTCCCCAAATACATTCGTTGCTTTAAACTTCAACTTCAACTTATCTTTTTCCTTTTCTACTGGTATTCTATAACAACCAAACTTAGGTCTCTCAATTATTTTTTCCATTTCCATTTTATTGAGCAGCTTATTTACATTAAATAATTTTTTACCTACTTCAACAGCTATTTCATTTGTTTTCATAAGTTATCCAAAATTTTAAGTACATAATAAATCACTTTTTTTTCCGCAGTCGTTTTAACTTCATCTTCAACAATATTCAAGCAGCAAAGTTTCTCATCAAATATCAAGTTGTAACTTGTTTCTTTTAAGTCTCTTCCTATTATATGGAATTTAAATTCATTTTTCTTTATACCATCATAGTAAACGTTGCACCGGTTATTCCCGTTGTACAAGATATTTCATCAGGTACACTTTCTTCTTGTAATTTTTAAATAAAATGAAATAGATAGTTTTATTTTGAGAATTTTAGGAATAAACTTTTTAAATGAAAAAACTCGATTTATACAAATCGAGTTTTTGTTTTGTGGGCCCGGATGGATTTGAACCACCGACCCTCTGATTATGAGTCAGATGCTCTAACCAACTGAGCTACGAGCCCTAAAAATTTAGAAAGTAAAAATAATACTTATGCCTAATTAAAATCAACTTTTATAAAATTATTCTCAGTCTTAATTTTGGCTAAAAATATTTATACACGTACTGAATTATTCCAACCTTTTTATCATTGCTATCAAATTTTGCTTCTTCAATTATATTACCTTTATTGTCGTATCTGAATTCATATTTATAAACTAAATCGTTATCTGAGTTATAGGAATAGGCAAATTTTTTTGTTCCATTATCATTGTATTCGTAATCAATTTTATATTCTAAATTATCATCAGCATTGTACCATCTTTCCTCAATTAAATTGCCATAGTCATTATAATCATAAGTATAATATTTTTCCATCTTGCCTTGTAAATCATAGCGTGTGGATTTAATCTTATTTCCATACTTGTTGTAATCATAAGTATATTTATTTTCCGGCTTGCCTTCCGGAGTGTATTTTATAGTTTCAGTTCGTTTTCCATCGCTGTCATATTCATAATCAAATTTTGATTGGATTTTATTTTTATTATCATAAATAATTGTTTCTTCAGGTAGACCATTGAAATTATACATTACGGTTGAAATTTTTTCCTGGTCAAACAGGTTTCCGTTCAGGTCATAGTCAAAACCTATTTTTTCAACAGATTTTATGTTTTCTGATTTAATGTAATTTCTTTCAATTGCCTCAACATTTTTAACTACTTTTTCAGTAGGCTTCTCTTCTGTTTTTTCAGTTTTGGACTTTCTTTCTGTTTCAGTAACCGGTGTACAGCTATACAAAAGCATTATTAAATAAATTAAACTTAATATGATTAGAAAATAATATTTATTATTTAGTTTCATTATTTAACTTAGTATTTTCATTTCGATTTTAAATTTGAATATGCTTCCAATAATTTTTTCTTCGTCACTAATAAATCTTGGGATATAACTTTTACTTCCCCAAGAACAGGCATAAAATTAGTATCTCCATTCCAACGCGGCACAATATGAAAATGTAAATGTTCATGAATTCCTGCTCCGCTTACTCTTCCTAAATTACCTCCAACATTGAAACCCTCGGGATTATAAACGTCCTTCAAAGCTAAATAAGCAAATTGAAGCTTGCCCATAATTTCTTGATTTTCTTCTTTAGTTAATGTGATGAAATCGTCAGTGTGCCGGTAAGGTACCACCATCAAATGCCCATTATTATACGGATAGAGATTAAGTACTGTGAAAGTCAATAATCCCTTTTCAATTACTAAATTATCTTCATCCTCAACGTTCAAGTTAATCATACTGCAGAAGATACATCCATCATTTTTTGAATTGTCTTTAAAAGAATCAATGTATTGCGAACGCCATGGTGACCAAAGTTTTTCCATCTTACCTCTTACAAATAAAAAAGGCGGTAAATTAACACCGCCTTCTAATCGATTTTATTAAATTTTAATGACCTTCTTCTCTCGATTTTTGATATTCATCCACAATTTTTTGTTCTACTTCTTTGGGCACTTCTTCGTAATGTGAGAAGTTTCTTCTATGAACTCCTCTGCCTGAAGTTAAGCTCCTAAGCTGAGAAGAATATTTATAAAGTTCAGAAAGTGGAACTTGTGCTTTAATGATTTGGAAATGGCCGTCGGAATCCATTCCTAATATTTTACCTCTTCTGCTAGAAATATCTCCCATTACATCGCCCATATATTCTTCAGGCACAGTAATTTCAATATCGTAAATTGGTTCAAGCAATACTGGTTTACATGCCTGAAATCCTTTACGGAAACATTGTGACGCTGCAAGCTTAAATGACATTTCATCAGAATCGACATTATGAAATGAACCGTCAAATAAAGTTACTTTTATATCAACGACCTGGTTCCCCGATAAAACACCCTTCAGCATTGCGTCCACTATTCCCTTTTCAACGGCAGGAATAAATCTTCCGGGCACTACTCCACCGACAATCGCGTCCACAAATTCAAATCCTTTTCCTCTGCTCAATGGTTCCATTTTAAAATGTACGTGGCCATATTGTCCTCTACCACCTGATTGTTTTTTATGCTTGTACTCAATATCATCTGCTCTACCTTTAATAGTCTCCCTGTAAGGTATTTTAGGTTCAGCTAAATCAACATCAACATTATATCGTTCTTTTAATCTTTTAACAGCCAGTGAAAGCTGCAATTCACCTTGACCTGAAATTATGGTTTGTGAAAGTTCAGGATCAAATTTTACATTAAATGAGGGATCCTCTTCATGCAAGGTATGTAAACCGGAAGCAATTTTATCTTCATCACCTTTTGCTTTTGGAATAATTGCTCCTCTGATCACAGGTTCAGGAAACTCAATCTTGTTAATTACCACAGTTAAATTTTTTGAAGTGAGTGTATTATTAGTGTGTGTGTCTTTTAATTTTACTACTGCTCCCAAATCTCCTGCGCTAATTTTTGAAACATCAGTTCTATTATGTCCATTTAAAACTGAAAGCTGTGATAATCTTTCTGTTTTGTTGTTTGTTGAGTTCAATAAATCCAATCCGGCAGAAACCGACCCTGAGTAGACTTTAAATAATGATAATTCGCCGACATGCTGTTCAGAAATTATTTTAAATATAAATAGAACAGGTTCACCATCTACATCCGGCGAAACATTTACTTTTTTATCACTGTTGATGAATGCTGCTTCCTCGCCGCCTCTATCTTTGGGAGACGGGAAATATTCTGAAGCAAAATTTAAAAAGTTATTTACTCCTACTGCCTTTGAAGATGAAACAGCAAACACAGGGGTAAAGCTTCGTTTAATTAAAGCTTGTTTTAAACCTTTAGTTAATTCTTCCTCTGTTAAGCTTCCATTTTCGAAATAGTTATTCATCAATTCTTCAGTCGTTTCTGCAATTTTTTCAATAAGGTCTGTCCGGTAAATATCTGCTTGATCCTTTACTTCTGCCGGGATTTCAATTTCAGAAACTTTCTTACTGCCTGCCTCACCATATTTGAATGCTTTCATCTTAAGAACATCAACAACGGTATCAAAATTTACTCCCTCAGATATTGGGAAAGTAACAACTATAGTTCCTGAAGTTAGCCTATTTTTAGCTTTGTCAACTGTTTCATTGAATGTTGAATGTTCATTATCAACTTTATTAATAATTATCGCGGATGGCAAACCATATTCTTCAACAAATTTGCCGGTGGTTTCGGATCCTACTTCCACACCTTCTGCAGATTTTAATACCATCACTGCTGTATCGCATACTTTCATCGATCCTTTAACTTCACCCATAAAATCGGAATACCCAGGAGTATCCAATATATTTATTTTTTTATTATTCCATTCTAGGTGCATTAGGGAAGTTGAGATTGAGATTTGTTTTTCTATTTCATTTGGAGAGTAATCTGAGATTGTATTTCCTTCGGTCACGGTTCCAATTCTATTTATTTCTCCGGCAGTAAACAAAATGATTTCGGATAATGAAGTTTTACCGCTTCCACCGTGACCGATAAACGCAATATTGCGTATCGATCCTGCATCATATTCTTTCAAGGGTCATCCTCCTTTATTTCAAGGTGAGTAATTTATAAATAATTATTTTATTCTGACTTTTACCGTTTTGTGTAGGCATTCCAAAAAGTATTAACCCCATTTACAACTGCTGAGAGGTTTTTCACCAACTGCATTGCCGGTTCTTCTACACCTTTCCTAACTTTTTCTTCCAGATCTAAGATTTTCTCAACTCGATCTCGAACATCATAAATTATTTCCTTAGAAACGTCTAGCTGACTGCTTGCTTTATCTGAAATATCATTCAACTTATCACTTAACTCAGTACTAGCTGCAAGTAATGGTTTTAGTCCTTCTGATAAATCCTTTATATCAATCTGCATTCCTTTAATGGAATTTGTAATACTTTTTAAATAAATAATTAGAGCAATGCATAATGCAGTTGCTGCTACAAGCAGAATGATATAAAAGACTGTTTCAACACTCATTTGTTAAGATTTTTTAGTTTCTTTATAAGCATCAACACCTGCTTTGAACGCAGTTTTAAGGTTTGCCTTTTCCTCTTCAACAAACTCTTTTCCTGATGAAATTGCAGTGTTAGATTTTTGTTTTGCGTCATTAAAAACCTTTTCGGCATCTTTTAACAATACTTCAGATTTACTTTTTGCGTCCGAAATAATTTTTTCAGATCTGCGTTTGCCTTCATTAATTAATTCTTTTGCTCTGTCTTTTGCATCTGATACATATTTATCGGCATCGTCCAGATAATCGTCCGTTTTAGATTTAATATCAACTCTAAATTCTTTACCACTTTTAGGAGCATACAATAAACCCATTACAGCACCTAAAGCTCCTCCGGTAAGTAATCCTAAAATAAATCCTTTGCCTATATTATTTTCGCTTGACATTTTAACTCCTTTAATTAGTAATATTTAGTTCGAATATAACAACAGCCTCTTTGAAAATCAAGGAACGCCATTTGGATGTGAATCTCCTCAAACTCAATAAAATAATTAATCACCAGTTCAAATAAAAAGAAACTTCAATTAACTTACAAAACCAAATTTAAATATTAATATTTATTTCTTATTGAACTTTGATGAATTCGCTTCTATTAAAAGCTTTAATCATATTACAAAACAATAGGATACAACTTTTAACTTATTCATATTTTCAAGTATCTGTTTTAAAGTACCTCCGCCTTAACCGGTATTTTTTTAATCAGTCGACCAGAATAGAATTATTTATATTATGTAAAACACATTCCTTTACTCAGACGTTACTGAATCAACTGAGATTTTACCGTAACGATTTTGATAAAAAGTTACACTAATGATTCCAACTAAAATAGCAAACCAGAGTGTAACGGCTCTTACAATAAAGGTAGAAGCAACGGCAATATTTTTTGAAATAGCCTGCTTGAATCAAGAAAAATGTTAATGAACCTTCTGTTGCACCTAATCCGCCAGGCAGCATAGAAATTGCACCTAAAATTATAGCGAAAGCATAGCTGAATGATGCCCATAAAAAACTTACGTCTATTCCAAAATTAGCTAGAATAATATGATATCCCAAGCATTCAAATAACCAAGACACTAAACTGAGTAAAATCATATAAAATAACGGCAGCGGCCTCAGCATTTGATATGAACTTTCATATGCGCTATGGATGCTGACTAAATGCTTTTTCAAGAATTTACTTTTCTCAAAGAATTTTAAAACTGGCATCGCAATTTTTTTATTACTTAAAACTATTACTAAGAAGAAGAAAAATATTGACACTGTTACAACTATAATTCTGCCATAATCAAAAACATACGCACCTATAAGTGCAATGAACATTAAAGAAATTGAATCAGTGATTCTCTCCACAAATATGATAGGCACTGTTTTGCTAATTGGAGTATTTGAAATTTCCTTGATTAAATATGATTTTAAAACTTCTCCCATCTTCCCCGGCGTGACACTCATAATTAATCCAGACATAAAGATTGCAAATGAATCTATCTTTTTTACTTTAACATGAAGGATATTTAAATAATAATCCCATTTCAAAAATCTTACAAAGTAATTTAGCAAGGAAAGAAAAAGAAGAAGTGGCAGCAAAAACCAATTAAATTCCTCAAACGCTTGTGCAACATCTTTATAATCAGCATATAAGGTAAAGATTAAATAAATCAATCCTCCGACTGCAAGAGAAATTAAAATTTTCTTTTTTAGTTTATTAATCAACTAGATAATCCTATTTAAAGCGTTGTAGAATTTTGACAGAGGTAGGCCGACAACATTGTAATAACAGCCGTTTATTTTTTGCACAAAGACAGCTCCAAAATCATCTTGTATTCCATAAGCTCCGGCTTTATCCATCGGGCTGCCTGTTTCAATATATTCTTGAATTTCAGCCTTGCACAATTTTCTAAATTTCACTGATGTTTTTTCATATTCGGAAAATGTCTTTAAATTCTGAGAGTTAAAAATAGAAAAACCAGTATACACATAATGTGTATTACCGCTTAATAAATTTAAGATTCTGAATGCATCTTTTTTATTATTCGGCTTTCCTAAAATTTGTTTATTGAAAACCACAATTGTATCAGCTGTTATAATTATTCCAGAATTAATTTTCTTTTTTGCTGCTTCTAATTTCTCTAATGAAATTCTTTTAACAATATCGATTGGCTTTTCGTTTTTTTTAATACTCTCAGGCGTAGTGAATTTTAAAACTTCAAATTCTAATCCGATTTGTTCCAATAATTTTTTTCTTCTTGGTGAAGATGAAGCGAGATATATTTTTTGTGAATGGTTAATCATTTAATTTTTTCGATTTTCGTACCTGGAAAATAAAAATCTAAAATCTTTCTATATTTAACTCCTCTTTTTGATTGAGCAATCGCCCCCCACTGGCACAGACCAACTCCGTGCCCGAAACCCTTTTCCGTTCAGCACAATCTCATCGCTATCAATTGAAATGTAAAATTAGAGCTATAAAGAATTCCATTATTCGAATTTTTTATTATGCTTCTAATATTATTTCCATAAATTGAAATTTGAGTTTCATTTCCAAAGTAATCGAGAGAAATTTGCAATTCATTTATTCTGCCTGAAGGAAATCTACTTTTTATTTTAATATCTGTTAAACTCACATTTTTATCTTTTATTAAATCAGCGTCAAGCAGCCGATTTATAAATTGCTCTTTTGTAAATCTTTCTTGCCATTTATATCTTGGAGAAATAGAACAGTTTGATGGTTCACCATCTTTAACAGAAATTAAATATGGTATATGCTCATCACTGAAAACATTCTTTACATTTTCTGTTTTTCCACCGCAGGTAGAACTATAATAAATTACAGTAGGTTTATCATCATAAGTTAATATCATATCTTTGGTATCATTAATAATTTTATTTCACTACTGTCCGGTTATAAGTCAAATAAATTCAATTGGTTAGAAGTACCATATATTTTGGTTTTGTAATCAACATCGTTTATAAGCTGTAAAATGGGGCTTTTTTCAAAAATTGATATACTTAAAATCTGTAGAAAAGTGTAAAGCGACAGATTTATATTTAATCTTTTTTTCACAATAGCTACAAGTAAATAAACAGAGACAGCGATCCATATTTGTGTTTTAACTGCATTAGGAGTAGTACCATAAAAAGATTTAATTCTTAAATGTTGCTTAATCCATTTAAAGAATAATTCTATTTGCCATCGTTGTTTGAAAATCTTAGCAATCAATAATGTATTTAGCCGAAAATTATTTGTAAGAAAGACTAGATGTTTATTTGTAAGTTTATCATAATATTTAATTCGCCTAAGATTATCAGGGTAATCTTTTGATGTATAGAAACCGCTGAGGTTAATTGTCTGATCACAAATTACACCAGTAGCTCTATTAACATTATGTGAATAAATTCTATTAAACTTAAAATTGGATTTGGCACGTGTAACAAAAAAAGAATTATTCAAGTGCAATGAATATAGTCGGGCAAAATCAAGATAGCCTCTATCCATAACATAAAAAGCTCCGGCTTCAGGAATAAGCATATCAAGAATATTTACATCGTGAACCATTGCCGGAGTCATATAAATAAAGGTTGGAATGCTTGTCTGTACGTCTAACAATGTATGTAATTTTATTCCACCTTTATGCTTTCTGAATTTAGCCCAAGGAAATAAAGATAAGCATAAATCTATTGTGGTAGAATCAAAAGCATAAATGGTTTCGTCAAGTTCCTTTTCAAATTCTTCCGTTACATATAACTCTCTTGCTATTGTTATGAGTATTTGAGCAAAATCTTCGTAGATACGATAGTCTCTGTTTTCGTTCGCATCAGCTAATGTGCTTTTTGATATTTTACTATTTATTCCCATATGGTAAAGTTTATTTTGCATTGCTCTTAAACAAGTTTCAATATCTCTTAGAGATTCACGATAAGTAAGTTGTGCAAAGCTCATAGTTAGAAATTGATTCCAACAACTAAAAGTTCTTATTTTATAGTTGCCCTTATATCGTTCTACACATTGACGAAATTTATGTTGAGGTAAATGTTCCATTAACTGACTAAAGACTATTTGTCCTAAATTCATATACCGCTCCAGATTGATTTTTCAAACAGAGCGGAAATTAGTAGCTTTTTATTTCAAATCGATTATGGCATTTTATTCTTATAATTATTTATTTTGTATAATGTTACCGGTTTTTAATTTATCCTAAACCGGACAGTAGTGATTTTATTTATCAAATCATTTTCCCGTGTAGCGCCGGCATAAACTTGATCTCTAACATCGGAATAAATATCGAAATCGTTGTCCTTGTTTATTCTTGAAAGTGCATAAGTCCTTGCACAAATAGCAAATGCCTTTAGTGCTTCATTATAATCGATTCCATTTCCTAAAGGCATTTCAGAAGGAATTACACCTCTTAGATAATCATCTAAATTAAGAACGTTAATAAACTTTATTCTTCCTTTATCACAAAAGAGCTTTAACATACCTCTGTAATTTTTATTATCAAAAATAAATAAATTATTTTGGTCAATACTAATTATTTCTGCAACTTTACATCTAAAAGAAATTTCATCCGATTTTATATTTAATATATCATTTTCATTTTGAATGTTAATCAAATTTCCTTTTCCTAGATTTAGCTTATGGGTGCCTGCAATCAGAACAACCGGAGTGCTAAATTTTAATTTTTTTGAATTTAGTTTTTCCGCCAACAACACACGAATTTCATTTTTAAAAGTTGGGTACACTACATTAATCTCATTCTCATCTTCTTCATTTGTAAATTTTTTGGAAGGTGAACAGGAATATAGAAAAAGCAAACCTGCTATTAATATAATTGCGGTAAATATTTTATTCATGATGCGACTAAAAATAAATCAAATTTTGAAAAGAAAAAAAATGGATAAGTTTGGTATAAAACTAAATGAAATGAAAAGTATTTTAATTGGAGTGATTTTATCTAAAAAGTGCTTTAATGCTTCCCCAGGTCCTTTTAACCCCAGAAACTAATGGTGCAACTGTAATTTCTTTTGAATAAGATATTTGTTGATTTTTATCAACTATTTTAATTTGATAAGTGAAATATATATCGTTTGATTTGTATGCAGATCTATCAATGAAATCATAAACTGAATTATCCCCTGTAGGCTGTACAGTACCAATTTCTATATATGAACCTTCACCACTTTTTCTTTCTATCGCAAAATGATCAAGGCTTGTTTCTGATTGAGTTCTCCAATGAATCTTTACATCGCCCGATTCAGACCTACCTTGAACGTCATAAATATATGCTGTAGCAAAAGCTGTCGAAAAAATGACAAGAAAAAGGAGGATTATTTTGCCCTTTGAAAATTTCATGTACAAAATATATCCTTCTAAAAATTGAATGTCAAGAAGAATTTTATGATATTTATTTTCATTTTAATACTAAGAAATTTAAGTAAATGCCACATAGTAGTAATCATATAGTTTATAGCTAAACTTAAATAATAATTAAAATAATCATAATCAGTTTGAGATTAACAATTTTATGTATTAATTTCAAGCAGCCTAAATCATTTTAATCAGTTTATTTTATAAGAATAAATTGACTAAACATTAAATATTTCATAACTATTTATTAACTTACTATAAGGAGGGCTTATGAAGCCAATTAGGCTTTTGTTACCATTGTTTTTAATCAGCTTGCTAATTTTCAGCTTTTCACAAAAGGCTCTGGCAGATGTTTTTGCACACAATGTAAGAATAACACAACCAGATGTTGATGCACCTTTTGATGGAAATTTTTTAGATGGCACCAATGCTGCAATTAGATTTACACTTAGCGACTTTGCTGATACTGTCAAAGTAATGATATTTGATGGAACTCAGACTTTGATAAGAACTATCACAGCAACAGATTACGTTCATGGTGATACACTAGTAATCTGGGACGGAAAAGACGACAGTGACAGTCCAGTTGGTTCTGGTACTTATACATTGTCAATCTACACTTCTAGTGCCGGATATAATGATTATACTGAAATTTATTATAACGGTGACAGTAATGGATTGTCAACACGTGGAGTTACATCAATAAAATCACAAAGTGTAAAGAACTTTGGCTTCCAATACGGAATTTGGTCAAGTATTATTAGAAGATATGCTAATGATGGAGAACCATGGGGAGATGCTAAGGGCATCATGGATCTCACTTCTCCAGAGCCAATTCCAGATAGATATTCCCCAGAAGCAGATTCAATGGGATATATTTATTTCTTAGGGTTTTCAAACCATTGGGTTTATAGATTTAATGTTGATACACTTGCAGTAGAAGTTGTTGATTCAAGCAGTATAAAAAATCAAGCATTGGGCATTGGAATTAAGGGTAAGGGAAATGATGCTTATCTAACATTAGCAGCTGCTTCAAATATTTTTGGAATGCAATTGACTGATGGATTTCATACCGGGGATATAGACACGTTAGTTAACGATCCTGGTTATACATTCTGGGATGTTACTGTAGGTCGTGATAACATGATATATTCAACTTATTATTCAAGTGATAATACACTCCCTGGTGTTGCTGCATTTGATATGAGCAAGTTTAGCGGAACTCCTTTAACTTTAGCAGATGCTGACTGGACCGTAGTAGGAGACAGCGGTAGAGCAAATACTATTACTTATGATTTTGCTTCCGACCCAGCTAATGACATTATTTATTATACAATTGCCAGACGTAAATCTGGTGATGTAAATGCTCGACAAAATATTTATTCAATTACTGATTTAGCTGGTGCTCGAACAAAGGACTCGATTTATATTGATAAACAAAATAACATGACTCAATCAAGGTCTGATGTAGCCGTTGATGCAGCTCATAATATTTTGTTATTTGAAAACTCAAATGAAGAAAATGTTTTAATTTCTCCTCCTACTGGCTATAATAGTTTTACTTATACCGATCTATTCTCTGAAATAAAAGTTTTTACTTCAGAAGATATTTCTGGTGTAAAAGTAGATGCAGATAGTGATGGCAAACCTGACAGATTAGGAGAAACTGTAACTGTTACTGGAATAGTGAACTCAATTAATGTTACAAAAAGTTCCAATGCTACAAGTTATTTTATTCAGGATCTAACCGGGGGTATTGACATTTTTAAAAGTAAAGATACCTCAAGAGCATTTAACATTGGAGACAGAATATTAGTTACAGGTAAAGTTGATTTCTTTAACGGAACAACTGAACTATCTATCGGTGATCTTGCTGCAGATATAAATTTGCTAGATTCCAATAACCCGGTAGATCCTACCGTTTTAACGTTAGAAGATTTCTTAGCGGATCCTGAAAAATACGAAAGCATGTACATTCAAATTAAGGGACTTGCTAAAACATCCGGAACATGGCCATCAGGAGGCAGTGCAAATATCAATGTATGGGATGGTTATAAAAGTATAATCCTTCGTGTAGATTCAGATACTGATCTAGATGAAAATACCGAACCAGTTTATCCAATAAATGTAAAAGGAGTTGCAACTCAGTTTACTTCTGCTGCTCCCTACAATAGCGGATATCAAATTTCTCCAAATGCAATTACTGATATTACAGCAAATGTAGCTGTACCTCCTTCTAAATACTTTTCACTGGTAGCGCCAAGTGATAGTATGGTGGTTGAAATTACTGATTCGTCACAAATGATTTCTTTTAATTGGCAAAGTACAATTGATTTAAATGGCGATGCTTTAATCTATCAGTTGAGGCTTTTACCAAGTTTATACACTTCCGGAATTATTAACGACACAACCGTTGACCTTACTGCAACTCAAATACTTGGTTATATGACCGGAGATACACTTACTATTCCATGGACAATCAATTCTAAGGGAAAAGAGAATACAATAGTAGGTAGCGTTGACACATTTATGGTTACATTTATAAACAAAATTGTTCCAGTTGGTGTTACTGATAAATTTATTCCTAAACAATTCTATGTAGAACAAAATTATCCGAATCCATTTAATCCAACTACAACAATTAGTTATGGATTAGAAAAAGAACGAGTTGTTGATTTAAGAATTTATAATGTCTTAGGTCAGCAAGTGGCTGTATTGATTAATAATCAATCAAAGCCTGCCGGTGCTTATAATGTTAATTTCAATGCTGCAAATCTTGCAAGCGGAACTTACATTTATAGGTTAACTTCTGGTACTAATGTAGTAACTAAGAAAATGATATTATTGAAATAATAAATCATTTCTTTATATATTTTAAAAGCCGGGTATTTGCCCGGCTTTTTTTATTTACCACTATATTTTTAAATATATATGAGCACATACTTAAAAATTAAAAACATAATCGAACGAAATGATAACAAAGCAGGTGATATTTTTGATATTGTGATACAAGCATTAATTATAGTTTCAGTGATAAGTTTTTCTATCGAAACTATACCGGGGTTGCCAGAAAGTGTTATCCACTATTTAGCAGTAATCGAAGTCATCTCAGTTATTCTATTCACTGTTGAATATATCTTTCGGATTATTGTTGCTGATAATCCGGTTAAATTCGCATTTAGCTTTTTAGGGATAATTGATTTGATAGCCATATTGCCCTTCTATATTGCCTCTGGCATTGATTTAAGGTCAATCAGAATATTTAGACTATTTAGATTAATAAGAGTATTTAAATTGTTTCGCTATAGTAAAGCAACTAAAAGATACAAACAGGCATTTGCAATTATAAGACATGAGTTAATGATATTTTTTGCGGCTTCTACATTTTTGCTTTACTTGTCTTCGGTGGGAATATATTATTTTGAAAACCCCTCTCAACCTGCACAATTTAAAATCTGTTTTTCATTGTATGTGGTGGGCTGTTACAACTTTAACAACCATAGGAAGTGGAGCAATATATCCAATAACAGCAGGAGGGAAAATATTTACGGCAATGATTGTCTTTATAGGTTTGGGTTTAATTGCAGTTCCAACCGGTCTGTTTGCTTCTGCTTTAACAAGATGTATCCAGGTTGAGGATGAAAGAATTAGAATGAAAATTGACAATAGAATAGACGACAGTGGAAATTAATTATGTTGAAAACGTTGAACTAAACTTGATTGAACCACACGTTATCCAAATATCAACCTGAGATGGAGGTCTCTAATGTTATAAACTATTGTGGAGCTAAGCGGGATCGAACCGCTGACCTCTTGAATGCCATTCAAGCGCTCTCCCAGCTGAGCTATAGCCCCAATAATTAAAAATTTGAAAAATAAATTGTAATTCGAAAATAATGAAGAATATTTTGTTAGTCAATTTATGTTCATTGCATTATACTTTATTTGATTCTATTTTTGTCTAAATATTAACTTAAAATTCTCAAACTCATTTTATTGAATTATGAAAAAAATTTTTGCGGTATTATTCTCATTATCATTTTTTATTTTTGTTTTTATTATTGGTTGTAAAGATCAAGGAACAAATATAGACAACACAGAAATTCCATCTTCAAATGTAAGTTTTGCACAATACATTCAACCAGTTTTTGATAATAAATGTAATAATTCCGGATGCCATGAAGATGGGACACGTGCAGGAGGATTAAGTTTAACATCGTGGGCAAATACTACATCTGACCCAGGAGTGGTTTTTCCAAAAGAACCACAGAATAGCAGATTAATTTGGGCAATTCAGAATCAAGCAGGTATCAGCCCCATGCCTCCATACGGTTATGCCGCATTAACCTCAAATCAAATTAATGGAATAAAAACCTGGATTCAGGAGGGCGCCAAAAATAATTAGTGCATTTTTAATCTTTACTTGCTTAAATCCATTTCATTTCTTTATACCAGTCGCAGGTTCTTTTGATTCCTTCTTCTAAAGAAATTTCCTGGTGATACCCTAATTCTCTTACCGCTTTACTTGTATCGCAAATCCATGATGCTTGAGTAATATCGCGGGCTTTTTCAATATTTAACGTAGCAGGTTTGCTGCTAAACATAGCAAAGAATTGTGCTAATGATGCGATACCATAAACTGCAAAATGAGGTACTTTAATTTTAATTGGTTTATTTCCAAGCACCTTTGAGGTTACTTCCCCTATTTCTTCCCATGTATAATATTTTTCAGAACTAATAAAATAAATCTGTCCATTTGCAGATTCATTAATAGCTGCTAAATACAATCCTTTAACAAGATCTATGACATGAATTAAATCGACAACTTTTTTGTTAAAGCCAATCGTAGTCATCAACCCTTTCCTAAAAGTATTAAAAAAGATTAATATTTCAGTATCTCTTTCACCATAAACTGCCACCGCACGGCAAATAGTAATTGGAAGCCGGTCCATAAAAGATTTGGCTAATTCTTCTTGGGCTAATTTGCTTCGTCCGTAATTTGTAATTGGTTTGCCATGAATTTCTTCTGTAACTGGTTTCCCATCTAATGAAGGGCCCACTGCTGTTAAGCTGCTAACAATTAAAAACTTTTTTATGGTTGATTTAAATTCCAAAGCAGTTTCAAGCATAGCTCTGGTTATATCTACATTTCCTTTAAAATATCCTTCAGGTGTTTTTGATTTAACTACGCCTGCTACATGGAAAATATATTCAGCATCTTTGAAAGCTTTTCTTAAACCATCCTTATCCAATAAACCTGTATTAAAATTTTTAATATCCTTTCCATCCAGCCAACGCATATCGCTGGTTTTCCTGGTTAAGCATCTTACTTCAAATTTTTCTTTTAATAAAAGGTCGACTAAATGACTGCCGACAAATCCGTTCGCACCGGATACAACTGCAATTCTTTTTTTTTCTATACTCATAATTATTTGATTTTGAAAGTATTAAATTATAATTTTTGCCGATAAATTAAATTAAATCTATCAAAGATAATTAAATCTTTCTCTCATTTTTGAATTCGGAGGAACTTTTTGGATTTATTTAAAAAGTGTTATGATTTTACCAGGGCTGATGAAATAAAAAAAATTGGCCTTTATCCTTACTTTCACGCAATTGAGGCTAATGAAGGGCCTGTGGTCCAAATTGAAGGCAAGAAAATGATAATGGCTGGGTCCAATAATTATCTCGGGCTGACAGGCCATCCAAAAGTAAAAGAAGCCGCAATAAAAGCTACAGAAAAATATGGAACAGGCTGCTCAGGTTCTCGTTACTTGACAGGAACCTTAGACCTGCACATTGAATTAGAACAAAAATTAGCTAAGTTTTTTAATCGAGAAGCTGTATTACTTTTCAGTACTGGATATCAAACTGCTCAGGGAATCATTCCTACTTTGGTTCAAAGAGGTGATTATATAGTTTCCGACCGGGATAACCATGCTTGTATTGTAGCGGGTAATTTAATGGCGAAAGGCGCTACAGCAGAATTTGTTCGGTACAAACACAACGATATGGAAGACCTTGAAAGAGTAATTAAAAAACTTCCTTTTGAAACTGCAAAATTAATTGCAAGTGATGGAGTATTCAGTACCGGTGGAGAAATTGTTGACCTACTAAGATTGAATAAAATTGCTAAAGAAAATAATGCAAGAATCTTGATTGATGATGCACACGCAGTTGGAGTAATCGGAAAAGGCGGACGAGGAACTGCAAGTGAATTTGGGTTGGATAATCAAATCGATATGACCATGGGAACATTCAGCAAAACATTTGCATCTCTAGGTGGATTTGTTGCTGGAGAAGAAAGAGTTATTAATTATATCAAACACATGTCGCCTGCTTTAATCTTTAGTGCATCTCCTACCCCAGCCTCTGTTGCTGCAGCTTTAGCAGCATTGGATATTTTAGAAAAAGAACCTGAACGAGTTGATAAATTAATTCGTAATGCTTCAAAGATGAGAACTTCATTGAAGAAAGAAGGTTTTAATGTAATTGAAGGAAGAACTGCTATTGTCCCGGTTATAGTTGGTAATGATGAAATAGCATTTCAAATGTGGAAGATGCTTTATGATGCCGGCGTTTTCGTAAACGTATTCATATCGCCTGGCGTTCCGCAAGGGAGACAAATGATGCGAACCAGCTACATGGCTACTCACGAAGATGAACATCTCGATAAGATACTTGATATTTTTGTAACAACGGGGAAAAAGTTAGGGCTTATATAATTGAAATTGATTTTTTCAAACTTAAAGCATACTAAGTAAATTAGTATGCTTTTTTTATTTTGGAGGATAGAATGGGCTCAATAAATATCTCAATAGTCAATACTCAAAATGATTTAATGAGATTCATAAAATTCCAATGGAAGATTTATAAAGACGATCCAAATTGGGTGCCTCCTCTTATAATGGATAGAAAAAAGATTTTGAATAAAGAAAAAAATCCTTTCTACAAACATGCGGAAACGGAATTATACATGGCGGAAAGAGACGGAGAGATTGTTGGAAGAATTGCTGCTATAAAAAATGATTTACACGATAAATATCATGATGATAATGCTGGCTTCTTCGGATTTTTCGAATGCATTAATGATCAGGAAGTCGCAAATGCATTATTCGAAAAAGCAAAAGAATGGCTGAAGGCAAAAGGATTTAAAATTATGAGAGGGCCGGCAAGTCCATCCAGCAATGATGAATGGGGAATGCTGCTTGAAGGTTTCGATGATGGAGCAAGATTGTTGATGCCATATAATCCAAAATATTATTTAGACCTATGTGAAAACTATGGGTTTAAAAAAGTAAAAGATTTGTATGCTTACAAGCTTGAGAACGAAAAAGTAATGTCTTCAGAAAAAGTAAAACGAGTTGCTGAATTGGCAAAGCAGAGATATAAATTAAATATCTCACAACTTAATATGAAAGACTTTGATGCTGAACTTGAAAAAGTAAAATATGTTTACAACAAAGCCTGGGCGCCTAATTGGGGCTTCGTTCCTCTGACTGATGAAGAGATTACAGCCATGGCTGAAGACCTTAAGCAATTAGTTGAACCTTCTTTAGTGTTATTTGGAGAAATAGATAATCAGCTGGTTGGTTTTGCGTTGGTAATGCTTGATTATAATCAAGTGTTTAAAAGTATGAACGGCAGATTATTTCCATTTGGATTTTTAAAGCTTTTCACACATAAAAAGAAAATAACCTGGGCGCGTATAATCACTTTAGGATTAATACCTGAATTTCAAAAGAAAGGGTTGGATTCGGTTTTCTATTGGGAAATAGTAAATCGCGCTCACAAGCTTGGTATAAATTTAGGAGAAGCAAGCTGGGTTCTTGAAGATAATGATATGATGAACAGAGGTGCCAAAGCTATGAATGGAACTTTGTATAAAAAGTATAGAGTATATGATTATAAAATCTAATTCAAATTTTATGTATTGTGAATTTTAAATCTCAAATGAAAAAATTAATAATACAATTGAGTTCCAGCTAACATAATTCAATTTTATTTTTCTTTTGAGGTTTTAATTTTCAAAATTTGAAATTGGGATTTATTTGTTGTTTGTTAATTGATTTTTGATCCTTTTTTAGGAACTCATAGCCTCATCATATTTTGCTGAATGAGATGGATCAATTTTTTTCAAAGTTTTAAATACATTGTCTTTATCAGGATAATCTTTTAATCGTTCAATTATTTCTCCACATTTAGCATCAAAAAATACTTTCATAATAACCGATGCTAAATCAATTTTTGATCTTAAAGCATCTATAGTATTAATTGCTTTTACAATTTGATCCTGCCCTTTTTCTTTGTTCTGTTCATAATAATCAATTCCATAATGATACTGATAAAAAGCTTCTCTAAAAGGCCTGAATTTATCATTTAATAAATCATCAACTAATCCTCTCCTACTATAAGTATTGCTGTTCTTTTCCCAACCTGTTGCGCGTGAACTTGAAGCGCCTAAGATTAACAATATCATAAGCTTTGGAATAAAAATCTGTTCCTCCAAATTCTTCCCAAGAGTCCATATCATACCCAATAATTACATAAGCATAATAATTTAACAAGCCCATTAACGGATCAAAGCTTGAAAAATCCGGAATTAAACTTTGATTTTTTTCATAAATAAATGACCAATTATTATCGTTTAACGTTAACATCAAACTTGAGCTCTTTGATTTATAAATTTCTCGCTGACTCGTTACAATTATCTGCGCAGTGTAATTTACACTATTTGAAGCGCTTAAAAATAAAATCGTAAAACTGCAATGGATTTTATTGCCCTGCCATCCTTCTGTAAATCTAGTTGATTTATGTAATTCTCAACTGATGATTGAAATCCTGAAAGGTTATCTCTGCTTGATGGCGGAATACTTTGTAAATTTACTGTCACTGTACAATTTAATTCTTGTGCGAAAAAAATAGATGAAGCAGCGAAAAATATTATTAATAAGTATTTCATTAATTACCCTCAAATTTTAGAATAATTGTTGATTTAATATATGAATTTAGATATAATCACACAATAAAAGAAAATTAGTATTCAATGAAGCTTATATTATTATTTATTTGTTTTGTTGCCGTAAATTATTCATTTTCGCAAAATAATCCCGGGGCAAAACAAATCGCTATGTCCAATTCCGGGATTGCATTAAGCAATGATGTATTTTCAATATTTAATAATCCCGCAGGGCTTGCACAAATTAACTGGAGAGAAATTGGAGTTTATTACTCCCCTGCCCCATTTGGTTTTACTGAATTAGCAAACGGATTTGTAGCTTACAATGAACCCTTCTCTTTTGGGAATTTAACAATTGGCGGAATGAATTATGGTTTCGACTTATACAAAGAAAATAAATTAGTAATCGGATATTCTTATAATTATTCAAATACAATTTTTGCCGGATTAGCTTTTAATTATCACACTGTTTCAATTCAAAATTATGGTAATGATGTATCATTTTATCTGGACATTGGCGGCTTAGTTTATTTGAATAATAATTTGCGCTGGGGGTTTTCATGGCATAATATAAACCGTGCTACTTTCGGGAATGAGAAAGATCAAATCCCGACTATTTTTGATTCAGGGTTTAGCTATGATTTACTGAATAATTTTTCTATCAACCTGGCTGTTGAAAAAGAATTAAAGTATAATGCTTCCTTTAGATTTGGGATTGAGTACGACATTATAAAATACTTAACAATTAGAACCGGTTTTTCAAATGAACCCGCGCGTTACTCAGCTGGGATAGGAATTAATTATGCAAACTTCAGCCTGGATTATGCCATGTTCACTCATCAAGATTTGGGTTTAACACATCAAGCCGGAATAGTTTTCAGCTTTGGAGATGACGGCAGCAGAAAAGAAAAAATCGAAATTATTTAAATCAAAACGAATAATCTTTTAGAGAAAATTTAGTTTGAAATATCTTTCTATCATTTTAATTCTCATCTCATTTTTATTATATAATAGATTAATTTTTTCTCAAACAGATTCGACAACAATAAATTCTGAAGATGCTGTTGACGACCTACTTCAGGGAATCGACTGAAGAAATTGATAATGATCAGCTCTATGAAGTATTTGATAATTTATCAAGAAATCCTATCAACTTAAACAAAGCTGACCTAAGCGATTTACAAAAAATTCCTTTCATCGATCTTGCCGCTGCAAAATCGATAATTGATTACAGAAATAAATACGGAACTTTTTTCTCTACTAATGAATTATATTCTGTTGAAGGGCTAAATGATGAACTTGTAAGAAAGATTGTTCCTTTTGTTTCAGTTAATGATCAGTTAAGTAAAAATACGGAAGAAGGCAGAATCACAAATTCTTTTTTACGAAATTCAAAAATATTTTTTAGAAACAGAACGACAAATGATTTACAGACCAAAAAAGGATTTACAGTAAATAAATATTTAGGCACAAAGCCCAAAATCTATAACAGGCTTTTGATTAATTATAATAATCATTATGAGATTGGATTATTAACGGACAAAGATTCCGGAGAAAAATATTTAGATGATTTTTATTCTTTCCATTTTGCTGTTAAAGATTATGGAGTTTTACAATCATTTGTTGCCGGGGATTATTTGATGGAATTTGGACAGGGCTTAGTCTTATGGAGTCCTTATGGATTTTCCAAAGGTTCTGAAGCTGTTTACCCATTAAAAAAACGGGATGGAAATATTAAACCATATACTAGCAGCACAGAAAACAATTTCTTTAGAGGAACAGCAATTACCTTAAAGTATGATAATTTTAAGTTATCAGCTTTTTATTCTAAAAATAAATTTGATGCTAACATTGATTCACTTACACATGAAATTATTTCTATGCCTGTTGACGGATACCATCGCACTTTAAATGAAATGCAAAAAAAGAAAACAGCAAATGAAGTTTTCTACGGCAGCCGAATTGACTATTCTATAGAGAATTTACTAAACTCAGGTATAATTTATTACCGTTCAAAATTCAGTGAGCCCATTGCTTCTTCCGGTATTTATAGTTTAAGCGGAAATATTTTTAATTACACTTCCTTGTACTATGATATTTACCTGAAAAATATAAATTTATTTGGAGAAGTTGCTTATGATGGAAATGTAGTTGCATCAATTAATAATATTGAATTATATATTTCGGATGATTTTACTTTTGTTACTTCAATTAGAAATTATCCAAAGGATTATAAAAGTATTCACTCATTTGGGTTTGGAGAAATGTCGGGTAGTACAAAAAATGAATTCGGAATTTACAACGGTTTCAGATGGCGTTCACCAGTAGGAATAATTAATGCTTATTATGATCAATTCAAATTTCCCTATGCAACTTTTGATCTTCCTCTGCCAGGTGAAGGAAATGAATTTCTTATTAATATAAATTCAAAACCATTTAAGAATATTGAAACCACATTAAGATATAAATATGAAAAGAAAGATGTTTCTGAAAGCATCTCTAATTCAATACAAATAGTTAAACGGATAAAACAAAGCATAAGAGGTGAAATAAGTTTTAAAGCAGCAAAATCACTACGATTAAAAGAAAGAGTTGAGTACATGAATTATGGAATAAAAGAAATTTCAGTTAAAGAAAGCGGGTTTCTAATTTTTCAGGATGTAAGATTTATTCCAACTTCAAGATTAAATATTTATGCCCGGATTATTTTATTTCAAACTGATTCTTTCAATTCAGCAGTTTATGAATTTGAAAATGATTTAACAGGTGTGCTTACAAATCTTGCAATGTATGAGCAAGGAATGAGATGGTATTTTATAATTCGTTATACACCGCTGGATCTTTTTTCGTTTTCTTTAAAATATTCTGAAAGCTATAAGCCGGATAAAAATTTTTTAAGTTCGGGTAATTCACAAATTATTGGCGGGTTAGATAACCGTTTAAGTTTTCAATTAGATTTTAAATTCTAAAAACAAAATAAATTATTGAACAAGCTCTTCATCAACATTTAATAAAGCCTGCTTAATAGCTTTTGAAAGCATTAATTTATCAAATGGTTTTCTAATATATCCAGCGAAATTTAAACCTTTAATTTTATCATTTATTTCAATATCAGAATATCCTGAGAGAAAAATGAAAGGGATATGATATTTTTTAGAAAGATGATCTGCGCATTCTAAACCAGAAATTCTTCCTTTCAATGAAATATCAAGTAAAACTAAACTTGGCCTATCCATATTTATTTTTTGCAATAATTCTTCACCGTTATCAACAACAGAGTTTACTTTATATCCTAAATCTACTAAGGTATTCTGTATATCCAATGCTACAATTCGCTCATCCTCTGCAACGAGTATGGAATGCATATTAACCTCGAATTAAATTTAAATTAGTATACTTGAAAAAAATATATTTTAACCAAATAATCAAAGACAATATTTATGCCTGTAAATTGCTTAAAGAAATATATAAAACTTTATTTTTTGAAGGAATGCAATAAAAGATTAGAATATTATTTCGCAAACTACGAATGAATTTCGCAGGCAGGAGGCTATGCGAAAAAATAAATCATACTAATCATAATTTTGATTTTTTTTACATTTCACTAAATACATTTGGATTTCTAAGTCATGAATTAAATTTATAGTTCCATTTTTTTCGCAATCAAAATAATCTTTTATCAATTCGTAAGTTGAAGTTGTAATATTAATTTCACCTGCTTTACCATACTGTTCCATACGGCTTGCAATATTAACCGTGTCGCCCCAAACATCATAAGTAAATTTATTTTTGCCGATTACTCCCGCAACAACACTACCTGAATGAACACCTGTTCTCATAATCCATTTATATTTTGAGCTAAGGTTTCTTTCCTTTAAATAATTATTCATTTCTAGTGCGGCTAAGATGGTATCAACTGCATGAGTCTCTTTTTCCCTGGGCAATCCGCTGCCAACCATATATGAATCGCCAATGGTTTTAAGTTTTTCTAATCCATGATTTTCAATTATTGTATCAAAATTTTTAAAGATGTCATTTAATTCTTCAACTAAAGCTCCTGCACTCATTTGAGAAGATATTGAAGTGAAGCCTTGAAAATCAGTAAACAATAAAGTAACCATTTTATATTCACGCGGAGCAATTTTTCCTTTCTCCTTAAATTCTTTAACAATTTCAATAGGTAAAATATTATGCAGCAAGTCATCAGTTTTTCTTTTCTCTGCTTCAAGTTCCAAAGTCCTTTGTCTTAACTTATAATTGATGTCATGCTTGTACAAAGCCATTTCAATTGTTGAATGCAGGCTTCTTTCGTCGAATGGTTTTAATAAATATCCGAATGGTTCCGTCAGCTTTGCCCGGTGAATAGTTTCTTCATCAGCAAGGGCAGTTAAATAAACAATCGGGATATCAAGTTCCGCTTGAATTTCAGTTGCTGCCTCAATCCCTGAAATATCACCTTCAAGCATTATATCCATTAAAATTAAATTTGGCTTTAAAGTGTGGGCTTTGTTCACCGCGTCAAAGGCAGATTTTGCGATCCCAACAACATTATAGCCGAGACGTTTTAAAGTAACATTTCAAATCCTTTGCAATTATCCCTTCATCTTCGGCAATTAGTAATTTGGCTTTAGTTGACATTTAAGAATTGATTTTAGATCAAAAAAGTTGTGATAAATTATATGATTAAATAAATAAAATTTAATCTTAAATTGTAAATAATCAAATAGAGAATCACTCTTTTTTATTTCCATAATCACGTCCGACTATTAATCTAATCCCGCGCTTAAAAGTTAAGTAAAGCCAAATCCATTCTGCCATAACTCTAAATCTATTCCTGAAATTAATTAAAAAAAGAATATGTACAAACGACCAGACTAGCCATGCAAAAAGTCCTGTCAACTTAAAACCTCTTATTTCTGCGACTGCCTTGGCCTTTCCGATTGTTGCCAAACTACCTTTGTTATTGTACTTAAATGATTTTCTTTTTTCCGGCATCTTTCCTTCTTTAATTATTCCGGCTACATACTTTCCCTGTTGAATTGCAACTTGTGCTACGCCCGGTAAGTACTTCCCATTCTCAATAAACCCCGCGGCATCACCTATCACAAAAATATTGGGGAAACTTTTTATGCTCATATCATAATTAACCAACGCACGGCCTGCTTTATCGGTTTCTATGTTCAGTGTTTTGATTAATTTTGATGTGGTATTACCGGCAGCCCAAATAACATTTTTTGTTTTAATAAAATCTTCACCCATTTTGATACCATCATTTGATACTTCAGAAACCATTTTATTTAATATAACCTCAACTCCCATTGATTCAAGATCTTCTTTTGCTCTTCTTGACAAATCATCAGGGTAAGCTGCCAGTAACTTTGACATTCCTTCGATCAAATGAACCTTAGTATTTGAAATATTAAAATTTCTAAAATCTTTAATTAGAGATTGCTTAACAATCTCTGCAATTGCTCCTGCTAGTTCAACACCGGTTGGACCTCCGCCAACAATTACAAAGGACAAATATTTTTCACTTTCGTTTTTATCTTTAATCTTCTCTGCCTGCTCAAGAGAATTTAAAATATTTTCCCGAATCTCAAGAGCATCACTTAGAGTTTTTAAGCCAGGAGCATACTTTTCCCATTCATTATGTCCGAAATATGAATGCAATGATCCTGTTGCAACAATCAAATAATCAAAACCAATTTCCATCTCCTTCATGTGCACTATTTTATTTTCTTTATCAATTGATAAAGCTTCATCCATTAATACTTTGACATTTTTATGATTTCTGAACACAGAACGAATTGGAACGGCAATATCTCCTGGCGAAAGTTCAGCAGTTGCAACCTGGTACAATAAAGGCTGAAAAAGATGATAATTGGTCTTATCAACTAATGTAACCTCAAAATCGGTGTTAATTAAATGTTTAGCGGCATTCAATCCGCCGAATCCCCCACCTATAATTAATACTTTTTTCATGTCCATAACTAAAATTTATTTATTATTACTTTTTTAAACTTTCTATGAAATTAAGTTAGCAAATAATCATAAATATTAATAAATTATAAAACACAAGTTCTAAATTATTTTTAGTAGTGAGCCTAGACCATTTTTCAACTACAAACGAAAATGAATTTACATGCAATCAATTGGGGCCTCTTTTTTATTTTAAATTCAATTAAGTATATTTGCAGTTGATAAATTTTAGATATAATAAAGCCCATTATTCAGCAATCTTTAGGTACATATGCAAATTTCTAAAATAGATTCCCTCAATAGATACAACGATCTATTGAAATCCTCTATTAAATCTTCAGATGAATTCCCAAGCCAGTTCGCAGAATTTTTAGTTAGTGAGTTTGAATTACAATCGGTAGTTATTTTTGAAATAACTGACGACAACAAATTACAGGTTATTGGTAAATCAAATGAATCAAAAAAGTCTTATGAAAATAACTCGGTTGTTGAATGTTCCCATTGTGTTGCTTTAAAATCTAACGGTAGTGATCCCATTTTCAATACGCAGGCAGACTGTCAGATTCAAGCAAGCGAATTTGTAGTTTATGAAGGCAGCTTATTTGTCCAATATTCACCTACAGAAAATGCGATATTAAAAATTGCTAAACGGACACCATTCTCTAAAACGGATAAAGATAGTATTGAGTCGATTGGCAGAACCGCCGCTAATCTATTGAACATTTGGTCTAAATCTTTTACTAAATCATCTGTTAGTAAAGTCATAACAGACATAGCACATGAATTGAGAACACCAACCAACAGCATTATGGGATTTGCTTCTTTGCTAAATGAAGATAATTTAAGTCCATCCCAGAATGAATATGTAACGACCCTCAAAGAGAATGCTTTTAATCTTCTGGCTCTTCTTAATGATTTAATTGATTTTTCAAAATTAGATTCTGGGCTTAGTAAAGAATCTACTTCCAATATAAATTTAAAAGAATTTATTGAAGACATTGTTAAATTGTTTTCCGAAAAAATTGATAGAAATATAATTGATTTCTTAATCAGCATAGATAAAAGATTACCTGAAACCATTAAGATAGATTCACAAAAAATTCGCTATGCGCTGGTTAATATAATCACTACCTCCATTAGGCTGACTGAAAGAGGTAAAATTTCTATTGCCATTCAACCTACTGAAAGCATGCAGCTTCATATTAAAATTTCAGATACCAGCACCGGAATATCCACTTCGAAATTAAAGGATATTTTTAAGCCCTTTGCTTTAACTGAAATGAATAGAAATAAGATCGGTTCTTCTACCGGGCTTGGATTAAGCCTGTCTAAGAGGTATATAGAGCTATTAAAAGGGAAAATAGAAGTCTCCAGTTCAATGGGAAAAGGAACCACTTACAATATTTATTTGGATGTTGAAACTCTTTCTCCGATTGAATCTCAAATTTCTTCTCTGCCCAAACCCGGCAAGAAAAACAAAGTACTTGTTATTGAAGATGATTACGCAACCTCAAAATTATTAAGCAACTATCTGAATAAATGGGGCTATGATCCTACAATAGTTAATTCTGCTGAGCAAGCTTTAAAAACAATAGACAAAGAAATATTTTTAGCCGTGCTTATGGATATTGTTCTGCCGGATGCAAATGGATTTGAGTTATTAAAAACAATTCGTGAACATAAAAACACAAAAAATACACCTGTCATAGTTTGTTCAGTTGAAGCTGAGCAGCAAAAAGCTTTCTTAATGGGCGCCGTTGAATATTTTGTGAAACCCATAAAATATAAATATCTTGTTGAGGTTTTAGGCAGCTATCGATTAAAGAAAGATTCGGTTATTCTTGCTGTTGATGATGATATACCAACTTTAAATTTAATGAAAGAAGCAATTCTTCAAGCAGGCTATAATTGTATCGCAGAATCAAAATCACCGGCAGTGTATGATTTAATTGTAGATAAAAATATTGACATTGCTATTATTGACCTTGATATGCCTGAATTGAATGGTTTTGAGTTAATTAAACAAATAAAGAGTAATCCTAAATTTGCTAAGCTTCCAATTATTATTTATACAGGTAAAGAAAATTACAAAGAAGATTTAGCTAAAATTAATGGATTATTTTCAGACCTACTTCACAAGAGCAGTTCAAACATTGAGGATTTGGCTGATACTATTAATGCAATGATTAATCGTTTTGATGAGCCAACTAAACCTGAAGAAATGGAGAAACAAAAAGACTCCGTAAAAATATTGCTCGTTGAAGATTATAAGCATTCTCAAATTATAGTTACAAGATTGTTAAAGAAAAACAGTTTTGAATCCATAGTAGTTGTTGAGAATGGACAGGAAGCTTTAGAACAGGCCAAGCAGTATAAGTATGATTTGATATTAATGGATATGCAAATGCCGGTTATGAATGGCTTTGAAGCAACAGAAAGAATTCGTCAACTTCCTCAATATAAAGAGACTCCTATTATAGCTCTAACAGCTTTTGCGATGAAAGGCGATAGAGAAAAATGTTTGGAAGCAGGCGCCACTGATTACATTCCCAAACCGATTGACAGCCAGGAATTTATTGAGAAAGTAAAATTCTATACTGAGAGCAAGATTAACGTAAATTAAATAATGCTCCACCCTTCTGATACTCTTCAAATAAATCTTAATTTAAAAATTACTATTTTTGAATTCGCTATTTAAAATATTTTATATTTTAATGCTATTGTAAGCAGCTAAAAATAAACCCAATTTCTTTAAAGAAATTGAGTTTATGGAAAAAAAGTTATAAGCCCACGACTATTATAAAATGTTTTCATGTAGAACATGCCGACTGTCGGGATCGTCTGTTCAGTTTAGTTGCAGATATAACAAGAATATTTTAGCACAGGCAGAAATGTCTATCTGCATTTGTTAATTTTTATTTTTTAAAATCTATTTTAGAATTATTGCCTTATGATTTCAGAATATGTTCGTGTAAGATTTGCACCCAGTCCAACCGGTTATCTTCATGTTGGCGGACTGCGTACTGCACTTTATAATTATTTGTTTGCAAGAAGAAATAACGGAAAATTTATCCTTAGAATTGAAGACACTGACAAAAATAGATTTGTTGAAGGTGCAGTTAAAAATCTTATTGAAACTCTTGACTGGATTGGTTTAGACCGCGATGAAGGGCCTTCAAAAGAAGGTGAGTATGGGCCTTACTATCAATCTCAACGTTTGGATATCTACAAAAAATATTCTGAAGAATTAATAAATAAAGGACACGCCTATTATTGTTTTTGCAGCAGTGAGCGATTAACAGAAATCCGTGAGCAGCAGCAGAAGCAAGGTTTGCAGCCTAAATATGATAAGCACTGCTTAAACTTAACTCATGAAGAAATAAGCTCTAATTTACAAAAAGGGTTGCCGCATGTTGTTAGGCTTAATGTGCAGCCCAATATTAAAATTTTTATTGATGATTTTATTAGGGGCCAGGTAGAATTTGAAAGCAATATTGTTGACGATCAAATATTAATTAAAAGCGACGGTTATCCTACTTATCATCTTGCTAATGTAATAGATGATCACTTAATGAAAATCACGCATGTAATTAGAGGTGAAGAATGGTTGTCATCAACTCCAAAGCATATTTTACTATATGATTTTTTCGGATGGGAAAAGCCTGTATTTGCTCATCTCCCTTTACTTTTAAATTCCGACAGATCGAAATTAAGTAAGCGGCAGGGTGATGTTGCAGTTGAAGATTACAAAGAAAAAGGATATTTAAAAGAAGCTTTAATTAACTTTGTCGCTCTTCTTGGCTGGACAGCAGGAGATGATAAAGAGTTTTATTACTTGAATGAATTGATTGAAAAGTTTTCTCTTGAGAGAGTAAATAAATCCGGTGCAATATTTAATGTTGAAAAGCTGGATTGGCTGAATGCCGAGCATTTGCGCAGCATGCCTAATTCTGAGTTGCTTGCTCTGCTTAGAGAAGAAATTCAAAAATCAATATTTAAAGAGCACAATTACACTGATGATTATCTCATTAAAGTAATTGATGCTATGAAGGAAAGAGTTTCTTTCGTTAAAGAGTATCTTGAAAAAAGTCCGTATTTCTTTGCAGCACCAAAAACTTTTGAAGAAGAAACAATTAAGAAAAGATGGAAAGAAGACAGTGCCGAGTTGTTAAAGAAATTATCCGATAAAATTTCTGAATTGAATAATCCTCAAAAAGAAGATTATGAAGCTGCATTAAAAGCAACAGCAGAAGAATTACAAATTGGAAACGGCAAATTAATTCACCCATTAAGATTGGCTGCATCAGGAATGGGTTCAGGCCCCGGAGTTTTTGACATAGTTTATATAATTGGAAAAGATGAAACCTTGAAAAGAATTGATTATGCGATTGATACGATAAAGAAGTAATAAAATTATCTTCGTAAATATAACTCGTGCATAAGTTAATTTATTATTGAGATAAGATAGAATGAAAAACATTTATGATATTTTTGCAAATAAGCCCTTCTCTTTATAAGAGAAGGGTTGGCATTGCCACTATGTGGGATGAGTTCTTCTCTATTTAGCCCTATGAACTCTCTCACATCTCTCCCTTGGGAAGGGAGAGACTTGTTATCAATAAAACTTTTTATGATAAATTTCTAACTGAACATAATTTTAAAAATCAATTTCAAAATAACTATTAAAATTTAAACAATAACAATTTATTTATGTCATCAGAAAACAACACCAAAGAACCGAACAAGCCTAATAATGAATCGGCAATATAAATAACAACGAAACCACCGCACCATCAAATTTCATTCGTGAAATAATTGATGAGCATAACCGTACAAACAGATTTAATAAAAAGGTTCATACCCGCTTTCCTCCCGAACCAAATGGCTATCTGCATATTGGACATGCGAAATCTATTTGCCTAAACTTTGGAATTGCCGAAGCGTACCATGGAAAATGTAATTTACGTTTTGATGATACAAATCCAACTAAAGAAGATGTTGAATATGTGGATTCTATCATTGCGGATATTAAATGGCTTGGCTTTGATTGGGAAGACAGGCTTTTTTATGCCTCGGATTATTTTGACCAGCTTTATGAATTTGCAGTTAAGCTAATCAAAAAAGGAAAAGCTTATGTTGATTCACAAAGCTATGATGAAATAAAAGATAACCGCGGTGCACCGACAGAGCCGGGAAAAGAGAGTCCATTTAGAAATCATAGTATTGAAAAAAACCTTGATTTATTTGAGCGAATGAAGAATGGTGAGTTCAAAGACGGCGAGCTGGTGCTGCGTGCTAAAATTGATATGAACTCCCCTAATATGAATATGCGTGACCCGATTTTGTACCGTATTCGTCACGCTGAGCATCATAGAACCGGCGATAAATGGTGCATCTATCCAATGTACGATTGGGCACATGGACAGTCGGATTCTATTGAAGGAATTACCCATTCAATTTGTACTTTAGAATTTGAAAACCACCGTCCGCTTTACGATTGGTGTTTAAACGAATTGGAAATATTTCATCCGCAGCAGATTGAATTTGCGCGTTTGAATTTAAGCTATACAATAACGAGTAAAAGAAAGCTGCTTGAATTAGTTGAGAAAAAATTAGTAACCGGCTGGGATGATCCTCGAATGCCTACTCTCTCAGCATTCCGCCGTCGTGGTTACACACCGGAATCAATTAGGAATTTTTCCGAACGGGTTGGAGTGGCAAAAAGAGATGGAATGATAGACGTTGCTTTATTGGAACACAGTGTAAGAGAAGATTTAAATAAAAAATCAGCACGTGTTATGGCTGTTCTTTATCCTTTGAAAGTCACTATTACAAATTTCCGGATGGTTTTGTTGAAGAGCTTGATGCTGTAAACAATCCTGAAGATGAATCAATGGGAAGCAGAAAAATTCCTTTCTCAAAAGAGATTTATATTGAACAGGATGATTTTAGAGAAGATCCTCCTAAAAAGTTTTTTAGATTGTCACCCGGCAATGAAGTACGATTAAGATATGCTTATATAATTAAATGTGAAGAAGTAGTAAAAGATAAAAATGGAAATGTCATTGAATTAAAATGCACTTACGACCCAGAAACAAAAAGCGGAACCGGGACGAGTAACAAAAAAGTAAAAGGAACAATTCACTGGGTTTCTGCTGAACATGCAATTGACGCTGAAGTTAGATTATACGACCGGCTTTTTAATGTTGAAAACCCGATTGGAGACAAAGAAAAAGATTTTAAAGAATTTTTAACACCGGATTCTCTTGTAACTTTAAATTCCAAAGTTGAGCCTAGCTTAAAGAATGCAAATAAAGGCGACCGCTTCCAGTTTGAAAGACAGGGTTATTTTTGTGTTGATTCCAAAGATTCATCTGAAGATAAATTAGTATTTAACAGAACTGTTACTTTAAGGGATTCGTGGGCGAAGATTGAGAAGAAGCAAGGTTGAAAGATGTTATTTAACTTGCCTTTAAAAATATAAATTAATTATAAGTCTCTTTTAACTATCGCTTTTTATAAAAAGTCTAAAATGAACCTTTGACAAAAAATACTTGAGATATTTGTGTAAGGGTTGAATAATTTACGTTAAAATCTGGAGGGTGATATGAACATTACATATAAATTTATAATTTTTTTGTTGTTAATGTTTAATGGATATATTTACTCTTTAGCTCAATCTGATGACATTGAATCTTTGAAAGGATTTAAAAAACTTAATGTTCTAATTGAAATTCCATCTGAATTAGAAAATAATGGGGTTCATTCAAATGAGTTACAAACTGATATAGAATTAAAACTAAAATTAGCTGGAATTAAAGTTATATCAGATGAACAACAAGATATAATTCCTTATAATCCTACTTTATATCTTTTTATAAAAATGACTGAAACAAATATTAAAGACTTATATGCTATATCCCTTGATTTGTCATTTAATCAGGATGTCGTCATTAAATCTAATTCAAAAGTGGTAATAGGAAGAAACCTGGGATTTATTTACTGTAGGTTCAATTGGAATGCAAAATTTAAAAGACATTATAGCCAGTTTGAAAGATATGATAGATCATTTTTTAAATGATTATTTAACCGCAAATCCAATAAAGCGATAAAATGAATAATAATATTTCTAAAAACTATTTAAACAATAATCCTAAGTCAATTGTGTCTAATCAATAACTTTTAGTTCCCAATATGTTATAAATTCAGGCTATTATAAGAATATTAGAAATGAGGGGAATTACAAATGAAGAAGAAATACTAAGGGAAGTGGTTAAGCTTAAAGAGGAAATGGAAGCAAAGATTAAAAAAGGTACAAGGGAAAATTGAAATTAACATCAGAATATATTCGGAAAAATTCAGTTAGATTAATATTATTTACATTTGTTATAGTATTATCTAGGGTCGTTATCTTCCTTCTTCACCCAAGTGCAGATAGTTATTATAATTATTATAATGTATCAAATACATTAATTTTTATTGATTGCATATTAATTATTATTTGGCAATATGGGTTTTATAAGAGATTATTTCGTATAAACTATGATAAATATAATTACGACCCTAAGTACGAGTATAAGTATATAGGTGTTGGCTTTTTATCGTGTATTCTTGCAGCTATAAGTATTATTTATATTCGTTATTACAACTCTATGATTTGGGAACCAATTGACAGTATTACAACTCTAATTCTAATTTCTGCTATAGGTTTTATTTAATAAAGAAGAATCATCACCCAAAATTATTGTGAATCAAATAGGAAATATTAGGCATTCTTCTTTCCATCAAGTGGAGGAATTAGAAAAAACTTATTCAATTAATAAAGATCCTGAAATACTTGAAATTATTTATTACTTACTTTTTTATATAATTAGTAACACTCCTTGGGATACTAAATCAATTCTAAGAAGAATTGAGATTTATGATGAATTAAAAAAAAGTCATATCATCACAGACTATTTTGATGGTATCAAATTTTCAAAAATAAATGATTTATCGCAGCTTATATACAAATACCCGGAAGAATTAAAGTATAGAAAACAAAGGGGGATTGAATTTTATAATGCTGGAAATGATTTAGTCAAAATACAGGAACAAGAAAGTACATTTTTTAAAATAGATTTAGATTTTCTTATTGATAAATTTGTTAAGAACTATAAGAATAGATTCTTTTTACTACCGGAAACAGAATATAATTATAGGAAATGTAAAGAGGATTTAGAAATCTACTGCAAATCTATTAAAGATGATGGTGAAGCATACTTTATATTAGGGATGGCTAAAATTTTATTAAAAGAAAATCCTGAATTTGAATTGGAAAATGCATTTAAATTACGATATATGAAGGCCATTCCATATTATCATTATTTTGTAGGGAAAATAATTAAAGATAATAATGGAAAATATCATAAAATAAATGACTAATATTATTGGAATCTAGGTTAGAATTTAACTCAATACTATTTAATTTCAACTTCAATATTACACAATCTGCATAAATCTTCTTCTACCCGATAGACACCTGCTTCGGCAGTTGCTTCAGTTACACCGCATTGACGGCACGAACGCTCTGTTGAGCATTCCGGACAGACACCAAAGTCAGATTCATTAACCTTGCCGCAATTCTTGCAAGTCCATTCAGTTTGCTGTTCCATTGAGTCCCTCGACATAATTAAGGGGAAGTTTATACTTCCCCACGCTGCTAATGAAGCAAAATCGTTAATAAATATGCGACTGCAAAAATACAACCTGCCAAATTTATTTTTATCCTCTATATTAAGCTTCATTTAGATTTTTTTCTCCTACTGAAGCACTTACTATATAAAAGATTCTACATCAATCTCAATTAAAAAATGTGGCGGGTAAGGATAAAATTATTAAATTTGTATAACCTTATTCTTAATCTTGCAAGGGAAAATATCTTATACACTTCTTAAAGGAATTAAGATGAACAAAATTATTTACTCCGTTATTTTAATAATCATATCGATTCATTTTTTATCTTGTATTCCAGCACAACAAACTATACAAGATATAAAGACTCCTCCGAATTGGCCTTCCGTTTCAAAGACCGAGAAGGATTTAAAAAAATACTATGATGAAAATAAAGATTATTTGGATCCAATTGAGGGAATTTGGAACTACAAGGAATCCGGGAGCTGGAGAAATGTTTATTTTGAAATGGTAGGAACTTTGCCATCAAAGATGCCGTATAGAATTGGAATTTATAAAGATAGTAGTAAAAGTAATTACGAATTTGTGGCAATAATTCTAGAGTCAGAAGCGGATTATTGGAAGCCGGGTCTGATAAAAGCTTATTTTAGAAAAACGGCTTATTCTAATGTTTACGAAACATTGTGGTATCAGGGAAATTTTAATGAAAAGAAGGATACATATACTATTGATGAAAACGGATTAATAACGACTGAATCAACGGTATATGATCCAAATAATGAGTATGTAGAGTATAAATATGATGGTACTTTTTATAAAGCTTATCCACAATTTAATTCAAATTCTTATTCGAATAGGAATTCAAATCTTCAATCTACTGGCTCTGGATTTCTAATTTCAGATGATGGGTTGGTGATTACTAATTATCACGTTGTTCAAAACTCACGCGATCATATAGAAGTTGTTATCCCTTCAGTACAGGATAAATTAACAGCTACTGTTAAATTAAAAGACGTTTATTATGACTTAGCTATTCTGCAGATTGAAAATTATAAAGTATCTTCTAATCCTGGTATAGTTCCATTCACTATTGCAGACGAAAGCAAAATCAAAGTAGGTGAAGAAGTTTATACTCTCGGATTTCCACTTGGGAATATGATGGGAGAAAACTCCAGGTTTTCTTCCGGCAGAATCAATAGCTTGTATGGAATTCAAGACGATCCTCGGCTACTTCAGATTAGCAATCCTATACAGCCAGGCGATAGCGGTGGCCCCCTATTTAATTCTAAAGGAGGAAGTTAATAGGGGTGGTAGTTTCCAGCCTCAATGCAAAATACTTTTACGACAAAGCTGGTATCATTCCTCAGAATGTTAACTTTGCAATCAAGATAAGTTACCTACGAAATATACTTTCAATGTTGCCGGAAGGTGAACAAGTATTTCATAGGAAGAATTTAATGAAACAAACAAAGATTGAAGATCAAGTTGAGCAATTGAAACCATTCGTTGTACAAGTAAATAGTTATTAAAACATGTACTTTAGGCTAAATGCCTATCATTATTTTTCTTAATGTACTCAAAACAAATAATGAAAAAAATAGAAAGAGAAATTGATAGATTATTTAATTAATAATTAACTGATAAGGTTGTTTGTGGAAAAAATTCTTTGGGGATTTGTCGGATCAATTGTAACAATATTGGTAACAAAAATCTTTGAGATTTATAAAAATCACAGAGATAATAAATTCTCTCTACAAAAAATGTATTTTGAGAAAAAGTTAAATGCAGCTGAAGAAGCGATTTCAGACTTATATGAAGAGATCACTGGCATTAGTCTTTATATAAGAGTATATGAAAAATTAGCTAAATCCGATATTGAAAAAATTCCATTTATCTTTAAGGAACTTGAAATATTTAGTAAAGACATTAAGAATGCTTTAGAAGCATCAAGGAAAATTGCAAATAGAATGTATTTATATTTTGATTTTGATGAATATTTAGAAAAAGTAGATTCTGACTTAAATACCTTATTAAATATATCAATTGAAATTCGATCATTAGATTCAGAAATGGAGACAAAGTCGAAAAATATTAAAGGAATTTTCTAATAACAAAGAAATGGAAGATATTATCTTAAAGGATATTAAAGATAGTTTCCCGCCTTATATTCCAAGACTTAAAGAATTTGTAATTCTTTTAAGCGATACCCAAAGCTAAGAGAGGCCAAAAAACAACTAAAGAAAATTAAAGAAGAAATGAAAAAATATGATATCTAACATTTTGAAAACAGCAGCCAATGGAATTATTTTCTAAATCGATAAACTCAAAAAAATGTTTGACAAATTTGCTTGATAATATTTGAATTCAGAAGATTATTTTGAGTTATTTAATATCGCAACCCGCAAACCATTATGCTAAAATAATAATACTGATATGAATTAACAAAGCTAATAGAACAGAAGATGAGATTAATTAAAATTATATTGAAATAACTAAATCCCCTACTCCACCTCTTTAATTTGTAAAAGAAATCACTTAAATTAGCTCCCTTATTCTTTAGCAACTATACAAAAGTGCTAGCAAAAATGAAGTTGAAGATTTGCAAACAGATTTGGTGTTGCTCTAAGCCCTTATGTAATAAAGGGCTATATTTATTTTAACTTAATATTGCACTGCAAAAAATTAGCCGAAGTGGCGGAATTGGTAGACGCGCTGGACTCAAAATCCAGTATGGCTTAAACCATGTGCCGGTTCGAGTCCGGCCTTCGGTACAAATGAAAACAATCCTTTTAATGTCTTTTCGACCAACGGGATAAATCTTTTTCATTACTATGTTATAGATTTCTCAGTCGAAGACTCCTTCGAAATGACAACTCTAAAAACTTTCTAAATGGTTAAGCTTTTTTTACCACTAAGGCACTCAGATCACTTAGGAACACTTAGATAAGCACATAATAAAGCCGTCCCAATTTCTTGAAACGGCTTTAGGAGAGTGCTCAATGAACTGGGAATATCTATCTTCTTTTTTGTGTGCTTCTTTCAGTTTTACTGTTATTCGATTCTCTGCTTCTGCTGCTGTTATTATTAGTATTACTTCTCTGAACATTTTCCCTTTGTGTTGATCTTTGAGTTTCAACACTTCTGTTCGGGGCTGATTCTTTTTTAGGAGCAGAGTTAGTATTTGTTCTTGGTTGAGAATTATTCTGTGAACTGCTGCTTTCTTTTCTTATAACTTTCGGTGCCTCAGTTCTTTTTACTTCTCTTTTAGTTTCTACTTTTCTTTCCTGTGTTCTTGTATTCGTATTACTTTCAGTGTTTCTATTTGTATTCTGACGAACTTCTGCCGGAGTGCTTCTTTTTACTTCTGTCTTAGGAGTTTCAACAGTTCTATTTGTGTTTGTTCTATTAACTTCTGTTCGTTGCACATTAGTATTCGTTTCTGTGGTTCTTGTCCGTTCTACAGTTCTATCGCTGTTGACAGATTTAAAGTCGCCTCTTTCATCTCTAACTCTTACATTTTTATCATCGGTTCTTATATTGTTTCTGTTTTCACCTACAGCAATTCTATTAAGCTCCAGGGTAGAATTTCTTTCAGCTTTCTTTATAGTTACATTCCTGGTACCTTCTCTTTTTATTTCATCTTTAGAAACCTGGTACGTTCTAATAACTTCTCTGTTATTAACCGTTACATTTGTTCTTGTAACTTCTTTAGGGTCGTTGACAAAGTTTACTTGTCTTTCACTAATATTTCTTCCGCCCATGTTTCTTACATATTCAACATCAACTCCTCTATTCCTAATTCTTCCGCCGGAATAATCATAGTTAGTTCTGTATTTAGTTTTGCTGTAAATCCCATAGTTATACGAAGGAGCAGCAAAATAATTATGTACATAAGGATCACAGATATATTTATATCTAACAAAATGCCAGTGATTGTATGGAGTATAATAGTCTGTTGTAAAAATGATTCCAACGTTTACATAGAAAGCTGCATAAGGCGGCAATGGAGACCAACCGATGTAATCGCTATTATAACGCCATTCAACCCATGCTGGTGCCCAGTCATAATCCGGAACCCATAACCATCCGTAGTAGTCATCAAAATACCATCTGCCGTAATGGTATGTTATGTAGCCAAACGACTCGTATGAATCCCAGTACCAGCCGTCGCTTGTCCAAATCCATTGCCCATCCATATAAGGAGTCCAATTATTACTTATGAAGAATGGACGCCAAACTACTACTCCGCTGTTTAACTCAAGCCATGAGCCATAAGGAGAGAGCTGTGAATAAAAAGCTCCAAAGCCAACCGGTTGAGGCGGGCTTTTAGCTTCAATGTTTATTGCTGAAGTTAAAGCCAACGCTAATATTATTACTGCAATTTTTTTCATGATGTACCTCGCTAAGATTTTTGAACTCAATTTATACTTTTTAAGCCAATGATTGTGCCATGCAGATTTTATTAAAAGATGAGATTTTTCCATGGAATGAGTACTTTTTATGTCTATTTTACTATACAACATAAGGTAATTAGAATACAATAAAAATGTTAGACTATCTAAAATTTTCATTGGGTCATTATGCATGTCGAAATATGACTTATTTTTTGTCATTCTGAATTTAATTCAGAATCTATTTTATAAATCAGAACACTCAGTAAGTTCGGGATGACATTGTAAATAACCTTATCTCTTAACTTTTCTATCTTTCCATTTATAATTTCCAAACAAACCGGCTATGCTTGAAACTATTATGTATGGAATGTGAAAAATTTCAGCCAGCATAAATGGCTTTAATATTTCTTTGGTAAATAAGGCTTTTGTCCCCTTTTTCAAAATAAGGTATTCAATTGATAGCTTAGAGGTGAGACTAATCACTAAAGTTAAAAAATAAATATTGGAGTAAAAGCCTAGTATAAATTGTGCTATTATTCCAAAATAAAAAAGAAAAATTAGGCTCAGTTTTAACACTAATAATTTATTTTTATAAAATAAGCCTTTGCTGGCCCATCTTCTTCTTTGCTGAAAAAATTGCGAAATAGTTTGATTTGATTTTGTAAATGCCGCTGCATTTTTATTCAAACAAAATTTTACTTTATAATTGGTATCGCTAAATATTTTTTGCATTAATAATTCATCATCGCCTGAAGACAAATTAAAATTATCTTCGAATCCGTTTACTTGTTCATAAACATTTTTTCTGTAAGCTAAATTTGCTCCATTGCAAATTGCAGGAGTCTTATTTCCAATCAAGCCTGCACCGCTTAAGATTAATCCGGCAAATTCCAATCTTTGAAGTCTCGCAAATAATTTTTTTTCATCAATAAAATCAACCGGTCCCGATACAAATCCTGTGTATTCATCAAAATAACAAAGCAAGCTTTGAAGCCAGTTTTCCTTATGAAAACAATCGGCATCAGTAGTAACAATTATATCTCCTTTGGAGTTTTCGATGCCAAATTTAACCGCTCTCTTTTTATGAGCTTTTAATTCTTTTGTTATAGGAGTCTCAATGATTTTTATATTTTCAAATTTAATCGCCTGCTTCAATTTTGATAATGAGTCATCGGTTGAACCATCATTTACATAAATTACTTCATATTTGTTTTTCGGATAGTTTAATTGTTCAATGCTTGCCAGGCTTCGCAGAATATTTTCCGATTCATTTCTAAATGGAATTATGATAGAAACAAATTCATCAATTTCTTTTTCTTCAACTGGTTTTAATTTATTTAATCCTATATAAATCGTTGAAAGGAAATAGATGTAATAAAATAGAAGAATTAAAAAAAGAATAGCTGGAACTGTTTCAAGCATGGTTTTTCTTGAAAATAAAAATTAACCCGATTAAAGAAGGAATTAAAATATTAATAAAGAAAACAAAAAAAGCTGCACTGAAAGCCGTTTGACTTAACTCACCAATTTTAGTCAAGAAAAATATTGATACGCCTTCTCTAATACCAAGTTCTCCTATTGAAAATTGTCCTATAAAAACCTTAGCAAATAGTATCATGCTTACCGCTTGAAGATAAGGGATCAAATTTAAATGATGTGAAAATGCAGCAATCAAAAAAACAAACTGTAAAACAAAACAGAGATAAAATAATAAAGATAAATACGACATTTTAAAAGCATAGTCTCTATTAACTCTTTTTAATGCCTGAAGTTGATTTATATTTTTTTCAATAATTTTTATTTTCTTTAATTTCAATTTTAAATACTCGAAATATTTTTTATTTGAGTCAAAAAATAGATAGAGCAGGATCGTCAAAAAGATTAATCCGGCAAAACTTATAAATATATTTTTATAAGGAATTGCTAAATCTTTGCTGATAAAAAATGAAGACGAAATTATTCCAATTATCAATATTAAAGCAAGCGGGAAAAATTTATCCAATGCAGTGGCGATAGTAACTTTTAATATTGACTTTTCCTTAAGTGCTATTCCCCTTCCGAAATACTCTCCTATTCTTGCCGGAGTAAAAGCCCCGGCACTTAACCCATAAAAAAGTGAACTTAAAATTTTTGATTTATCATTTTCATTTAAAATCGTTTGACAGGTAACCTGCCACTTTAAAAATTGCAGATAAATATTTAAAGGCAGCAGAAAAATTGCTATGAGTAAAAAAAATAAATTTGCTGAAATGATAGATTTTTCAATTTCATTAATATTTATCTTTTCAATAAAGTAAACCAGTAAAGCGGCAGCAAAAATTATTTTTAAAATAAAAATAATTGTACTCTTTCTTTTGGCTTGAATAGTTTTCTTTTCCGATTCTATTTCAATTTCGTCAATCAATATTTATTTATTATTAAATGAATTCAAATGAAAACCCAAAACCAAAACGGCTGACACGGTCTGTAAAATACTGGTTAAATAAATCTCCCCCGGTATAATAAGAAGCATAAATTAAAATTCCTTTACCGTTCCAATTGCCAAACTTGAAACCCATCATATAATTTTGATCACCCACATATTTTGGAATTCCTTCAAAGTTAATATGTCCGGCAAAAAATATGTTTGTGTCATTATTTAAAATTTTGCCTATGAATTTAGGAGAAGAAATTTCAGCGCCAATACCGAACATTGTCCGCTTCAGGGGCTTGCCTCCGGCATTTTGATGAAAGGCATAAGAAGCGCTTCCATAATATCTAAATAATAATATTTCAGTTGGTAAAATATGACCTAAAGCAATCTCAGCGTAATCTCTTCCGAATGCATAAGGAATTTTACCACCCTTCCAGGAATGATTGTACCAATCCCAATGCCCATCTGCCAGATGAGAACTGTTGTGAATAATTCTGAATCTCGAAAATAATACCCCTTTGGAAATACTTTTCGTATAAGTCAAATTACCTCCAAAGAATCCATCGAGTTCATCAATTTGCAAGCGGAATTCCTGGTAAGAAGTAACGTAAGCAAATGCCATAAATTCTGCGCCAATAGTAAAAACATTATCCGCAATGCTTAGCTTGAAAAGGTCAATAGAATTACCAATATCGACTTTTAAGTGCCAGTCTTTCGGATACATCAATACTCCCATTTTTGCTTCGTCAATGTTGGCTCTTAGAGGAATGAAATGAAGTCCTTTCGGTAAAAATTCAAATCTAAATTTTGAACTATCTACTTGGTTCGATTGAGCAGTAATTATTGATGTAATTATAAAGAACAATAAAGAAGTTAGTAGAAATTTCCGCATTATATTTTTGTTAATCATTTATTTTTAATTTTCGATCTCTAAAATATTTATTTTTAATCCTTCTGTGCAATTGGTGCACATATCAATATTTTTTCTATCATCTAGAACTGTATTTCTAAAACTTTGATAAGCGTTCGACTTCCAAATTTCATTAAAAGATTTATCACTTAAATTTCCAATCTCATGTTCAGCATCTTTATCGAAGCAGCACGGAACAACTTTTCCATCCCAGGTGATTACAGACGTACGCCATAATGCAAAGCAATGATTTTCAAGCATACTTTTAATTTTTAGATTGCCGTTATTAAAGTTATATCTTCTGTAATTTTCATTTTCAGGTAAAAACTTTTCAGCGCTTTCTTGTGAACTAACCTGCATAGTTTTAAATACAACCTTATCAACTCCTACTTCTTTACCATATTCTAAAACTTGTTCATACTGATGTTCATTCTGCTTCATTAAAATAAATTGAAACTCAATAAATGGCGATCGTTGTCTAAGCTCGTTTTTTCTTTTAACGATTAATCTTAATCCTTCATCTGCCTGCTTAAAGGTTCCCCCAACCCTATAATTTTGGTAACTTTCTTCATCAAGTCCGTCAATTGAAAATATCAACTTATCGGGCGCGTGCTTTAATACTTCATCTACATTCTTTTTATTAATAAAATGCCCATTTGTACTTATTGAAACATAAACATTTTTACTTTGAGCATACGAAATCATCGCCGGCAGTTCTTTATTAATAAAAGGTTCACCTTGAAAAAAGAGCTGTACATAAAACCCGGTTTTGCTTATTTCATCAATCATTTTTTTGAAGTTATTTAATTTTAACAATCCCAAAGGACGTGTCAATATTCCAAGCCCTGAAGGGCATTCCGGGCATTTTAAATTACAATGATTGGTAGGTTCAATTGAATAAGAAACCGGCATTCCCCAAACGATGGGCTTCTTTAACAACTTTGATAAATTGAATGAGGAAACAATTTGTAGAGCATTCACAAACCTTCTAATAGTAAAATATTTTATAATATTTATTTCCAATTTAGCCTAATTTTTTGACATGAAGATAATTAAATATTAACACTTACAAAAGAATTCTACATCACTTTAACTCCACCGTATTTTGTTAAGCAATATATATTTTGTTACTTTTATCACCTAAAAATTATTAAATCCTGGAGCGCTAATGTTTATTAATTTCGGTGATATTCCCGGTCATCAAAATCTTTTTTTAGACTATTTGTATGAATTTGAAAATGTGAATGAATTTTATGAAAATGACTTTAGAAATAAAGATGGGTATTTAAATAAATTTAAAAAAATTTCCGGTTCAGAAAGAAATTTTCGGAGCGAGCTTCCAAATATTATTTTAAAGCAATATAAGGATTTAGAACCTTCTCAAAAGACAAAAAATAATATTGAAGCTTTAAAAGAAAAAAATACTCTTGCAGTGGTAACCGGCCAGCAACTTGGCATACTCGGCGGGCCTCTATATACCTTTTACAAAATTATAACTACAATTAAATTAGCTTCAAGCTTATCCGAACGATATGATGAATTTAATTTTGTACCCGTATTTTGGCTGGAAGGCGATGACCATGATTTTGAAGAAGTAAGCCATATTAATCTTGTTAATGATAATAACGAATTATTAAAATTAAATTATGGTGAAGTAAATTCGGATGATGAAATAAAAGTAAGTGTTGGGAATATAAAATTGGATGGTTCGATTTCCATCTTTCTTTGATGAACTTGGTAAGAACCTGCGCGATACTGAATTTAAAGAACCATTGCTGACAAAACTTAAATCAATTTATAAAGAAGGTAAAACTTATAGAGAATCCTTTTCAGAATTAATATTTTGGCTTTTTGATGAATATGGTTTGGTATTATTTAATCCGCAGGATCTTGAAATTAAAAATCTGTTAAAACCAATATTTAAAAAAGAAATAAACGAATTTAGAGCACACACAGAGAAGCTGGTAAATGTTTCGGCTAGACTTGAAGAAATATATCACGCTCAAGTCAAAGTTAAACCAATAAATCTATTTTACGGAAACGAGGAAGGAAGGTTTGCAATTGAACCTTTAGATGAAGGCGGATACAGATTAAAGCGTAAAAAGAAAAAATTCACACATGAAGAAATAATTTCTGAGATTGAAAATAACCCCCAATCCTTTAGCCCAAATGTTTTGTTGAGGCCAATTTGTCAGGATTATATTTTACCCACTGCATTTTATATTGGCGGGCCCAGCGAAATTTCATACTTCGCTCAGGTGATGAGGCTATATAATCTTTTTAATATAGAGTCTCCTTATATATATCCACGTTCCTCAATAACAATCATTGAAAAAAATATTAGCTCAATTCTTGATAAATATAATCTGTCGGTTGAAGATATATTTATCAATATTGATAAATTAAAAGCTAAAGTAGTTGAATCAATTTCAGCTACCGTAATGGAAGATGTGTTTAGTAAAACTCAGCATGATATTGACCTGGCATTGGACAATCTAAAAGAAAAACTATTTGTTATTGATAAAACAATTGCCGACACTACTACAAAATATAGAGAGAAGGTATTTCACTACCTGAATGAGTTAAAAGATAAAGCTAAAGATTCGCAGGCAAAAAAACATGAAATTACATTAAGGCAAATTGATAAAGCCTCTCTTGCTTTGTATCCCAATTCAAATTTGCAGGAACGAGAAATCAACTTTATTTATTTTGCAAATAAATATGGTATCGATTTTTGGAAAAAGATTTTTGAGGAAATTGAGATAAATAAATTTGAGCATCAGACTTTGAAGCTTTGAACAAATTAAAGTCATTAGAAAAAGAATTTAAAAAGCAATTTGTATAGAAGATTAAGTTAGTTTTGTGGTGTCGAAGATTAACATTTGTCACACTTTGGCATTCCCAGTGTGACTGCAAAGTTATTTTTATACTATAGTACTTTCAGTCTCTCCATCAAAGAAGTGTAGTTTCTTTGTATCAATATAAATCTCCCTATGTGAACCAGGTTCGGGTTTTTCCCTTGCCGGAATCCTGGCAATAAATTGATTGCCTTCTATGGAGAAATAAATAAATATTTCATTCCCCATTGGCTCAACTACTTCTAACTTTGCATTGAATGTTGAATAATGTGCTTCTGTAGGAGCAGCTTGCGAATCATATATATCTTCCGGCCGAACACCTAAAATAATTTTTTTGTTATTAAATGGTTTTAATTTATCTGTATATTCACCATTAAATGATAAGTCTAATTCGCCGCCGTTTGTTTTAAAAGTAGAGCCGGAAACTGTTCCTTCAATAAAATTCATTGAAGGGCTTCCAATAAATCCTGCTACAAATTTATTCGATGGATAGTTATATAAATTCAACGGAGTATTGGTTTGATTAACAAAACCGTCTTTCATAATCACAATTTTATCTCCCATTGTCATCGCTTCAGTTTGATCGTGCGTAACATAGATCATTGTAGCGCCAAGCTCATGATGAAGTTTTGATATCTCAGTTCTCATTTGAACACGCAGCTTTGCATCAAGATTGCTAAGCGGTTCATCAAATAAAAATACTTTTGGCTTACGCACAATTGCTCTGCCTACAGCTACTCTTTGCCTTTGTCCTCCGGAGAGTGCCTTTGGTTTGCGGTCAAGGTAAGGCTCCAATCCTAAAATTTTCGCTGCATCTGTTACTCTTTGCTTTATTTCTTCCTTACTGAATTTTCTAAGCTTTAAACCGAAAGCCATATTTTCATAAACAGTCATATGCGGATACAAAGCATAATTCTGAAATACCATAGCAATGTCTCTGTCTTTTGGAGAAACATTGTTTACCATTTTCCCATCAATAAATAATTCACCTTTAGAAATTTCCTCAAGCCCGGCAACCATTCTAAGTGTGGTTGATTTGCCGCATCCTGAAGGCCCTACAAGAACAACAAATTCTTTGTCTTTCACTTCAATGTTTACATCTTTAACGGCTACATTACCGCCTTCATAAATTTTGGTTACGTCTTTTAAAATTACTTCAGCCATTTTTCACCTGACAATTTGTTTTAGTTGTGATAAAAAATTCGGATTGGAAATTTTAACACATTCAAAATTATTAACTTTACCGCCTTCTTTCAATAATAAAGACAGTATACTAAAAGCCATCGCAATTCGATGGTCGTCATAACTATCAAATGTAACTAAATTATTTTTAATTCTACCATCAATTGAAAATCCATCTTCATATTCTTCTACTTCCAGTCCTAATTTTTTATAATTTTCGCACAGTGCTTTAATTCGGTCAGACTCTTTTCCTCTTAATTCCTTAGCATTTCTAATTTCAAATTTTCCTTCGGCAAAAATTCCGGCAACAGAAAGAATTGGTATTTCGTCAATTATGTTGGGAACAATTTCTTCCTTTATCCCAATATTTTTCAGCACGCCATTCTTAATAATCAAATCACCATAAGGTTCACTTGCCGCATTTTTTATATTTTCAATCTCTATGTTTGCTCCCATATCATTTAAGATACTTAATATACCTGTTCGAGTGGGATTGAGTGAAATATGCTTTATTCTTAATTCTGAATCATTTGTTGATAGAGTTAAGATTATAAAAAATGCAGCAGTTGATATATCAGAAGGTACAAAATATTCTTTCGGCTCAGGGTAATTTTTTTTTGAAGAATAAATCAGCTTTTTATTCTCATTTTCTTCAACCTCTAATCCCAACATTCTTTCAGTATGATCACGTGAAGGAAGCTTTTCAATAACACATGTTTCATCTTCAAGATGTAATCCGGCAAGTAAAACAGCACTTTTAATTTGTGCACTGGCAACGGGCAGTTCATAACTAATTGGATTTAATTTTTCTGACGGAAATATTTTTAATGGCAATGTAAAATTCTCAGACGCAGATATTTTTCCTCCCATGGCCGCAAGCGGAGTGATTATTCTTTTCATTGGCCGCCGGGATAATGATTCATCACCTATAATTTCAGTTTCAATATTTTGCGCTGCTAATATACCGCATATTAATCTAGTTGTTGTCCCACTGTTTCCGGCATCAAGAATATTTTTTGGTTTTCTAAATCCCTTGAACCCAACACCATTTACATTTACAAATTTATTATCAATTGTTTATTTCCGCTCCCAACTGCCTGAAAATACTTTGAGTTGTTTTTACATCTTCACCATTGGACAAATTGGAAATTCTCGACTCCCCTTTTGCCATAGCTGAAAACATCACTGCACGATGAGATATAGATTTATCACCGGGAAGTTCTAATTCACCTTTTACTTTACTTATTTTATTGAATTCCTGGATCATCTTTTAATTAAAATTATTTTATTTTTTACTTACGGATTTTTTAGACAATGTTAAATGGTTTAATTGCTGAATTGCGACTTATAATAAAAATGTATAACGACTAATCAATTAACCATTAAACAATTATACAGTAAAGCAATTTATTTTCTAACCCATTTCTCCATCAGATCATTCATTTCCATTTCATTTATTTCATTCATTTCATACATTCCATTCTTCAACCGTTGTCTTAACGCTTCGTACAACACAACGGCTCCTGCAACGGAAACATTTAAGCTTTGTACCATTCCGTACATGGGTATCAAAAATATTTCATCCGCTTTATTTGCAGCTTCTTCAGAAACACCACGATGTTCATTGCCCAAAACAATTGCACATTTTTTTGTAAGATCTATATCATAAAGATTTTTTGAATGTTCCATTAAAGCTGACGCGTAAATCTTAAAACCCTGTTCTCTCAATTTTGAATAACATTCATCTACACTTTTAAACTTTTCTTTTTCAACCCATTTAAATGCAGAAGCAGAAGATTTTTTCCCGATCTTAGGAAATGGTTCTTTATTGTAAATTAATGAAACTTTCGGAACACCTACAGCATCACAAGTTCTGAAAATAGCACTAACATTATGCGGATCGTGGATATTCTCAAAGACAACTCTTAATGAAAATTGTCTTGTTGAAACAACAGAAGAAATTTTTTTAGTTCTTTTTTCAGTCTTAAAACTTTTCACATTCAGCTTTTATGAAAGACTAACTTAAAAACCGATTTATTTTTTAACGATCTTGCCTTATCAATTTTAAATTTTGATTTATCAGTCTTTAAGTAATAAGATGCAAGATCTAATATTTTATCCATTGCAGTATCTTCATCATGAGCCCAGCTTTCGCATCCTCTTAAAGAAGGAATCTCTGCCGTAACACCATCGTCTGTTTTATGAATTATAATATCTAAAATCATTTTATCTTAAAATCTAAATTCTAATAACTGCTCTTCCCTTTTTCACCACTCACTATTGCCACACTTGCACTTGCTCCAATTCTATCTGCTCCGCTGGCTATCATTTTCTCAGCATCTTCTTTTGAACGAATTCCGCCTGAAGCTTTAACTCCAATGCCGCTGCCAACTACATATTTCATCAAAGCAACATCACCAGCAGTTGCACCGCCTTTGCTAAATCCGGTTGAAGTCTTTACAAAGCTTGCTCCGGCATTTTTACAAATCACACATGCTTTTACCTTTTCTTCGTCTGTCAACAATGCAGTTTCTAAAATCACTTTGCAAATCGCATTATTTTTTTTCGCAACTGATACTACTTCACTTACATCGTTAAACACGTAATCATAATTTCCTTCTTTAAGCCTACCAACACTAATTACCATATCAATTTCTTGTGCGCCATTATAAATCGCCTGCTCAGCTTCAAAGCGTTTTACCTCTGTTGTAACAGCTCCAAGCGGAAAGCCAATTACAGTGCAGACTTTCACATCCGTTCCTTTTAACAAATCAGCACACAATGGAACTAATGAAGAATTGACACATACTGAAGCAAAGTTATATTTTTTTGCTTCTTCACAAAGTGATGAAATCTCCTTTGTAGTTGCTTCAGGTTTTAAAATCGTATGGTCAATTTTTCTTGCAAGACTTTTATCTGATAATGAACCGCCAACACCAAGACCGGCAGCAATTCTCTCAGCACCGTTTTCAACAATTCTTTTTACTGAAGTTGGCTGAGTAACAACATTAGTTTCCCATCCTTTGCATGAATCATTTTCACAATAAAAATCGCGCAAAACTTTTTCAAGAAATTCGGGAGAAACATCTTTATCAGGGAATGAGTAATTCATTTTTAATCTCCAAACAATTTATAAGCTTTGAATGTATTACTTAACAGCATTGCCCTTGTCATCGGGCCAACTCCTCCCGGAACCGGAGTAATATAAGAAGCTTTTTTAGAAACATTTTCAAAATCAACATCGCCAACAAGCCTATACCCTTTTGGTTTAGTTGCATCTTCAACCCGGTTTATTCCTACATCAATAATAACTGCATCATCTTTAATCATATCTGCTTTAACAAAATTTGCGCTGCCTATGGCAGCAATTAAAATATCAGCTTGCCTTGTAAATTCTGAAACATCCTTTGCGGCAGAATGACAAATTGTTACTACAGAATTTGCATGCTCTTTTTTCTGAAGCATAATATTAGCAATAGGTTTGCCTACTATGTTGCTTCTGCCCAGCACAACAACGTGTTTGCCTTTTGTATCAATTTTGTAGCGAATTAATAATTCCTGAATTCCTGCAGGCGTACACGAAACAAAAGTATCTTTACCGATTACCAAATTTCCTATACTTGTGGGGCTAAAACCATCAACATCTTTTTTAGGAGAAATTGCTTCTATCACTTTATTTTCATTTATGTGTTTCGGCAAAGGAAGCTGGACTAATATGCCGTGAAAATTTTTATCATTATTATACTTTTCTATTATATTCAATAAATCTTTTTCTGAAATTGTATCGGGCAGATATTCTGATTTTGTACGCATCCCGATTTCTTCACAATCTTTTATTTTGCTTCTAACATAAACTTGAGATGCCGGATTTTCTCCAACCAGAATGGTCACTAATCCTGGAACATTTTTCCCTTTATTTTTTAATTCGTCAATTTTTTGCTTTAGTTCAAAACGAATGTCTTTAGAAGTTTTATTTCCGTCAATTAAAATCATTTTTCTTTTTTTTATTTGTATTACGTAATAATTAATTACTGAATTTATTTAAAAAATAGTTGATATTAATTAGATATTACATCAGCTTCAGGAACTTGTATATCATAATTTTCATATAAATATTTCTTAAGTTTTTTATCTTTCAATATCTCCTCAGCAAATGGATTAGAATTTTGCCAGCCGGTTTTTTTATTCCTCCTATAATTTTCTAAACGCCTGATACTTATTTCACAGAAGATAGGATCAATATCAGTAGTAAAACAAATTCTATTCATCATTTCGGAAGCGAGCAATGTTGTACCAGAATGTGAAAAAAAATCCAATACAATATCATTCTCCTTGCTGCTTGCCTCAACTATTCTTTTTATAGATTTCAAGGGTTTCTGAGCATAGCATCCATTTACATTCTCTTCCATTCTATAAAAGACCTGCTGAATATCAACCCAAACATTGCCTGCGCGTATATTTGAAGATTTGCTTCGTTCTATATTCTCAGTTTCTTTCCCGTTAACTTTTTTATAATATCCTTTAAGAATTTTTGGAATATCAGTGTATTCAGCGTCAACAAAAAACTCCGGGCTACCTTTTACATAATATAAAAGCTCTTGCCGGATAGACATCCAATTTTTTTGTGTCCCGTAGCCTCTTTGATTCCTCATTGTAATGAAGCTTCGAGATTTAAATTCGCTGTCTTTCATCATTAAAATAAAATCAGCAAGCGGTTGAAAATGTTTGTTTTGATCTGCACCAAGCCAAATGTATAATGAAGAATTATCTTTTAAGAACATATAAGAATTTTTAATCCAAAGCTTAGACCACGAAATAAAATTTTCAGTGTCCCTTTCCTGAAAAGCTACAAAATTATAGGGCGGGTCATGAATGGCTAAACAAGCTTTTTTTGTCTCAAACAATTTTTCAACTTGTTTTACATCAGCGGCGTCAATGCAGCCAATTTTATGTTTTCCATCCGGGTCAACCCAAATTTCATTTTCGCTTAGCCGGCAATATTTTAACAACATCTCTCGTAATTTCTCATCACTATCGATTCTCGGAAAGGGAAAATTAAACATAAAATTATTTGGCTTTTTTTTCAAACTCTGGAAAAACTATTCTTTCCAATTCCAATGTTTTACCGGATTCCGAATCAACTTTAAAAAACATACCGCAAAGATGAACTTCATCAACTGCTGTCTCATACCTTTGCGGAGTTTGAAATATAAATCTATTCAATGCAGCCACAGTTTTCATACCTATCACAGACTCATATGGACCAGTCATACCAACATCAGTTATATAACCCATTCCTTTGGGAAAAATTCTTTCATCAGCTGTTTGGATATGAGTATGTGTCCCAACAAGGGCGCTGATTCTTCCGTCAAGATGCTGCCCCATAGCCATTTTTTCCGCGGTTGCTTCAGCATGAAAATCCAGGAATATTACTTTCGTTTCGTTTTGTAATTTAGGAACTATCCAATCAGCACATTTAAAAGGGCAATCGATAGTGGCCATAAAAGTTCGTCCCTGCATATTTAACACGGCAACTTTTCCTTTTTTTGTTGCGGCAATATGATATCCATTTCCGTAAGTTCCTTTAGGATAATTTAACGGACGTAAAGCACGCGGTTCGGCTTTTAAATAATCTTGTGATTGATATTTATCCCAGGTATGATTTCCGCCGGTTATTACATTCACACCAAGATCAAATAAAACTTTTCCTTCTTTTTCAGTGCAGCCCTTGCCATCAGAAACATTTTCTCCGTTAGCAATTACTAAATCGGGTTTATATTTTTGAATTAAGCTCGGCAGCCAGGTTTCAACCAAATTTAATCCGGGCTTTCCTATAATGTCTCCGATAAAAAGTATATTAATTGTGGGCATAAATCTCGCTTTTTTGGTTTGAAATATATTTATAAATGAAGTAAATAAAAAGAAAACCGAATTTTAGGATTGATATGACGAAATTAAAAATCAATTATCCTAATTTAATTTTTGAATCTATACTTCGTTAATAATAAATTAACAAAATGAATTTCGAAAAAATACTTTCTACTCCAATTTACGAGGCTAACTTTTGTGTTTTTGATGTCGAGACTACCGGGCTATCTCCATTTAAAAATAAAATTATTGAGATTGCTTTAGTTAAAGTTTCAAATTTAAAAATTGTAGATAAGTATCATACTTTTATTAATCCCGGCAGACAAATTCCATTTCTTATAACTAATCTCACCGGCATTAACGATGATGATGTTTATGATGCGCCTTTCTTTGATGAAGTTGCAGATGATATTGTGAATTTTATTGATGATAATATTCTGATTGCTCATAATCTCGCTTTTGATCAAGGCTTTATAAAAGCTGAATTAAAAAATTGCAATAGAGAAAAAATCAATAACCCGGGTGTTTGCACTGTTAAATTAGCCCGAAGATTATATCCTGATTTAAGAAGTAAATCATTAGGTTCTGTTTCTTCTCACCTAAGATTAAAAAACAAAGATGCACATAGAGCATTTGGCGACGCCGAAGTTACTGCTAAAGTTTTGATTAAAATGTTAAAGTCTTTAAAAGAAATACATGAGCTTGAAATAGTAGAGGAATTAATAAGTTTCCAGCACTTCCCTTCTCCACAGATAGACAAATTAAAAGTAAATAAAAAATTAAATGAGGATATAGTTTCATTACCGGATGCACCTGGTAATTATTATTTTCTGAATTCAAAAAATGAAATAATTTATATAGGAAAAGCAAAATCATTAAAGAATCGAGTTAAATCTTATTTCTCATCTAATGCAACCAGGAAAGCAAAGAAAATAGTTAAGCAAGCATCAAGATTAAAAATTGAGATTACAAATACAGAACTTACCGCACTTCTTTCAGAAGCAGAATCGATAAAATTAAAAAACCCTAAACACAACACTCAATTAAAAGAATATGGTAATAAATATTTTTTACGAATAAAAAGCACAGAGGATTTTCCTTCAATAGAAGTCTGCAATTATTTTGACTTTGACGGTAATGATTATTTTGGATTGTTCACGACAAAAAAGAAGGCATTAAAAGTTTTTGAAATGGTTAACAAGGCATTTGCTATTCGTGAATGTGAAGAAAAAGAATTTGAAATGCACAATGGCTGTTTTCTTTGCTGATATAGAAAGCTGCACTGCGCCTTGCATAAATCATGATAAGCAATTGTACGATGATGAGCTTTCAAAAATATATGAATTTCTTTTTGGTAAGAATCAATTTGCATTAACAAGATTAATAAACAAAATGAAATTCTATTCTGATCAGGAAAAATATGAAAGGGCAGCTGAAGTTAAAGAACTAATTGATTTAATACTTTCGCAAACGCATAAATCATCTTTGCTCGCTGAGCCGGTTAATTCAGCAAATGTTTTGTTTGAAGTTAACGGAGGATTTCAATGTGATTATGTTTTAATGATAGAAGGAAAAATATTTATTAAGAATAATCCACTTAATAAAAAAGATCTATTTGAAGAAACCATTGACGATTTCTATGAAAACACAAATCAATTGGATAAGCTGCCAAGCGAAGAAGACCTTGAAAAGATGAAAATCACTTTAAACTGGCTAATTAAAAACCGGAATAAGGTTAGAATGTTTTATCTAAAAAATTATCATAACAAAAGCGAGCTTTATTCAAACCTAACTCAAAATCGGTATTGGAATGAATCAAATTTTCAATCTGATTTTGATATTAAGAATTTTATTGATAAAGATGTTATTAAAGAATATTAACTATTTTCACTACCACGAAATGGTTGGTGACTGCCATGAGCATTAGAGAAGTATAAATAATATATTATGGAATATTTAAGGCATAAACCCAATTTCTTTAAAAAAATTGTGTTTATGCTAAGCACTAAATTGTAGGATAATATTTATTTTTAATTTTTTATCTCCTTCTTCATGCTGCTAACTTTTTTGGGAGCCCACTCTTTAAGAAAAGCCATCACTTTATTTTTGTCATGCCCTTTCCCGGATTCAAGTAATCTTGTATCTTCTGAACAGAATTAGTTTCCCGTTCTTATTCAATACAAATAAATGAGGATATCCCGGCATTTTGGGGAACTGAGACAATACCTTTTCATTTTTATTTTCAGGGCTGTAATTAACTTTTACAACTACATAATTATCATACATATATTTTGATAAGGTCCGGATTATTTGCAAATAAGACTGTCCAACCTATGGCACCAAATACACCACTCACCGCCTACATCAAGCAAAATTCTTTTATCCAATTTTTTAGCTTCTACAATTGCATTGTTAATATCTTTTTGAGCATCTCTGCTTGGGTCAAATTTATGTGACTCATGAATTTCAGTTCCAATTGAATTTTTATTGTCGGCTATTTTATTTTGTGCATTAACTGTTAAAATTAAAATCATCAAAATAGAAAATGCATTTATTAATTTTTTAAGCATTATGTCTCCAAAGTTTAATATTAGGATTTGGTTAAAATTAAAAAAATATACTTAAAATTCAGTACGAATAAATCTACTTTATTTTTTATTTTTAAGCGTAATGTATTTTACTCATTTTTATGCGGAGAATAAATGAGCTCCTTCAAAACTTTGACATTAATTATTTCAATAACGACTTTGTTTTAATATTATTGCTAAAGAAATCCCTGCCTTTAAAACAAGTAAATTTATAGATGAATGGCTGATGATAGGGCCAATAAATTTAGAATTCCCCGTAATGGTTAGAGATACGAATTCAGTTTAAAATCTCTTTTAAGCTTTGAAAACTTTGACGTAAGCAAAATTGAACCTAAAGAAGATGAAGAATTGAAATGGAATAATAATTTAAACCTAAAATGGGAAAAGATAAAATCAGATTTTGGAGAAATAAGATTAAACGAAAACGTTAATAATTCACCACAAGAATTTTTTTTAGTATCATATTTAAATACAGACAGATGGATTAAAGCCAATATAGAAATCAATTCATGTCAGGAGTTTGAACTATTTCTTGATGGAGAAAAGATTCATACAAAAGATAAAATCAATCTATCAGTCCGATTCTTCAAATGTGAAAATGAAAAAATTACTAAAGAATTAAAACTTGAAAATGGGAAGCATGCAATTGTCCTAAAATCCTTATTGGCAAAACCTTTAAAAGTAATTGGATGTTCGAATCGGCATTAATACTTGATTCTACTTTTAAGGAATCGATCTTGAAGCCACCATTTCCCCCGCAAAAATAACTTCAATTATAAATCTTCTTGATGATCCGAAAATAGTTCGGTATCAATCTCACCATCAGGAGATTTAGCTGCTGTTCAAATTTCACAAGTTGAAAATAACGGGAAAATAAAGAAAGCTGGATTGAAATCTTCAATATTAAAGATGGTACTCACTTTCAAACCTTTAAAGGCGGAACAAATATTTCAGCATAAGCTGGTACCCGAAAGGTCATAAAATTTACATACATAACATCTGAAAAAAATAGCACCACCCTTTGGATGAATGATTTGCAAAATGGTGAGTGTAACATAAGTTATTAACAGATGAAGAAAATTTTGGCGGTTATTATTGGTCACCCGACGGAAATTATTTGATTTATTCTATTATGGAAAAAGCAAAAGTGAATAAAACCGGTTTAAATAAATTTAATGAATTAGATGACCGACTTCCGAGTTCAAATGATAAATCATTTTTATATTTGTTAAATTATCCGGAGCTTTCGAAACTAAATTAACTGACGGCCGGTAAAAATTCTACTTCTATAAATGATATAAGTCGGATGGAAATAAAATTCTATTTACAATTTCAAAATATGACTATACAAAACAGCCTTATTTTTATTCTACTTATTATATTTTACATTTAAACCATATGAATGTTGACTCATTGTTTACCGAGTTTTGGGGTGGCGCAGCTCAGTTCTCTCCTAATAACTCTAAAATATTAATTACCGGCAATCAAGGTATATTTAATAAATCTTCTGTAACAACTTCCACTGAACAAATTCCAAATATGTACAATAATCAAGCATTTATTTATAATTTAGCTACAAAGCAAGCTGACCCAATTACTAAAAATTTAATCCGGAAATTTAATCAGCATATTGGAAAAATAACGCATGGGAACATTTACTTTAAAACAACCGATAAATCATTTAAAAATATTTATAAATATAATTTTGATTCAAAAAAATTTGAAAAAATAAATTTATCGGCTGATGTCGTTTAATCAATAGTTATTCCAACATAATTCATTTGCTGTTTTCGAAGGCTCCAGTGCAACAACTCCCGATATGGCTTATATGGTTGATTTTGAGGAACAAAAATCAAAATTAATTTATAATCCAAACAAACTTTCCTATAAAAATATTTAGTTAGGTAAAACTGAAAAATGGACTTTTAAAAATGATAGAAAAGAAACTATTGACGGTAAATTTATTACCCTCCAGATTTTGACAGTACAAAAACCTATCCATGCATTGTAAATTTTTATGGAGGCACAACACCTATTGAGCAATCTTTTGAAGGCAGATATCCCCAAAATATATGGACGGCCAATGGATATATAGTTTATATTTTGCAGCCGAGCGGAGCAATTGGATTTGGACAAAAATTTGCAGCATACCATGTAAATGATTGGGGTGAAAAAACAGCAAAGGAAATTATTGAAGGAACCAAAAAATTCCTTGCATCTCATCCTTTCGTGGACTCCACAAAGGTTGGATGCATTGGAGCATCGTATGGAGGATTTTTAACAATGAATTTATTAACTAAAACAAATACGTTCACAGCTGCAGTTGCCCATGCAGGAATAAGTTCACTTGCCGGATATTGGGGTGAAGGATATTGGGGTTATACTTACAGCGCTGGTGCAACTGCCGGAAGTTTTCCATGGAATCGAAAAGATATCTATGTCGGCCATAGCCCGCTATTTAGTGCTGATAAAATCTCAACTCCTATCTTACTTCTTCATGGTACTTCCGATACTAATGTACCTACAGGGCAATCGATTCAAATGTTTACTGCTTTAAAATTGCTGGGCAAGAAGGTTGACTTCATAGAAATTAATGGCCAGGATCATCATATAATGGAATACAAGAAAAGGAAATTATGGACTAAAACAATCATTGCCTGGTTTGATAAATATTTAAAAGATCAACCACAATGGTACGATGACCTATATCCGGAAGAAAAATGAAAAAAGAAATCTTAAATAAAAAACTTAATAAAATATTTAATGATAATACTTCCGGCTCAGTTACAATTATTAATTAAGCTGAACGACTTAATGAAAAGTTGTTTAAATGATTCTGAAACTTTGAATGAAATTATTAACGCGGCTGTAAATCAACTAAAGGAATTTCAAATAATCAATAATTATTTAAGCCAGGTAAAAAAATTAAATAAAGATATTAATCGCAACAAATTAAAAACCTACTTAAATGATTTTTTAATCAATATTTCTAATCAGAATAAAATTATTTATGTAAATGCCGCAAAATCTTTAATCGGTAAAAATTCAATTTTAACTTTATCAAACAGCAAAACTGTTTTTGAAGTGTTAAAAAGATATTCGCAAGAAAATAAGAAGTTGAAAATATTCATTTGTGAAAGCCGTCCAAAAAATGAAGGAAGGGTTCTGACAAAATTATTCCTTAATGAAAATATTAATTGTGAATTAATTTTAGATGCAATGCTTCCTCACTTCATTCAAAAAGCAGATGCAGTTATTATTGGAGCTGATAAAATTTTAAAAAATGGAAATGCAATAAATAAAACCGGAAGTTTGAACGCTGCAATACTCTGCAAGCACTATAAAAAGCCTTTTTATGTTATAGCTTCAAAAGAGAAAATTTCAAATGTACTATTTTCAAACCTATTCAGAAAAGTTCCTCAGAAGTTTGGAAATATTACCATAAAAATCTAAAGACAAATAATTTTTATTTTGAAGAAATAGATAAAAAACTTATTACTAAAATTATAATGAATTGAACTAATTCCTGAAATAATATTTAGTGGTAAAATTAAATTGCGATTCGCTGCTTACTTTTTAAATTAAATCTATATGTAAGTAGTAAAGCAGAAGAAGTGAGCCCCAATAGTAAACCAACCCAAATTCCCTGAACACCATAATCATATTTAAACCCAAGAAAATATCCAACCGGTAATCCTATTATCCAATAAGAAATAAAAGTAATCATTGTTGGAATTTTTACATCAGTTAAGCCACGCAAAATACCGAGGCCAACTGCTTGTACACCGTCTGAGATTGGAACAACGCGGCTATAATTAATAAGGATGAAGCAATTTCAATTACTTTCTCGTCACCTATGTACAAAGCCGGAAGTATGTTTCTTAAAGTGATGAAAATTATACCTGATGCAATCATAATGAAACTGCCGGAAAGTAATGCAGTAAACCCTGCCCTTCTTGTTTCTGATGTATTTTGTCTGCCTACAGCATTACCTACTCTAATTCCACCAGCGGTAGAAATGCCTAACACGGCCATATAAGAAATAGATGCAAGATTAATTGCAATTTGATGTGCAGCTAATTGTTTAGCACCGAGCCAGCCTATCATAATAATTGCAAATGAGAACGCTCCTATTTCAAAGAAATATTGAAAACCACTTGGCAGGCCAAGCCTCAATATTTTTTTAATAATTGGAATATTTATATTTCTAAAATGAAAGTTGACATTATAAATTTTAAAATTTTCTTTCTTCATTATATAAATCATTAATGCTAACCCCATAAACGCTCGAGAAAATAATGTCGACAAACCTGCGCCATCTAAGCCTAATTCAGGCATGCCCAGCTTGCCAAAAATAAAAATCCAATTCCCAAATATATTTACAATGTTAGCAGATAAAGTAACCACCATTGCAGGCTTTGTAAAGGATAAACCTTCAATAAATTGTTTGTAAGTTTGAAATAACATTAAAGGAAGAACAGAGAATGAAAGTATCTTCATATAAGATCTTGCATAGAAAATTACTTCTTTAGGCTGATGGAAATATTTTATAATATCTGCTACTAAATAAATTACAATCATCAACATGAAACCAACAATAAAATTTACAAGTAAAGATTGCCTAAAATATATTCCGCATTGTTCCCATTGTTTTGCCCCAACAGATATAGCAACTAAAGGTGTGACTACATTAGAAACGCCAAGCCCGATAATTATTATTAAAAAGAAGAGACTATTTGCTAAAGAAGCTGCAGCCAATTGAACGGCACCTAATTCACCAACCATAATGCTATCCACAACACCCATCATTATAATTCCAAGCTGGCCGATAATGACAGGATATGCTAATTGAAAAGTCTGCCTTATACTTTCTTTAATACTAATCATTAAAAATTAACTAATGGAAAAATTAGAAATGAAATTTAAGGAAAAAGAATTCAAGTTCGATAAGAAAAGACTTTACTTTTCTCGGTAAAATTTAAATAAGCTTCAACCAAAACTGTCTGTGCATTTAAATATAATTTTTTTTGAAATGCATAATTAATTTAAAAAGGAATGCTATAAAAGCCCCAAAACAATATTTACTTTCTAAATTTTGAGATTTTTAGTTGCGGAGAGACAGGGACAGACTACGCTAAAGCTTCGTCTGTTAAAATTCTTTTCTTTAATATAGCTTTTCCAGAACCCGTCTAAAGATATTTTTCAAGTTCCCTTGATTTTGCTTCTGTTCTTACTGCTATATATGCTTCTAATCTAAATGGCTTATATGGAGAAGTTGATTTACATTCTCCATTGTTATTTTCATTCATTCTTCTTTTGAGTTCATTTGTTGAGCCTATATATAGGAACTTTTTAGCTATACTATCTAATTATATAAACATACCACATTTTTTAATTCCCTTTAATTTGGCATAGCCAAACGAAGCCTTGGCGTAGTTTGGCGGAGAGACAGGGATTCGAACCTTTAATTTTTTAATGTTTTTCATGTATTTGATTGTCAAATGGAAATGATCCGTTTTTGTTGCATTTCATTATAATATAAGCGGTTAACCAGTTTTTCACTAACAATAAAACTCTTTGGAGTTAATAATTTAGTGTACGCATAGTGTACGCAATATTATAATATAATAAGATTGAACTTTGAAATATTAATTTAATTCAAGTAGCTTCATGAGGTAAAATTTGAAAAGTTGAAAAATGTTAAATAGATTTTTATTTGAAAGAGCCGGTAAGAATTTTTTAGGGCTTCAACTCCCTCAGATTTTCACTTACTGGCTTTTTTCTTTTTAAATTCTACTGATATATGAAAGTTCATTTTTATCTTGATCGAAAATCTAAGAATGGTAAATGTGCAGTTTACTGTTATGTAAGAGAAAACAAGTTAACGGTGAAAATAAATACCAGACAATCTGCTGATCCAAGTTTTTGGAATAAGAATGGGGAAAGAGCTAATCTTAATTTAACTAGGGAATAATACATTTTAAAGGGGAATTAAAAGATCTCAATCAAGTTTTAGATAAATTCCAAAATGAAGCCGAAAAAATTGAGAAGGATATCCGAATGGATGCCGGAAATAATACAAGCTTTGATGTTATAGCTGAAGCAATCAAAAATTATTTTAACAAAAGAGATACCGGCTTCTTTAATGTTTTTGATAAATTTATTAAAGCTAAGCAATCCATTTACACCGCAAAACATATTTATAAATTTATAAGATTAAGAAATCTTCTCGAGGATCTTCAAGCTGAAGAAAAAGAAAAAATAAGTTTCATCAAAATTACACCTGCATTCTTTGAAAGTTTTTTTTCTTTTCTAATCAATAATAAAGGGATGCTTACCAATACTGCTAATAAACAGATAAGCTTCTTAAAAACTTTTCTTATTTGGGCGAATGTTAATAACCATTGCAATAATAACAGTTATAAATCTTTCAGGGGTAAATCGGAAACGAATGAAATAATTTATTTAACCGAACATGAATTGATGACCCTTTACAATATTACAGATAAAGACCTGGTTGAATATTATCTTCCGGATAAAAATGAAAATTCTAAAAAACCAGGATTGGAAACACTTTTAAGAGTTCGTGATTTATTCTGCTTCCAATGTTTTACCGGGGTTCGTTACGGGGATATAGAGAGAATTTCCAGGGATGATATTAAGGGGCCGGTTTGGAGGCTTAGGACTCAAAAAACAAAACAGTTACTTGATATTCCATTAAATGATTTTGCGATAACCATTTTATCAAAATATCAAGATTACCCACAGCCGCTGCCGGTTATGTCAAATCAAAAAGTAAATGAATATCTTAAAGAACTTTGTAAGGCTTCGGGTATTGATGATACTGTTAAGATCGTGAAATATAAAGGAAAGGAAATAGAGGAAACTGTTTGTAAAAAATATGAAGTAATTGCATCTCATACGGCACGTAGAACATTTGTAAGCTTATCTCTTCAAAAGGGAATGAAACCTGAAAACATAATGAGGATTACCGGCCATAGTTCTTATCGTATGATGCAGAAATATTTAAAAATTGATTATAGCCATTTACGTGAGGAAATGGATAAAGTTTGGGGAAGCCCATTAAAGCTGGTAGAGAAATAATATAAATGATCGATTCTAAAAAGCAGCCAACAAATATGCAATCACAAAAAAATAAAGTACCGCCTAAAGCTCTTAGTGCTTATAATAATATTATGAATAAAGTAAAACTTGAATTGATAATGATTTGAAAAATGTAAAAAGGAAATATGAAAAGCGAAAACTTTTAACTCCAAAGCAATTAGAAAAAATATTATCAGCATACAATTTTAGAGATGACTCTGAAAAACAAAAATTAATTGATAGATTGAATTTTCACAGACTAAATGAATTGAAAAAACAGGCGTGGAAAGAATTTGAGAATGAAGCAAAAAGAGCAAAAGGAAAATATAAAATACCAGATTTGAAACCACCTGAAAATATTTACAATAATATTCCTAAAGAATTATGGAGCGAAATAAAAATATTAGTGATAGAAAATAAACTGCCTGAAATTGAAGCATATCTTGAAGAAAATTATTCATATCCCTTTCCTTATGAAATCTTTCTTGATCTTATAAAAGAAAAACTTAAAAATAATTTAATCGAAATACTTAGAGACTCAATTTCAAATAGCAAACCAAAATATAGAAAACTTGGAGAAAAAATTCTCAATTTTAAAGAGATAAAAAACCTTAATATGTTTTATGGAAATAATGAAAAGGATATGCTTATTGATTTATGTATTGATATTAATGATGAAGAAGCTATTCTGGATTTTAATAAATTATATTTTGGCTATAATAACGCTAAAAAAATAATCGGGAATCCAAAAGATAAATTCAGTCGAAAACGAAAAGGCAATATTTATACACTCCAGCCTTCCAAAATAATATTATAAAAAGTACTAAGCCTTTAGTACTTTTACCCCGCAATCTTACAATCCATATTCTTATTTTTTCCTAAAAGATTTTTTGATGAATTATTTAGGGAAAATATTTATGAACTCAAAACAAATTGTTGAAAAACTCGATACACCTGAAATGCGAAATAATTTGCATAAAGTTTTTAAAGAAACCGCAACGAGTTTGATTTCAAATAAAAAACGAAATACTGAAATTGTGGAATATGTTGTAATTAAAAACTGCCGTACTCATTCAGTTGATAGTGAAGGAAAGAAAATTAGAAAGCCGGGGACCTTTCCGGATCCAGAAACTGGAAGTGAATTAACTGCATGGGGTCGATCTCCGGGTGAAGTAATTAGCTTAAAAAACTTTAGCCCTAAAATTCAATTAATTGCTAATAAGCAAATTCTACCAGTTGAAGTTTTTTGTTCTTTTGTTAAAGAGCATATCGACGAAACATTCAGTGAGGCTAAGCTCAAGACTCCCGATAATGAAAATATTTTATCAACTGAAAAAAGGAAAAAGAAAAATGAAACTGTTTAATGGTAAAATTGATTTTGATGAATATCTCGAAGAATTTAATCAAGCAACCAAGTTAAGAACGGATGGATATTTAACTGGTTTCAAACCGCGTTCGATTGGAGATACAATTGACCAAGACATAAAAAAAAGAATTCAAAATCCAATGACTAACTCCATTACATTGCCGTTTGCTATTAGCGATGAAATTTCCAAGCGAACTATGTTACTGAGTTCCGGCGCTGAGGCCCTAAACCAATTCGGAAGTAAATTTCTTTGGGATGCTTCAGAAATGAAATTCTCGCCGGCTTTATATAGAAATATTGGGGTTGATGTAAAAGACGTTGACCGGGGTAAATTTACCGTGCCGAAAAATCTTTCTTTCAGCAAGGAGGCCGAGTGGTTGGAGGAAGGTTTTGGAAATGATGAGTCCGATCTTGAATTGTCTGAATTTGATGTGGTAGTTCCCAAAACAATATCTATGAGATTACGATTCTCAAAATTGGCAGATATTTTTATGGGAGCTCCCGGAGTTAATTTTTTAATTGCCGCTGCTATCCTGGCAATCGATAGCAAGCTTGACCAGACTATTTTCTATGGCACCGATGCTGATGGGCAACCCGCCGGACTATCAGAAAATAACGATGTGCAAGATATCCCGGCAGGCTTATTCACCTTACTATAGCTGCCTCGATGATAAAAACTTGTGAGCTTGCCAATGGTAATTATAATAAAATTAATTTTGCAGGATCTCCAAGCATAAGAGAATTTTTATGTCAAAGAGAAACTATTGCCGGCACTGGAAGATTTGTACTTGATCAGGATAAAATTTTGAATCGCTCTTTTTATTCAAGCAATAACATATCCGGAGATGATCTTTGGTGCGGAGATTTTGGAACTGTTTTACTTATTAGATTTTTTGGCGGCATGGAAATAAGCGTTAATCCATTTATGGAAGATAAAGAAGGATTGATAAATCTTTTTATTCGTATGTATTGCAACCTGGTAATAAGAAACGGTGCCGTTATTATTCGAGGCACTAGTTTTAGCTAAATATTGTGAGTGGCTGAATGTTCCTTTCCGTGGCATATGCTCCTAATCGGCTCCCGGGGTTTTGATGGCGCTCCGGGAGTAATTTTAACTTGAAATGAATTTTATGATTATAGTTGAAAATAAATATGAATTGAATTCTTTCGTTTTGCTAAAAACAGATTCTGAAGAGCACTTAAGAATGATTACTGGTATTCTAAATTAATCCAGCGGATTGTTAATGTACCGGTTAATAAGTGGATCGGTAGAGAGCTGGCATTATGAAGGTGAAATAATTAGCTATGTAAATGTAATTCGTGATGAAGATTAAATAAAAATAAAAAAGGCTGCTTGTTATTAGAAGTAACCCGCAGCCAAGAAAATATAATAGAATGCAAAAGGAAAATAATAAAAAAAACAAATCAAAGCGAAAATCACTTTTTAATATTCCGGATAAAATATTATATCGGAATTCCCAAAGATATCTTACAAATCATTTACTAAGGCACTTCAAAACTCAATCCCGGTTAAGTTACTCAAACCATTCATTTGTAAAGAAGGTTTTATAATGGAAAATAAATTTATTCTATTTTCTTTAAGTAAAGATGAGCTGCAGCTTTTAATTAAAGATGCTGTAGAAAATGCAATAAAAAATAATGGAATAAATAATTCTAAACCAAAAGAGCTGCTATCGGCAAAAGAGGCGGCCGAACTTCTTGGCTGCTCCAGATCATTTCTTTATACAAAAAATTTTCCTCGCAAGAAGCTTGGCAAACGAGTTTTTTATTTAAGAAATGACATTGAGAATTTTATAAAGAACGAAACCAGTGAGAGTAATCTTGAGTAAAGTTAATAGATTAAAAATAGCTGCGGGTAAAATGAAAAACGAAACATCAACTTCATTAATTAAAAAAGAATGTGCAAATTATTTCCAGGATTCAGGAGCCTCAAATAAAGTAAAAAATTATTGCTGCCTATTAAATAGCACATGTAAGTTTTTCGCTGAAGATAATAAACCAAGGTGTCAATATTTTGAAAAAGGAGTATTGCCTTTAAATCCAGAATTGGAATTTAGATATCGAAAGGAAAGAAGCTTAAGTACATTAAATATTCAAGCTACTTGTAAGAATTGCTTAGAACCTTTTATTCGTAATTCAAATAAAGAAAAATATTGTCACAAATGTAAAGCTGATAAACACCGCGAAAGAAACAAATTTAGAAATCAACGGATCAGGAAAGCAAGTTAGTTGAGTGTTGATAATTTGCGTTATGTAAGTCCTTACAAAACAAAGGCTAATTTTTCAATAATCAATGAATCTGATATAATGTATTACTTTTCATTTTCATTTCAACAGAGGGCTTCTAAAAGAGAATTTCACTTAAACAAAATATTAGATGTTAAGCTGTAAACATAAAGCTGAAGGTCCGGGGATTTGAGATAAAATGAGAAATTTAATGAATAATTTTATTTAACAATTCTATTAAGGGATAACAATTAAATGGAAAATATTTTTTCCACTGCCGCTCTTTTATATAATCAAAATTTTGGTTTCTCAATAATACCTGAAAGAGATAAAATTCCGTTGGTTGAATGGAGTGAATTTCAAACAGGTCAAACCATAGAACAATTAAAAAGCCTAAGCTTCAATAATGATTGCACCGGGCTAGGTGTAATATTGAATAATGATGTTAGATGTTTTGATATTGATAAATGTTCTGATATTAAATTTGTTAAAGAATTAATTTCCTCTTTGGGTTTCCCTGGAGACTATGAATGGATTGTTAAAAGCGGTTCAGGGTATCATATTTATTTTATTTGTGAAGACTTCGAATATTTTTATAAAACGTATGGCAATAAATCGAGTTATACATTCCAATTAAAAAAAACTTATCTTGAAAACGCCAAACGATTAGAATTAAAATGGAAAAATTGTAAAGTTACCCTTCCACCTTCAAAGCATAAAAATGGTTCATTATATTCCTTTGTTAATAACGATCCTTCCCAATCACCTAAAGGATTAAGAGGCACCGGGGAATTGCTTAAAATTATAGAAAGGTTTTGTGATATCGAATATCCACCTTCTAAGACCAGCGGCAAAAATATACAACAAAAAGAAACAGATAAGTTTAATTCATTTTTTGAAGAAATAATAAATGAAGGCAGTAGGACTATTTCTTTAATAAGTCTTGCCGGCAAATATAAATCTTTGGGGATGAGTGGATCACTGGCAATTAATAATTTGTTGCTTTGGAATAGATCAAATCTCAATCCACCTTTAGAAGAAATTGAGATTTGCAAAACCGTAAAAGATATTTATAAAAGATATTCAAAGGAAGGATTATTTAAAATGCAAACTGGAAATCATTGGATCGAACAAGCGAAGGCCCGGCCAATTCCTAAAATGCTATTTGGGGAGTTTTGGTTTGAAGGCGAACTCTGTATTTTATTTGCCGATACAAATCTTGGTAAATCTATTTTAGCGGTACAAATAGCTAACAGCTGCAGCGAGGGTAAGCAGATAAATAAGACATTTAAGTTTGAAGCTCAAAAGCAAAGTATATTATATTTTGATTTTGAACTTTCAGATAAACAATTTCAAGCTCGCTACTCAAATAATTTTCAGCAAAATTATATTTTTGATACAAATTTTTTAAGAGCGGAAATAAATCCCGATAATGCTGATTATAGAGTAAATGGATTTGAGTCTTTTGAAAAATATCTATATGATTCTTTTGAAAAATCCATAATCAGCAGTGGATCAAAAATTATAATAATAGATAATATTACTTATTTGAAAGATGAAACAGAGAGATCAAAATTTGCATTACCCTTAATGAAGTATTTACAATCATTGAAAAAAAAAACATGGCCTTTCAATCTTTAGCACTTGCACACACACCTAAAAGAGATTTATCAAAACCTTTAACCCGGAACGATTTACAAGGCAGTAAAATGCTTATAAATTTTGCTGATAGTTCCTTTGCGATTGGGGAAAGCATTGATGATAAAAGTATAAGATATTTAAAACAGATTAAAGCCCGGAATACAGAAATAATATATGATACAGAAAATATTTGTGTATGTCAGATAACGAAGCCGGATAATTTTTTACAGTTTGAATTTCTAAAGTTTGGAACAGAAAGAGAGCATCTAAAACAACAAAGTGATAAAGATAAAGAAACCTTAAAGACAAGTGTTATTGAATTGAATCAGCAAGGTAAAAGCCTTCGAGAAATAGGGGCGGAGCTGGGTATTTCTCATATGAAAGTAAAAAGAATATTAAAAGAATGTAACGCCCTGTAACAACTGTAACACTGTAACAGGGTGTTACGACTGTTACAGTTGTTACACTATATAACTGCTAAAATTAAAGATAAATAAACAATTGAATTGAATTAGAAATAAAATGTTAATATAGGTTGTAACAGGTTGTAACACTGTTACACTATAAGCATAGTGCATTTATGTTCAATAAAAATAATTTAGTTCAATAATATTATATCTTCTTTAGAAATAACTGTGGGTCCTTCCGAAGGGGGTGTGGTACGGGTTGCATTTGAGCTCGGGATATCGATAGATATAAATTTTTTAAAAACTGAACGGACTCCTTCAAACAAATAAAGGGCTTTAACTTCCTTCGATTCATAGTTAAAATAGGAGCTAACAATTTTACACTTGATATACTCTGCAGGAATATTATTTCATTTCAATTGATTGAGAAAGTTTGGAAACGGAGGACTGGAGTCGAAAGATCCGCAAGTAACTTTTAAGACTTCGGATTTTGAAAATGTTGATCAAGGAGAATCATTAACAATCGGAGAAGTCGTTTTTTATATTATTGAACCGCGCTTAGTTATCGGAGTTTCAATTTTAATTTTAAGTAAGGACCCGCCATGAGTATAAACATCAGGATATCTTAGACGCCATTGAAATTCGAATGACTGGGATAAATACCTCCAACGGATATTTTACAGATCTAGGAGAAAATGTTTCTGTAAACAAAGCAAATATAAATCGGATCAGATTATCTTCAGCAATAAGGGATTTAATTTGATTGCTTTAAGAGATTCTCAAAATTCGAAATCCGGAATAGATACGCTGGAGGTAATGGGAATAAAAAATGGAGTCGAAGCCTATAAAAAGAAATTTTGAAAAAATGATAGATGGAAGATTTTTATAACAAGTTTATGATTTATTTTTATTTTCTCTAAAAATATATTCAAATTATTTTATAGTTTATTAATATTTTTCAAATACAAATTGTAAAATCTTTGATGCAGGGCTGCCCCCAACATGGATTAAAATATTTAAAGCATAAAGGCGGAGACGTTTTTTGTGTGGCCCCTATACCAAGGGATTTTCTTGGCCTAACCGTTTGCTATTATCATATTCATTCCAAGCCTGGAAGGGAAAAAACAAAAATCTGTTCTCGTTGTAAAAGAAAACCCGCTTATATATCCGTTTCGCTTTGCATTGAATGCAGAAATGAAAAACAGTGGTTAGCTTTTAGAAATAAAATTAACTACAAGCTGAAGGTTCAAGAATTAATCAAATAAAAATTTTACTATAAAAAACGATCACATATAGTAAATAGTGTACGCATGGTGTTACGCAAAAAAAACGAACAATGAACTAAGCCTTTATTTATAGGCTTCCTATAAAATAGAAGCGGAGAGACAGGGATTCGAACCCTGGGTCCGCAAAAAACGGACAACGGTTTTCGAGACCGCCCCATTCAACCGCTCTGGCATCTCTCCGAAATTTTAATAACACAAATATAAAATAACATGAACAATTACCATAATTCATGTAGAAATAAAACAAGCAGCTAATTTAACATGTCAATTTCCAAATCTTAATATTTTAAATTTATATCAACTTTTGTAAAGAAGAATCAAATATTTATATTTGCATCACTTTTTATTGGAAAGGTGCAGGAGTGGTTTAACTGGCACGCCTGGAAAGCGTGTGTACCTTCACGGGTACCGAGGGTTCGAATCCCTCCCTTTCCGCAAACAAATCATAATAAAACCCCAAATATTACTTAAAAGAATTTAAAGAATTTCTTTTTTTATTTATCTGTAAGTGTTAAATTGACATTTCAAAAATTAAGGTGGAAATCAAATGCAACAAAATCGCTCATCCTTCCCTCCAGTTTTTTGGATAGCTAACTCAATCGAAATTATTGAAAGATTTGCTTACTACGGAATCTATATGGGTTTTGGAATCTATATGGAATATCTCGGGTATTCAAAAGGTCAGCTTGGAATTGTACAAAGCATATTTCTTCTTTTTTCTTATGTCATTCCAGTTTTTTCCGGAACATTTGCAGATAGGTATGGATTTAAAAAAATGTTGATTGTCGCATACTTAGCATACTTACCGGCAATTTTACTTTTACTTCTGACCAAATCTTTTAGCGGCATAGCATTAACTATGCTTACTATTGGTTTTGCGGCAGGTATTTTTAAACCTCTTGTTTCCGGAACTGTAAGAGCAGTTACAGATAAAACTAATAAAACACTTGGGTTCGGAATTTTTTATGCGATGGTTAATATAGGTGCATCATTTGGGCCAATTGTAGCCGGGAATTTAAGAGCGATATCCTGGAATTATGCTTTTGTGGCTTCAGCAATTGGCATCGGTATAATGTTATTGGTAACAATATTCTTTTATAAAGAACCTCCACGAGAGTTGGAAGGAACTACTCTAAAACAAAAATTTAAAGATATGGGTGTAGCTTTATCAGATTATAAATTTTTAATATTCTTAATTCTTTTGGGAGTATTCTTTTGGCTGCCTTTCTGGGCATTCTTTAATCTTCTGGCAATCTATATTGATAAAAATTTGGATACGGTAAGTTTATATCAATCCTTACAAGGAATTTTCGGGACATGGTTTTCAGGATTCTTTTCTACCGCAAATGAAGATGGTTCAAGAAGAGTCCTTGGTGAAACTATAGCTAATACCGGATATGTTATTATTTTATTTCAATTGATAATTTCCAGAATTTTTGAAAAACGTAAAGCAATTCCTTCTTTTTTATTTGGCCTTTTTGTAGCTGGAATTAGTTTTATAGTTATAGCTTTTGCAAGAATAGGTCCTTCTGAATTAATTTTTCTTGGAATCTTCCTATTCGCAATAGGAGAAATGATTTCCTCACCAAGAATACAAGAATATATTACCTGGATAGCTCCAAAAGAAAAAGCAGGTCTTTATATGGGTTCAAATTTCTTAGCGACCGGCTTAGGAGGTGTTTTAAGTGGAATAACTTATACATCATTATATGGCTATTTTAGAGATATGGGAAACCCTGAATATGTTTGGTATGTGTTAGCAGCAAATATATTTTTAGGGATAGTAGCAATAACTATCTTTACAAAAACTTTAGGAGAATTTAAAGAATTAGAATCTTAAGTTTAGTGATTAGCTTTTTCGCTAAAAATAATTTTTAACGTATTTTTTAAGAAAGCATTTCAAACTTAGTTTTGGAATGCTTTTTTTATTTTAAATTCGAGTAAAAATTTAATAATAATCAAAAAGTAATCAGCTGCATTCAGTTCTTCTTCAAATCATATCTCAGGGAATAAAACATATGATTCAGTAAAACCCCGATAGAATCTCCCCTTCTGAAATATATAGTTTTGTACATCCGAGGATCCAATTTAAATGTACAATTGTGTTTATTACTTTGGAGACTCATATGAAAAAAATTGCTAAAATAATTTCAATCATAATTCTATTTCTCATATTTAATTTTTGCTCAACCTTCTTATCTTATGAATTTAAGCAGCCCTCAAATAGTGGATGACTAAAACTATTGAATTTGATGTAAATATAGAAAGTATAGGGCAAGATTTTGTATTAACTTCTTACCAATGTGCTTTTAATGTAGATTCCGAATTTATAAATGATACTTCATTTTGTTTTGAATATATTCCCTCAACTTCTCAACTAAACAATACGCCTTTATATGGTGTTGGTTGTGATAAAGTTGATGGAACAAGAAAAATACATTTTGCTTCAAGTGCTGGTATAGATACTATAACAAATCACTCACAATCGAGTTGGGAGATTTATGATAAAAAAATCTTCATCTCTTATAATAGATTCATTACATATCAATTGGGCTTTCGATGGTATTTATAAAACAATTCTTACCGGAGATTAAATTTTCAGGAAATAACTAACCAATCAGATCATACAAATTTATTATTCGCTAATCAATCAACTATTCCTAATAATTATTTAGTTTTTAATTCTGGTAAAGGAATATTAGACGGAGATGTTCATTTTAAAACTAAAGATGGGTCAAAAATTCTTCACAAGTAGTTTATTTTTTAAATACGTATAGCACTTTGACTTTTTCAATAAATCTAAACAAAATCTGGAAAATGGTATGCCTGGGGAAGGATGTTTTTTGATTCAACTAGTCAATCAAACTCATTTTATTTTCAAATTGACGGTGGAACAAAGTTAACTTTTGGAAATCATAATCAATTTGGTAAATGGCATTGGGAAGGATCTGGACTAAATAAATTGGATATTGGTAACTTGATTGAAGGAGATCATACAATTACAATTTATGGAAGAGAGCCAGGGGAAACAGTTATGCTCGATCAAATTTTATTAACTCCGATCGGAGCTAATTGCTTCTGACGATTTATTTGAATCAACTACCCCTGTTGAATTGATATCTTTTAATGCTTTTGTAAATGGCAATAACAAAGTTGAACTAAATTGGACAACAGCTACCGAATTAAATAATTTCGGATTTTATATTGAAAGATCATCAAATAAAAATAATTGGGGTAACTTAGGTTTTATTATAGGGAACGGAACTACGTCAGAAAAACATTCCTACAGATTTATTGATGATTATAATTCTTCTATCATGTATTACAGAATTAAGCAGACAGATAACGATGGAAGTTTTAGTTTTTCAAATATACTTGAAATAAAGAATATCCCTGTATCATTTAACTTATCTCAAAACTATCCAAATCCTTTTAATCCATCAACAAATATTCAATACAGCTTAAACCAAATGTGCGATGTAAGACTTGAGATATATAATTTATTGGGAGAGCGTGTAACTGAATTAAAAAATGGAATACAAAACTCCGGGACTTATAATTTAAATTGGAACGCATCTGACTATGCAAGTGGAACTTATATCCTATCTTTATACGCAACCCCTACTAATGGTTCCCAGTCATTTTAAAGAGGTTAAAAAAATGGTCCTATTAAAATAACGACAAATTTCATTTCTGGAGTAGGCGATCTTAGTATAGAATAAGGGAAATAAAATATAAGGGTTTTAGTAATAATTATAATAAATTGTTTGTTTTTAGTCTAAAATCATTGATATTCATCTCAGGTTTATAGCAAGTTCATTTCAGGTACACCCCGATAGTTAGCCTTTAATATTAAATCTTAGTTTGACCTTGGAATTTAGAAGAGAAAATCTTCAAACTATGATCGAGGTACAAAGGTGAAAACATTAGAAATTATTTGGAAGACCGGATTACTCATTATTACAATATTTGGTTTATATAGTAATATTTATTCACAGTCCTATACAATATCAATTGAGAATGGAAAAGAAATTAGCTCAAACCAAATTTGAATTTGCAGTTTATATAACAAGCAATTCAGACGTGTTTATTCTAGGAGCTTATCAGGTGGCATTAAGTTTTAATCAACAAATTAATAAACGACGGACAATTAACTTTCGAATATATTCCAGGTTCTTCAGAATTGAAAAATATTCCAACTTATGGTATTGGAACATTTTCAACTGATGGAGCAAATGAATTAACTTTTGCATCTAATCCGGCAGGGACAGATACTATAGTAAATGTTAAAAAATGTGTTGGAAGATTTTTGCTCTCAAACTCAAAATCTTTTGGCAATTTTAAACCGGAAGTAAAATGGAATTTTGATGGTTATATAAACACAATAATAATTGAATCTATCGCAACAGATGTAACAAAATTAGCGACTCACATAGATTTGAATTACAATAATAATCTCACTGCAATAGATGATCAAGCTCAAATGCCTGAATCTTTTAAATTATATCAAAATTACCCAAATCCATTTAATCCGAGTACTAAAATTAGTTATTACATTCCGCTGGAAAGTAATATTAAAATTGAAATTTATTCTTTGATAGGTGAAAGAGTTTATGAAATGAATGGGGAACAACAAAACGCAGGGGTACATGAATTTGTGTGGAATGGAGAAAATTTAGCATCAGGGATTTATATCCTTGCGATGAATGCAAATCCTATAGATGGAACAAATAAATTTAGTTCAGTAAAGAAAATGACATTATTAAAATAGTCACTCGAGACGGTTAGAGATGATGTCTCATAGGGGAGTTGGATGTCATCTCTCAACTTTTGAACCTATTTTTACTTTAGCACAATAGCCTTCAAATTATTAAAACAATATCTGATAAAATAAATTGTCCAGGTTACTACCCCAAATATTTTGAAACTGGCTTCTAATTCTTCTTCCATTCCTGAAGTAATAATTTTAGCATCACTTAATAAATCAAGAACAACAGCAATACCTAAAAGTATAAAAGCTAATATTAATATTTTATATTCTGATTCAAGAATAGTCTCTTTAAAACGATAAAAAATATAAAGAACATAGAAGGCATATAAAAGATATACTACAGTATTCTGAATGTGAAATATTAATCGAAATATAGAATGCAACTGAAAATAATCATCGATAAATAATATTAAAGTAAGTATCCCGGAATAAAAAATATATTTTGCATTAATGTTGGAACTTGAATAAACTTTTATAATTAAAAAACTGAAAAAACAAACGCTCATGCCAGCCATCCATAAAATCAAACGAATTTTTTGAAGTATTCCGGCATATATTGGTATTCCAAAATGTGATTCAGGATTTCTGCTGATATATTCAAAAGGGATTCTATATGTTTTTGCCAGTAAAATTATCACAAACAATAATATTCCTATTCCTAAATAGGATAAGAGTAAAATATTAATCGTTGAAATTGAAGGAGGGTTGAATTTGTTTTTCATTCAATTCTAAATTGAAATTTTTTTATATAATATAAAAGCTGTTTTTAGAAAAAGATTTAGTTTATACTTACTACTAATTTTAATAGTGTTGTTAAGCTTGATTACTGTTATTTCAATAAAATGAAAAAGTTTTAACTTCTTTTAAAACTATAACTTTTTAGAATGTTTAAATAAATTTACTATAATTAATTTCATTGAATAGAATTCTCTTCTTTAAAATTCTAAAGTTAATATTTTTGAATCTAACACTAAGAATAATATTTGTTTAATTTTAATGACTATAGATTAAGATTGTTCATCAACAAAGTGCAATTTTTCTTTTTCTTCCTTTTCAATTTCATGTTTATAAATGCTTGTATTCAAATGGAATAATTCTTCAAAGTATCTTTTACTTTGGAGTGAAAGAAATCCAAGACTTAAAAATTGGAGTGCAATAATTAATGTAACACCACCAACAATAAATGCCTGTGGGCTTTGTTTAAAAACTTGTGAAACAGCAAGTGTAAATCTCTCGTCAAAATATTGACCAGCGGTTTGAACATGCGGGTAAACGTAGAATGTATTAATAAAAATCCAACCAATTACATATAATGCTACTAAAGAAAGCAATAACCCTATAATAATGAAGAATATGTAAGGGCGGAAAATAAACCCAGACATAAAGCCAGACATTATTCCTCTAATCATTTTTAAGCTGGATTTTCTTTTAGCTTCTTTCTTTTTATTAAAACTCCAATTTAAGTGTGCAGGAATTTCAACAATTCGCGCTCTCAACAATAATGATTTATAAATAATTTCTGGATTTATTTCAGTGTCTCTTGCTTTAAGATTTAAATACTTCAAATATTTACTATTATAAGCACGAACCATTCCTGTAAAAGTATTAATTTTTTCGCGAACTATTATAGAAAGAAATTTATTTACAATATTACTAAGGAATTTCCGCATAAAAGGAACATTAGATACCTTCCCCCCTTTCATATAAGGCGAAGCAATTACAACATCTGCTTCCGTATCGTTAATGGTATCCAGTAATCTTTTAATGTGATCTGGTGAGTAACTGAGATCAATATCTAGCGGTATAATATAATCGCATTTTGCATGTTTAAATCCAGTACGTAAAGCGTGACCTAAAAATAAATTTACTTTATGGTTATATACTGAAACATTTGTTCTATTTCTAGCAAAATTTTCTGCAACTTCTTTTGTATTATCGCTGCTTCCATCATTTACGAAAATCAGTTCCCAATCATATTCATTTTCAATAGTCTGCATGTAGTCACAGATAATTCCGAGATTTTTATTAATTATTGAAGCTTCATTAAAGCCGGGAACGACTATTGAAACAGATGGCTTAGAGGTAGAATCGGAATTATTCATCAAATTCTCCATTTATATAGCTGTTTAATATTTTAAGAAAAAGAGAACATATTAAGCAATTATTAAAATAAGGCTGCAAAGTCACGAATTAAAAAAATAAATATTAAAAAATATTATTTATAAAAATTTAATAAGAAATTAATATTTAGATATAATTGAAAAAACTATTTAAGCTTAACCAATCATATTTAATTTTGTTCTAAATTTAAAATAGATATTAGTCTTGCCAAATAAATACGCACTTAATAAAATCCAAATTATAAAATGAACAATAAAATATACATCTATTCTATAGCTGTCCAATTGGGGCAAAGCGTATATAAGTGATATAATAACTGATGCCCCGATAATTTTTCCAGGCATTTGAGAACTTTTATTATAGAGTAGAAATACCAGCGGCATTAATAAAATTGTATAAAATTGTTGTGTTGCTGGATATATAAGTAATGCCAAAGATATCAGATATACTAGTACCCATTTTTCGTTGTCGTTTTTATTTAGATAAATAATAAATAACGATACAAAGAATATTATTCCGCCTATTATAAGAAATAAAGGATTAAATAACGGGGGATGAGAATTTAAATCATAGTTTGTAAATCTTAAAATCGTTGCTAAAAGTGAACAGTTCACGATTTCAACATAATTTGTAATTGGAATATCTACATTTGGATTTCTAGAAAAAAAGCTACCCAATACATCCCAGCCGAAAAATAATCCGGCAATTCCGAATAGTATAATCAAAGCTGAAAATACTATAGATATACCTTTCCAATTCTTTTTTATTAATAAATAACCTAAGAAAATCATCATGATTGGTTTAACAATAATACCCAAAGCAATCCATAATCCCACTTTTTTTGATTCTAAATCTTTAAAAATTAATAATATTAATAAAAGCAAAATAATTGTATTTTGTTCAACTCCCAATGTCCATCTAGTTCCTTTATGTAAGAAAAAGAAAAATAATACCATGCAAATAGGCACAATACTATTAGATGGTAAAAATATTTTCCAAAGAAGATATAGACAAAATAATATACATAAAACATTAAAACATACCCATAAAATATGTGCCCCACTGTAGCTAAAATATCCCAAAGGTAAGTAGATAAACATAGATGGGGGTGTATACATAAATCCCACATTAACAATATTGGCGATAAAGTCTTTTGTAGGAGAATAAGGTATTGATAATGTATTTATTACAGCTTGATTAGAAGTTGGTTCATAAAAATTTAAATCATTTGCCGCTACACTTCCATACACATACCAACTGAGAAAATCCCATTCATGCGGTTTTTGAAAATTTGAATATAAATAACTAGCTGCCCAGATTAATGAAATTAAAGAAGCGGCTATTAGGAATAATTTAATTAACCTTTTGTTACTTTTTTTTACAACTTCATATTTGTACGATAAAAAAACAGTTGTAAAGGTTATTATTCCTACAATAATTGGAATCATATTTATTGAATTTTTAAATTAAGGTTTTCCATGAATACAAATTTTATCTTAGCATAAACTTAAATATAAATTTCACACAATGCTTGCATATGGTTGTCAAAGAGAGTTTATTATTGAAGAAGCTTAGAGAGATGCAAATTATTCAGTTCACATATAAAAATAATTGAATAAAATTCGTAAAACGATTTATATATTATTCAATTTTACTTTTTTTATATTATTCATTGATTTTGCGTGTGTACTCATATTAACTAACGAAAAATTATCGGAAAGTTTTTTTATTACTTCTCGAAATACTTTTAACTTACTTTCTGTTTTTAAATCCATTCCAGGGAAAAAAGCCAGTCTAGGAGCTTGATCCCCGCCGACTAGATCCAATGGATGAAGTAAAAAACTTGGTTCAGTATTAGTTATTTTACATGATGCAATTGCTATATTCAAATAAGTATGCATTGCCAAGCTAGAAAATCTACTTAAATATAGAAGATAACTTAAATGAAATGGAATTTTTAGAACAGGTATAGTGCTAACCGGTATTTCAAGCAATTTTTCATTAGAATTGATATCCCAATAATATGGTTTAATAGATCTAAGGCCATCATTAAAATGTCCAAATAAATTTTTTCTTATTTTTCTTTCTTCTTTACTGAGATTAGATGTCCAGAAATAGTATGTCCTCGCTAATGGCCCTATAAAGGTCGGTAATGTTGAAGCATCATAAAGATAATTTTTTTCCTTCAATACATTTAAAACAGTGTTGCTCCAGCTAAAACCAGGAGCCCTAAACCCTATAGTTTTTTGACCTGTAGAATTACATATCAATTCCTCAGCATTTTGAATTTCAAATTCAACTTTGTCTTTTTTATAGGTATTTAACCACGACTCATGGGAATAAGAATGGTTGCCAACTTCATGTCCCCTTTCAACTATCATTCTTAAAAATTTTTCATTTGAAGGTATCTCAGCATCTTTACCAACAATAAAGAAAGTGATTTTAAGATTTAATCTATCTAGTTCATCCAATACCAAAGGTAAAAATATATCAAGGTAGGAAGGATATTTTTCCCAATCTGAATTTCCATGTATTTTTAAATAAGACCATTCATTATCAAGATCTAAAGAAATGCTGCTATACGGTTTCTGTGATATTCATATTTTAACTTTGCTTCTGAACTTCTCCATTTTTCCTATTCAATATTTCTTTTAATGCTTTTTCAGCCAACTGAATAGTCTCATTTACATTTAATGTACCATTGACTATATGAGAAGAATTAACAATATATATACCATTAACCGATGTAGTTATGGGAGATAAGATTTTGTGAATAATTAATTGTTGACAATGCAAAAACATATTTTGCTCTGGATACTTTAAAACTTAAAACATCTGTAACACTTAATGAAGGATACATTTCACATGAATTTATTTAAAAATATTTCTTCAATATCTGTATCTGAATATTCAAACCATTCGTCATCGGGAGTAATATATTTGGGAAGATATATTAACGAATTACCATTAAAATATTTCTTATCAACTAAGGCTGACATTTCAATTATGCCTGTAAAAGGAATATCCAATTCGGTAATATTTGTAACATAATAATTTGAAATTGGTTTCTTTAATATTATGGAAGCACAAATTACCCCAAGATATTGAATAGAATCCATTTTATTCTTTTCTTCTAAAGATAACTGCGGGCACATTTTTTTTGCTATTGGAGAAGAAGCTGTAACAATGACTTCATCAAATATTTCTTCTTCGCCATTAGTATATTGAATCAATACTTTCCCATTTTCTATTGATTCAATCTTTTTTACAGGATGTTCTGTCTTAATTATTACTGATTTATCTAATAATAACTTTTTAAATTTTTCTAAAATTCTTGAATATCCACCTGAAACATATCCAAACATTTCTTTTTTTAATCCAGAACGACGAGCAGCATACATTCTTTGAATTGTTGCCCAAATAAATGCGGCAGATGCTTTTTTATATGTTTCACCCAATTTTGCTCTTAGCAATGGCAACCAAATTTTTTCGAAATGTATTTTTGCCGGATAATCTTCTTAACCATTTTTCAACTGGAATTTGTTCAAGTTTTTTCCAGTCTTTAATTTTCGAAGCATAAAAAATTGTAAACCCAAGTCTTAGTTTATCTATAAGAGTTAGATGGAGGAAATTTTAAAAACTCAAGAGAATTAGACATTGAATAAAGTTTCCCGCCAGTATAAAAACCGGTTTTGGTTTCAACCCAATTTAATTCATTTTCTAATCCAATCTCTTTTAGAATTTTTAACAAATGTGTATCTGAAAGAAGAATCACATGATAAAATTTATCCCAAATAAAATCTTCCAATTTCCAGGCACTTGCTAATCCACCTACATTTCTTTTCCAGCTTCAATTAGATGAACTTCATTATCACTGTTTGATAACTGTGCGCTAAAGTCATCCCAGCATTCCACCGCCTACAACTGCCCATTTCTTTTTTTTAGTTTCCATTTATTAGTTATACAAAGATTTTATATTGTTTGTTGAAGATAGTTTGCAGTTTCAGAAAATGTAACTAATGTAGATTTAAATCCATCATTCGGATTAAACACTTCTATTGTTCCAGTATCAGTAATGTCACAACCTGTGCCGCAGCTCCCAGCTAATTTTTGTACATCTATAAATTCAACTTTATTGAACTTGCCATCAGTATAATTTATATTAAGAAAATCCATTAATGCTTGAACTTCATTTGCAACGCCTTTTTCAACTAGTCTAAATTGTTCCTAAACTGAATTCACGAATTCTTCTTCCGGTAATTCCGTTCCACGCCCTATCCCTGTATAACCAATATTTTTACCTGTAAAGTCGCTGTGATTGTAAATATTGCATCCGTCAACTATACCAAAGCAAATTTTTGTTTGTATTTATTATTTCTTCTCTTTTATCAATATATAACTTATGTGCAGTACAAATAATTATTATCTCAGCCTTATTAATTGAATATGATAAATCATTAGTAAAATATTTTTCTAATTTGAACTTCAATAAGTTTTGATCATCTTTTTTAACATACGGATCGTGAATAATTACGTTACATTTTTTATCCAATAATAATTTCGCTAATGATAATGTTGGGGAATTTCGTAGTGTCTTCAGAATTGAATCTATAAGCTGCTCCAAGCAAAGCAATATTTTTTCCGAAAATATCTCCAAAAGTTCTTTCAGTTAATTTAATTGTTTCGGTAGGTGAATCATCATTTATTTTTCTTGAATTTATTATTAAGCTTTGGAAGTATCTAGCACCACTTTCAATTCTTCTCCACCATAACAGAATTCCATCTTTAGGTAAACAATGCCCCCCAACACCGATCATAGGAATCAATATTCCCCCGCTTGGAACAACATTTGGGTCTCAGTTAGCATTATCAACCTGAGCTAATTTATTATTGACTTTTCTCTAACGTTGTAAAAATTAATATTATTTTCATCGCAAAATCTTACAACTTCTGTTGAAAATGCAATTCTAACATCTCTATAAGCATTTTCTAATGTTTTCACAACTTCTGCCGTTAAACTATTTGTTGGGTGAAGAATCCCTTTTGTAACTATATGAGAATATAAATGTTCAATCATTTTAGGAGTATCTGGATGAAGCCCCGCAACTATTTTATCTGAAGTAACAACTCTTTCAACTAATCTTCCAGGCATTACTCTATTCGGGCTATTGCCAAGAAAAATATTTTTCCTTCAATCAATCCAAATTTTGCAAAATGATCTTTCATTAAAGTAGCCATTGATGAAGGTGCTAATGTGGATTCAAAAATAATTAAAGGAATATTTTCAGCAGGTTTTTTTTGGAGAGCTGTCGCTAAATTATTCAATGCTTCAAACATAGGCCCATAATCAGGTTCAAAACCTTTTTTATCGGTTTGAACACAAACTAAAATAACATCTGCATCTGACAAACTAGAATAATCATAACTTGCACTTAAAATTCCATCTTTAACGGCTTCACTAACAATTTCATCTAAACCAGGTTCAATCCCACCAATAGTAGATTTTCCACTATTGATAGCATTTACTTTCCATCCTGAATTTTTTGAATTTCTTTGAATAACTATAACTTTGGCTGGCTCCTCTGCCCCGATTTTAATTTTTGCATTTGCCAATAGTGCTGCCATTGGCATTCCTACAATTCCGGGACCAATTACTCCTATTTTTTTTACGACTCCAGTTTTTTTCATTCACCGTTAATTTTGAACTTCATAAACTTCCTTATTTTTTATTTTAATATCTTTATCAATAAACTGTTGGAACCATAATTCCAAACATAGAATTCCCCATAATTTTCTGCCAAATGCACGTTCATTACGAATCAATTTTTTAATATTTTCTGTATTAAAAATACCTCTTGTCTAGCTGGATGATGACAATAAAACATCTTCAAAAAAACCGGAAGCTTTATTCTTTGCCCATATATGAAGAGGAACGGGAAATCCCATTTTATCTTTTCTTTCAATTACACTCTTAGGAAGAATATCGCTTGTCGCTCGTTTTAAAATATATTTCATTTCAGCACCTTTGAATTTCATAGAAGGCGGCATGCTCGCAATTAAATCTGCAATTCTTCTATCAAGTAAAGGTACTCTTGATTCAATTGATACTGCCATGCTCACTCTATCTTCAACTTGTAGAAGAGCGGGTAAGCTACTGGTCATATCAAAATGTGTCATTTTATTGTAAAATGATTTTGTATCCGGATCATTAAACAATTTTTTAAAATGATTAAAAATTTCTTCTTTATTATAGGTTGAAATAAAATCATCTGTGTATAATTCGTTTGAACCATTTCTTCTATCTATTAATTTGAAATATCTTTCATCCATTTCTCCGAATGCATTGGTTTTCATAAACTCCTTAAGCATTGGCATATAATTATGAAGATGAGGAAGATTTGGGAGTATACTGTTGTAACGATACTATGTGCTCTCCTTCTTCATTCGATTCATAAATTGCACCTTTAATTGCTTGTTCTAAGTAAGCGACAACATACCTTGCATAGCCTCCAAAAATTTCGTCACCACCCTGCCCTCCTAAAACAACTTTAACATTTTGCGCTGCAAGTTTTGACACCATATATTGTGGAAATGAATCCAGGGCCTGCTGCCGGTTCATCGAGATGATAAATTAATTTTGGAAGCAAGGTTAATAAATTCATCTTCAGTTGGATAAATTTCAAAAAGCTCAGAACCACTTGACTTCTGCTACTTCTCTTGCATATCTCGTTTCATCAAATTCCTCTCCTTCTCTAAAAGCGCCTGTAAAAGATTTAAAATTACCATTGAGTAATTTTGAGATAGAATAGTAACAATACTCGAATCCATTCCACCGCTTAAATAGGAACCCACAGGGACATCACTTCTCAATTGAATGTTTATTGTATCATTTAATAAGATGTCTTTAATTCATGAATAAAGTATTCTTCTGTATGATGATTATCTACTCTGAATGATGGTTCCCAATATTTTTTAATCAGTCATATCCATCGAATTTAAATTGATGGACATTTGATGGCCGGGTAATAATTTATAAATATTTTTGAATAGGTTTCGCTTCCAATTACGTATTGAAAAGTTAAATATTGATTTATGGCATTATAATTAGGGATAGCTTCAATATTTAGGATGCTGAAGAATTGCTTTTATTTCAGAACCAAATATTAAATATGAATCATCATTATGAAAATATAAAGGCTTTAATACCAAAATGATCCCGTAGCCACAAAAAGTTTATTTTTATTTTTATCATAAATAATAAATGCAAACATTCCATTTAATTGATTAACGCAATTCTCACCATATTCTTCATACATTTTTAAAATAACTTCTGTGTCGGAAGTTGTTTGAAACTTATGTCCTTTAGATTGTAATTCTATTTTTAATTCTTTGTAATTGTAAATCTCCCCATTAAATACAATGTTTTACTTTTAGAAGTCATCGGCTGATGACCGGTTTTAAGATCTATTATCGAAAGTCTTTTGTGATAAAATCCTACGTTATTATCTATAAAATGACCTTCATCATCTGGCCCTCGATGATGAATTGCCGCAGCCATTTGAGAAAGCAAACTTATATCAACATGTTTGTTTGTTTTTATTGACTAAACCGACTATTCCGCACATATTGTAAAATAAAAAATAGTTAAAAAACATTGTGATTACGCTAACACGAATCCAAATATTATGCCTTATTATTTAAGCATAAATATTATCTTAATGTACTAAAACTCAATATAATTATTTCTAAAAATTTACTAAAATGAGAATATAATCTGGATTTTCGATATATAATGTTACATAGAAAAATTGGAAAATTGAGTTAAAGAGAAAAAAAATTAACAGAAGAATTAAATAAATTTAATCGAAATGGAAAGGTGTGGTAAACGTTTTATTAAAAATTGCCACAAATAATGCTAACTATTATGATTTTCATATAGCATTTTTGCTATTAAGAAGATACTGTATTCTTATCAATTTCTTCATTATTTTTCTTTCCTTCCACCATTTTGTCATTTCTTTTGGGTAAGCAATGCCAAATATTATTTAACGATTTTAAATAAATTAAAAACTCTTTATATACATTTAAAATTTAATTCATTCAATAGATAATCAGGATGAGTTAAGACAAAGAATTGTTCCATTATTTTTTAAAAGCCATTCAGTTTTATTTTTCCAGATTGAAATATCTTTTTTCTGAAGAACATAAAATAAAGTATGGTCTTGTGGTAAAGTATATGGCAAGTTCAACAAATTTTCCTACTATAAATGGCCAAATACTTCCAGTTCCACCTGGAAATGGCTGATAAGGATCATAATCAAAACAAGAAGCATCATAACTTATATCCAACTTTTGAAGCCATGATAAGATTTCTATGAACTTGGGGAGAACGGAAACCAACTGCATTATATTTTTTAATAGCCTGGTTTATAAATGGAACTCTCTGATTAAATATTTTTTCAGAATAATATAATTTACCATCATGATTATATCCATGAATACCAATTTCATGACCTGCATCATTAATATAATTTATTATTCCCTTATCAATTGGATATTTATAGGGAACAATATTCCATGATGATTTAAAGCCAAGACTTAAGTTCAAGGTCAATAATTTTTGGAATATTTTTAAAGCCCATCTAATTCTTCAACATCATGAGTTAAAATTAAAGCCGAATTATAATTTTCAGGATATAAATTTTTTTAATTGATTAAATCGTTTTGATTTTTTAAATATTTACAAGTTCATCAGAAATAAAATTTTCTTTTAAGAAATATTTTTGAATTATATTTTTTTTGAAGTTTCTGTCTTAGTTTTATTGGTAAAATTGGACGAATAATATTATAATATATTTTTGTTTTAAATGAAAAGATGAAACAGTATTATTTTCTAATAAATATCTATTTATTAATTCTTGATTAATACCTGGAAAAGGTGGAATTACTTTGAGTGAATTTATTAAATTTTCGTTCATCTATATATTTAAATTTTTGTTTGAAATATAATTTTTTTTTCTCCTAATACCAATAATCGTGTATGAAAATATATTTTATTGTGATTTATTTCAATTCAAATACTTATTTAAAAGCTTTTCATAAAGTTCTAAAATATTTTTTTCAGAATAATTCCATAAATATTTATTCATTATTATTTCATATCCTATTTCACCCATTCTTTATAGCCATCTATACGGATTATCAATTAAATATAATATTTTATTTTTATAATCTATCAATATCTGCAGCATATAATCCACAGTCTTCTGCCATTCTTTTTGTTTCACTTAAGATTAAAAGCAACAAATGGTTTTTTAGCTTTCATATATTCAAGAATCTTTAATTAATGTCAGATACTCATTTAATCCATTTGGTAAATCCGGTGCAATACAAACATCTGCAATATATAAATATTCCATTACTTTTTGATAATCAACCATACCAATAAAATTCTATATTTTCTGGAAATTCCATAATCATTTGCAAGTTTTTCCATTTTAGATCGTACATCTCCATCACCTAAAAGAATAAATTTACAATCATTTCTTTTTTCATCTATAATAATTTTCTTTGCAACTTCAATTAATATTTCAATATTATCAGTAACTGTCATTAATCCAACATATAGAATTATTTTTTTACCTTCATATTTTTTTATTAAGTCATCCGTTTTAACCGGTTCAAAATTTTCATTTGGTCCATTATATGCTACAACACATTTTTCGGGTTCTATATTATATTTTTTTATTAATCTTTCTTTAAATGAATTATTGGCGGTAATAATAGAATCAGCCAATAAAACTGTTAACTTTTCATTAAAGTTTAAAATTTTATAAGCTGGTTTGTCACCAAATCTTATTTTAAACATTTCAGGAGCAAAGATCATGTTGATCATAAATAAATTTTACGCCAACAATTTTTAATATTAAAGCAAGAGGCCAAAAAAAATCCGGGGGATTTGCGATATGAATAATTTTAATATCTTCTTTAATTATTAAGTAAAAGGATAGAGAAAATATTTTTATGAGAGATAAAAAATATTCTAAAAAAAATCCGATGAATGAACCATCGGACAAATAATTTTTATACCTATAAACTTCAATTCCATCTATATTTTTTCGTTTTTCCATATCATATATAGAAGTTGGACTGATTACAAATACTTTAAATCCATTTTGATTCAAACTAATTGCTTCTTTAGAAACTCTTTTATCAAATGGATAAGAAGCATTTTGAACTATAAATAATATATTGTTTTGTTTTGCTATAACTAAAAACTTTCATGAATTGTTGCAATAATTATATTGCTGCTTCGTTTATTTCTATCCTAATTATCTTTGAAAGCATATATGCAATTCCAAGTAACAAGACAGGTACAATTACAGCAAAATGCCTACCTTCTGCATCAATTAATGTTGACCCCCAAAAATAAATAGCCCCAAATAATAAGATTAATTTTATTTCTTTTGGAATTCTATTTTTATTTAACCAAAAAGGATATAGTAAAAATATTGTTAATGCAAAAAGAAAGCTATTGGGGATAATATAAAAAAATGTGCCGGGTTTTTGTACGGTATGAGAATATGGATAATTGAATATGAGTCTTCCTAAATTGTTACACCAGTTGAACACATATTTCAATGGATGGGCCTTAAGTATTTTTATTGCCTCCTGCTTGTACAATTGATCTCTTTTAAATTGAGACAATTTTTTTATTGGATTAACAAATGCAAAATGATTTTTTGAAATTGCAGTAGTAGTATCAAAAATATCAGGGCCAATTATATAATCGCCATATTCATCTGCGTAAGGTGACACCGAACTGTACAATGTATCTCCCCCATTAGTTGACCAGTAAAATATTTTATTAGTTAATGAATATGTATAAAGCAAATAAGGAAGACAAAACAACAATGCAGCCGAATAAATATAAAATGCAATTTTATAAACTTTGTTTTTATATATTATATAAAATAGAATTGAGGAGAGAATCGAAAAAGCTATGACATATCCAAAAAAAACTTTTGTTAATGCCAAATAACATAAAATGAAAGCAGCAAGAAGTATTTTGGAAATCCTAAAATCACGCTTATAAAAAATTAAACAGAAATAATATACAAATGCAGAAATTAATAAAAAGGTAAGCATTTCTGTCTCCATCCGAATAATGTATTTATACATGGGAATATACAAACCTAGAATGTATGCAAAAAAAACAGAATGTTTTTTGTTTAAATAAAGCGATAAAGTTTTGTAAAAAAATATAATAGAAAAAAACAAAAATAATATATTCAAGTATTTTGGCAGAGAAATTGGAGTTTTTAAAAGCACAAATGGAGCTAATAACATTGGATAGCCTGGTCCATTTGTTAACTCAATGTTATCAGTACTGCTGTAAAATCCGTTTGTTATATTGTTGGCATATCTCCAGTATCTTGATTCATCATCACCCCCAATTGAATTTTTAGTAAAAAATGACCCGACTAGAACATAAAGCAGAAGCAGCGGTAAAAGAAATTTATATTTTTTCATGCTGGTGAAATGCTTTGACAATTATTTTTTGGAAATAATTATTGCTAAAGTTAGTTACCATCTTATTTCAGTATGTTTATCTTGATAACTGAGATTGGTTACAAACTAATATATTTTGATAAGAAATAATATTAACGATCTTTCTTTTGAGGTAATTGTTTTATTGAGCAAGATTACGCTAAATTATCTATAAATTTCAACCTAAATTTTAAAAGCAATTAGAGGTAAAAAAATGATACTTGCAATAAATGGTAAGGGATCTTTTTTTTCCCATGTACATTCATATAAATCACTAAACTTATATGGGAATATTTTTCTTTCACTAACCATTTGGGAAATATCAGCAAAAATATCTGTCCAATATTTATTTGTAGTATAAAAATTATCTCCACTAACTTCTTTACCCAGCACAAAGTCAATATATTTTTGTACAATATTTTGATTACATTGTGTTGCAAAGTTAATAGACTTCCATGTTCTTGGATTCATTTCTATTACTTTATACTTCTGGATCTTTCGGATCTAAAATAAATTCAATTTCAGAAATTCCTGTATATTTAATTTTATCAAGAACATTTTCAGCAATTTTTAAAACATCATTGCTTTCAATACTTCGTAAATATGTACCTGTTCCAAACTTATCAGGATGTTGTCTCAATTTCTCATAAATAAACAAACCTTTAATTTTACCTTCTACTGAAAATGAACAAACAGATTGTACCGGGAAATTCCCTTCTATTACTTTTTGAATTACTAAATTTTCTCCACCAATTTTAGCTGAAATATTTCTATAAATTTCATCACTTAATTCACTTAAAAAAATAGCTTTTTTGCCTGTTATATTCTTGAAATTATTTCCTTTCCTTCCTTTAAGTATAAAATTTGAATTTTTCAATTTAGAAAAATCATTAATCGAGCCCAGGTAAGTTTCTATTTGATTATCGGACGGTAGCGATTTATTGAACAAGAATTTATCGAAGATTATGTCATATCCATTCTCAGGGATGTAATATTTTTCTTTTAATTTTAATTTATTGCTATAATATAAATTGATTAATATCTTCATTTGTTCCCATTAGAATTGATGGATATGCAAGTGGAAGATTTAGTAGAAGTTCACACAATTCATTGGAGTATTTATCATCAAGAACTATTTTAGATAAAAAATTAGCATCAAGCTTGACATATTTTGAAATATACTTCGAAAATCGTGCAGCAGACACGTACTTATCATTAATTTGTATAATTGGTATTTCTGAAATCCCCGCCGATCGGATAATTCCTAAGCCTTGAGTTCCATTACCTAAAATTACTAAAGTGGGCTTATTCATTTAAACCAATACTTAAAAGAAGAAAAATTAATATAGTAAAGATAATAATATTTAATAAATATCAATTAGTGCCCATTATTTTTTTAATTCAATAATGATTGAAGTACCTGTTTATATATTTCCATCTCAGTCTTATAATTATGTAACAACGTAAATTTTAAAGCATTCATAGAAAACGATTCTCTTACTCTCTCGTTTTCATAAAAATATAGAATTTTTTTTGCCATATCATTTGTAGATTCTGGGATATAATAGCAAACCATATCTTCACTGAAATATCGCGATATGATTTTATTTTTAGGTACAATAACAGGAATATTTAAACTTACATATTCGAGTAATTTAACAGGCAGCATATAATCCGATAATAATTCATTTCTATTACCAATCACTCCGGCATCCATATTTGCTAATAGCTCCGGCAATTCCTCGTAAGGAATATATTTATTATAAATAATCACTTGGTTTTGTAATCCATAATTTTGGACTAGTTTATTTATATCAATTAGAGAAATCACCTTTCCCGACTAAATGAAATTGAATATTATGGGATTTTTTCCTTTATCTGATTAATTGCTTCAATAATTAAATCAATGCCAAGCCTATGTGAAATTGTTCCATGGTACACCAATTTAAAATGATCATTTTTTATTTTTTTTTCAACAACCTGATTTAATATTAACTCATTAGGAACATTTAATATTACCGTAATTTTTTCTGAATTAATACCATGCTGAATTAAATAATCCATTTGGTTGTGGTCTGCACATATAATTTTATCGGCAAATTTCATTGACAATGCTTGTTCTGTTTCAGCCAATCTAATTAAGAATTTATTATTAAATTTTGATTGAACCATTAAAGGTACAATATCATGATTATCTAATATAATTTTTTTACCAAATATTTTAGCTACTACTGCTGCAAAAATTATAAAATTAGGAGAATTGTTATAATGAATTAGATCAATTTTATATTTTAATGATAGATATGTAATCAAAAACATGCTGATCAAAAAAAAACTAAAATAAAAATAAATATATCCAAGTTTAGAATCACCTATATACCGTTTTACAATTTTATAATTAGTAAAAGACTTTTTCTCTATCATCGATTCACTGTTTGATTCTCGAAGGCTTATTACTAATACTTTGTAACCAAGGTTATTTAATTTTTGTATATAAGTTTTTATTCTTCCGTCATGGTAGATAGTTGAAATAGAAATAAGTAAAACTGTTTTCATTTATTAAATTTTATTCTTTATAATTTCTAATTTTAATTCTTCTTCGAATGAATATCCTCTACCGAAGTTGTTATTTATTATTTTTTTATCCCAGCTTTTATAATTAAGATCACTTATTTTTTTATCTCTTTTTAATTTAAATTGGGAATATATCGAATTTAGGAAATATCTTTTTGATAGAGCATATTTTAATGGGTATCCTCGGTTAGTTGGTATATTTAATAATTCAGAGTGAAGAATTTTAATAAGTTCAGCATAATATCGTTGGCTTAAAATTCTAAATGCATAGCTTTTCTCGATAAAAGGATAATTAAAAATAGACCATTTAGAATTAGAAAGATACCTTAAATAATTTAATTCTAAAAAAGGAGTGTAAGTAGGGATAAAGAATATTTTCAGTACAAATTTCAGTTCCGAAATAATTTAAAACTCTAACATAAATCTTAATAAAATAATGATTGAAGTAAGGATCATTATTTTTAAGTGAAATGAATAATGAGTTTAAATATTCAATTACTTCATTTTCTTTTAATTCAAATTCATTTAGATATTTTCTTTTGTTAAGAACATGTTTTTTAATTTCTTCATGTACATTTTTTGTAAGGCCTAATTTATAAATAAATTTTTCAGATTTTGAAGTAGTTGAGATTCCATCCCTTACAAATGAATCACCGCAAATCCCGGTTAAAACCGCCGCATTAGTGTGATGCAATTTCAATTTTTCTTTCCAAATGTATACATAATGGAAACGATGATAATTTAATTCAATATTTTTAGTCTGTTTTATATAATCATAATATGTTGTACAATAATTTTCAAAATCTTCATTTAAGATATATTCGCTAAAATTAATATTCTTTAAATTGTTAACTATCAGACGTGAAATTTCTATTTCTAAATTATTTTTAATTCCAAATGTAAATGCATTTATCGGAATTTTATCTGAAAGCAATGCTGAAAGTAATAATCTTGAATCAAAACCACCTGTTAATGTTAGTACAGGGATTTTCCCTAATGAGTAATTTGATACAGAGGTTTTTAAAGATTGGGTTATATTAAATGTTTGCTCTGCAGAGTTTTTTGTTTCAGAATTTTGACTAGTTAAGAAATCAAATAGTGAGAAATAATTAACTAATCTGAAATTATTTTTCTCAATAAACTGCAGTATTTCCACCGGTTATTCTTTTGATCGAATTATAAATTGTACTTTCATCAATATAATGATCAAGCAATAAGTATTGAATTAACCCATTTTTATTTACTGATTCATTATTAACTAATTCTGCAATTTGTGTTGAAAAATGGATCTCCGAATTTTCTGCTTTATAATAAAGTTTTAACTGGCCAACGGAATCAGTCGATAAATACAATGTCTGAATATTAAAATCAATAATAACTGCAGTAAATGTCCCTCCTATCCCTTCTAAATACTTTTCTTTCTTTTTGCAATAATTATCTATCAATTGCTTTAGGTTTTCACCAATATTGTTTATTGAATCACTGGATGAAAATATAATTCCAAAACAGACAATTAAATATTTTTCTATTTTTATCGTAAAAATAATTATTCAAATCATCGCTATTATTCGAATTAATATTGATGTTTAAGTAATCATTATGAATTTTTAAATTGTTACTTCCAGATTCAAATACAAAGGTATCATCACTGCATTCAGTCCATTTTTGCCAATTTAATTTCCCAACTATATAGCGCAATTAGTATTTGCCTTTTTTGGAATTGGTTGCTAATACATTATCATAAATTGAAATTATTTTCTTTGCTATAACGGAATCATTCAAGATGTGATATTTTTTCTCTTCCATTTGATGATAATCGATTTTCAAAAATTATTTTTAACTTTTCCGCAATCTGATCCTACCGCATAATCAACTAAGAAAACAATTAAATGTTCCACTGATAACTTCTTTTACATCACCTACGTCAACACTAATAATAGGTAGATTGCATGCCATGGATTCTTTAATAACATTAGGAGACCCTTCCCAATATGAAGTTAAAAGCAAAACATCTGAGGCTTTCATATAGTCAACAACTTCGATTGGGAGACACCGAATGGAGTAATTATTTTTGCATTTGTAATTCTATTTTCTTCGGAAAATTTATCGAAACCTTCTTTTGCTAAATTGAAATTCTTTCTATTCAACTTAGGATTACCAAGAAATAAAACAACAAAATCATTCTCATCTAATCCCAATTTTATCCTAATATTTTTTTTATTTCCCGGTTTAAACGTTTCAAAATTAACCCCATTAGGCACTACATCAATAGGAATTTTTAACCGTACCTTGTCTTTCATTTCCTTGGACTTAACTATAATTCTGTCTACTCTTTGTGCAACATTTTTTGTTAAAAACCTATCAAACCTTACCGGCTAAAGTTATATTTCCTTTTTCATCCGGACTTCCTAGTAGATCACTTCCCATTAAAGACAAAACAATAGGCAGATGAGTATTTGCCAATAATGAAGTTACACCACAATACCCATAATGCGCATGAATTAAATTAATATTTTTATCAATAACAATTTTTTTAACTTTTTTAGAAAAAGTTATATAATTTAGTTTTGAATCGTATCCTCTCAAATCCAAAATCTCAATATTTATCCCTTCGCGAATCAAAGAGTCAATTTGTGATTTAATGAATGGTTGGAGAAACGGTTTTTCTGGAGTAGGTAATCCGCCTGCAATATGAAGTATTTTCATTTACTAGTTATTATTACTTCTATCAATAAACAATTTAAATTTCCCACTCTGCGTATATACGATTTCCTTGTTGAAAACTAATTCCGTATTTACTTCCTTTGGGATATATTCATCCAAAGTTTCTTTAATAATTCTTTTTGAATCAACCGATAACTCACTATCAGTAACCAGATTAACTGAGATTCTATCGTTGAATTTGATGATTTGATATTGTTTTATCCCGTCAATATTCTTTAACATTCTACTTCCAAAAAAACTTGGTACAACTAAGCTGCCGCCATTTGGTAATTTAATAATATCAGAAACACGTCCATCTATATTTTTAAATTTCGAATATTTCAGGCTCAAATTGGATAAATCATTATTATTATATGGAACTGCTAAATCACCATTTTCATATCTTACAAATGGCAGAACTCTATTTTGAAGATCGGTAATAATTAACTTCCTCACATTATTCTCAATATCAACTGCTTCGCCATATTCAACGATTACATGAGGATCAAGATTAGAATAATATTCATCATATTTTGTTTGGGCGGCAATTCCGTTAATTTCACTGCTTCCATACTGATCATAAACTTTACCTAGTTGTTCTTCAATCTTATTTTTTTGAAATGGCTGCAAATTTTCGGCGGTAGTAAATACTCCTTTAATAAAATCTAATTTGATATTTTTATCATCCAAATATTTTGAAAACAAATAGATCGCGTTAGTATATCCATAAATATATTCTGGTTTTTTATTTAATACCAAATGATATAAATTTTCAAATTGTTTTATGTTACTTAATTTGTAAGCAGGAAACCGGCTTTCATTTATGAAAAATTTTTTAAGTTTTGAACCTGGTTTTTCCCAGTCTACATTGACCGCTGTAGGATTGCCCCAAACATTTATCCATGGATCGCCCAATCTATAATCACCTAAATACTTACCAAATAACACCGCAGCTTTATTTGCGCTCGTTCCAATTTTATCGTGATAGTACAATACCGGATGGCCGGTGGAACCGCTTGAAGACCCTTTTGAACATTTTGAAAGATCGAATTCTGTAGATACAATTTCCTTTAAATTATTTTGGAGGTCATCTCTTGTTAATACGGGAATCTTTATCAAATCATCCAACGATTTAAATGTTTCATAATTAAAACCTGAATCACTAAATCTCTTTCTTAAAAACGGAGAATATTCGAATGAGTATTTAAGTAGTTCCTTAACCTTTTTCACCTGGAATGCAATCAATTCATCCCGCGACCAATTTATCGAATCAATAAATAAATTGAAAAAATGTTTCACCTGATGGCTATTTAATTTGTCGGAAACATTTAGGGCGAAATTTTCTGCAAGTATTTTTCTAAACATTTTTATTTTAATTCTTTTTTCTCAGTTAAAATAGGTTTAATTAATTCGGACATTTTATCCATTGTGGCAATGTATAATAATCCTTTTTCTCTAAGTTCGGCAACATATCTTAAAACTTCTGGAAAGAGTTCATTTATAATCCATGGATTTTCACTTGGATGAAACCATCCATGGCATATTGTTCCCGTTTCAACTGCTCTATCTATATATTTTTTGTATCTATAAATATAGTATTCATTTGTCCAGTTAAATCCTGTATCTTCCATGCTGAAACTGCTAGGAAGTCTAACCATTCCTTCCTCTCCAATTTCAGGATAAAATAAATCGTATTTACTGTTTTGCCTGTAGTTTGTAAAGCCATGCTTTGCAAGAGCCTTATAATTACCATTTGTCCCGCCTGGAAAAACCATTGATTTCAAAGTAATCCCCCAAGGTTTTGCAGCATCAACACAAGCCTTAATATCATCTTCAGCAACTTGCGGCGGACAAATATGATTTTTAAAGTGAAGATGTGAGAATGAATGACAACCTATTTCATGTTCAGTTTTTGATTTTAATATTTTCTCAATTAAATCCGGAGCATACCATTCCGGAGACTTATTAAAATCTGAATAAGGATCATGGTCATACCAATCTCCTTTGGTAAAATCCCAATGGTCATCAAAATTTGGAATCTTGTTCATCCAGTCATGGTCACCTTTTTTACAGCTTTCCAAGAACAAATGGCCTACAGTAGCCCATGTTATTGGGATGTTATATTCTTCAAACAATTTGAGTAAAACCGGCACATTTTCCCTTGATTGTCTAGCTTTTTTCAATCCAAATTCTAATGGTGACTTATTTTTTTTACTATATCTCCAAGCCCAGGCTAATTCAAAATCTGCAGAGATCACAAATCCCCCTTTAGCACCATTTGGAAAATAATTTTTGCCTGTTAGTTTAACATTGGGTTTATTATCTAATTTAAATGCGGCTTTTGTTAAGTATCCCTGCATCAATTTGGGTGATTTATCGTAAACTTTATTGTATAATTTTTTTATCATATTAATTTTCCCTGCATTAATGATTTGAAAATGAAGGGTTTTTTATCCCCATATCTAATTTATTTAGAATTGGCGTCAATTTTTCTGTGATATAGTTGCCAATATATTTATGCGCTGTTTGATTCCAATGGCCGGTCCGATGAGTGGCTTTCCAAAAAAAGAATTCATGTTTAAGAGAGTCAGATAAATTAGATATGGGATCAATGTACAGTATATTATTGGATCTAATTTCATGCAATATATTTTCATCAACTACATTTAGATTAACTATTCCAATTCCATTTTGTTTACCTAACGATTTAAAAGTTAATTTTGCTTTTAAAGAAAGAAACTGATTTGGTTCAGAATTACTTTCTTGATTTTTGATTTTGACCGGATAAAATTTATCAAGAAGAATTGGCAGAAGTTCCCCTTTTTTGATCAATGTAAAATCATTGTGAGCAAGTTGAAGAATTCTTGAAATACCACTAAATTTTTGATAATATTTTTCTTTCTTAAAAGCCTTATTGTTAGAAAAACTATTGTTAATTTTAATCGTTTTATTTACAGTATCAACATCCAGACTTGGTAAGTAATTTGTTTTTTTTAAATCATAAACATCAGGATTCTTAATAAAAAATAATGTATAGTCAGGATGAAATTTTTTAATGTACTCCATATAATAACAGTATTCATTCTCTAAATTAAAACCACTAAAACCAAATTTTAATACTTCTACCTTCCTATTTAAGTTTTCTGATAATTTACCCTCAATTATAGAACGCAAATGGTCTCTATCGAACATTTGTAAACCTTCTATATAGGAATCTCCTATCAATGCAATTCTGATTACATCCTTTTCTTTGGTTTGTGGATAACCAGGTCCCCAATAGCCATAATTATTAGTTCGACCAATAAAAAAGCCTTCATTAAATCCAATAATGTCTTTATTTTGTTTGGTGATTACCCCAATTTTTGTATCATAATGTGTAGCATTCGGAGTAATAATTTCAGCAGCGTTAAGATAAAGATCAAGAATAGACAATGATAATCCTAATGCCAATATATAGTAAAATATTTTTTTCATCATAAGTTAAAATTGAAAATAAACAAAAGGTAAAGGTTTAGATTGAAATAGAAAGACACAGGTGACGATAAACATTGCTGATAAAATTCCGTAAGCAAAGGTTTTTTCTTTAAGTGCTAATACAAATGTATGCTTCTTTAAATAGTATTCGAAGAAATCATACGTTAACATCACGGTTAGAAATGAAAAAGTTATTTTGATAAAACGCCAAGTAAATTCACTGCTCTCCCAATGAATCATCTTTTCTGTAAATATTTTAATGGTATTAAAATCTGTTGCTCTAAAAAATAACCAGGTTATTAAAACTATAATAAATGTGAAAAGTATCTTTGTCAAAAATATTAAAAGGCTCTTAAAATTTGTAAATTGAAATCTGTCTTGGATTTTCTTTTTCCCCAATATCATTTTATGAACAGCCAAGTAAACACCGTGTAATCCACCCCAAATAACAAAATTCCAACTTGCTCCATGCCATAATCCGCCCAATAACATAGTCAACATTAAATTTATATAAGTTCTTTTTTCTCCTTTCCTATTACCGCCAAGTGATATATATAAATAATCTTTTAGCCATGATGAAAGTGATATATGCCATCTACGCCAAAACTCAGTTATGTTAGAAGACAAATATGGCTGTTCGAAATTTTTCATTAGCTCAACACCAAATAATTTAGCTGTACCGCGTGCTATATTACTATAACCAGAAAAATCAGCATAAATTTGAATTGAAAAAAGAATTAAACCGGCAATAAGTTCAGATGATTTATATAATGCTGGTTGGGCAAAAATATTATCCACTATTCTACCCGTTACGTCTCCTAACAAAACTTTTTTAAATAAGCCTAGTACTATTAACGTAATACCCTTTTCAATCTGAACCATTGTAGCTTTTGGTGGCGTCTTAAATTGCGGGAGTAGATTTGATGCTCTTTCAATTGGCCCGGCAACAAGCTGTGGAAAGAAGGAAACAAAAACAGCAAAATCAATAAAACTATGAGTCGGCTGCATTTTCTTTCTATATACATCAATTGTATAGGACATAGTTTGAAATGTATAAAAAGAAATCCCTACCGGCAGAACAATATATAAGTGAACATAATCTAAAGATCCACCTAAAGGTCTGATCAATTCGTTGAAGCTATTAACAAAAAAATTGAAATATTTAAATATACCGAGTATGCTTAGGTTAGAAACCATACTCAAGATTAAAAACATTTTCCTTTTATGTTGATCATTAGATTTATAAATTTCAAGCCCCAAGAAGTAGTCAATAACTGTTGACAAGAGCAATAAAGAAAGAAATCTGTAATCCCAATAACCATAGAAAACATAACTAGAAATTAATAGCGTAATTTTCCTAGTATTTTTAGGAAGTAAATAATATAAGCCCAAAATAATTGGGAGGTATATTAAGAAAACAAATGAATTGAATAACATACAATTGAAATTTAATTAATGAATTACATTTAATATGAAGGTTAGTTTCAGGGAAATTAAAAATCCATATTATGAAATTAGTATTTATATTTAAAGTGCTGTTAAGATGTATTGTGAAATTAATAATAGTGCGTAAGATAATTTATTCAAATAAAAAAATAAATTATCCACTTCACATTTAATTTTTATTCAAAATAGTCCTGACAATATTTCCGTAATTTTCTTGCATTTTATTTACTGAGAATAATTCTTTGGTACGTATTTGAATTTGCTTCTTTTCAATCGATTTTTCTCTCACAGATTTTATAGCTTCTTTTAATTTCATCTCTAAATCATTTACATTTTTATACTCAAAAAGATAATCTTCTTTACCAACAATTTCTTTCGTTCCACCTGTATTAGATGCGACTACTATTGCCCCGGCTGCTTTCGCTTCTAAAATTGCATTCGAACATCCTTCACCAAGAGAAGAATGAATCATTATATCTGCCATTGAAAGCAACTCTGCAATATTAGGATTATTATTATAAATTGAAATATTATCTTCTAGCATTAGCTCTTTAATTTTCAATTTAATTTCATCTTCCATTTTGCCTTTTCCAATAGCAATGTAATGATATTTTATCCCGTCATTTTTTAATTTTGCCAGGCATTTTAAAGTGGTAAAATAATCTTTGTATGGAATAAAATTGGCTACTGAAATAAGAATAATTGCATTATCATCTAAATTTTTACTAGATAAAAATGCTGCTTTCTTAGAATTATCTATACTTAGAAAAAATTTATCCTCTATGCCATTATATAGTACAAAATGTCTTTTGGGATCAATTTCAATTTTATTAGCATTAAAACCAGCTTGTGAATTTCCGATAACATATTTAGTTCTTCTGAGAACGATTGAACGAAAACGATGTGAAAATTTGTTTAAGGTTATCCCGTGTCTAATTGAGCCATTCACAAATTTAATTCTTAAAAGCCATGATATTAGTATTCCAAAAATCGCCTCACTACTACCCCAAGCATATATCAAATCTATTCTATTTTTTTTTGCAAATTTATAAATCTCAATAAACCTTTTTACATTATGCTTTGGTAGAAAAATTAAATTGTCTAAATCATATTCTTCCACATAACTATTTTTCGTATCGTAAAATGAAGCTATATATTGTTCTAATTGAGGAATTGGATAATGAACCATTACTGAAAGCTGCCGTTCCCTTCCCCCTCTGCCCAAACTAGAAATTATATGTAAAATATTAATTTTACCTGTCATGCTTAACCTTTAAAATCAATTAAATTATATAAAGTCATTAAAATTTAAATAGGATTCTTGAAAGTTTTTCAGTTTTAATTATGAGATTTGAAAAAAGCGAAGGGTTATATCTATAATACAAAATATTATTTAACGAAGAATTACCCAATATTTTTCCCTTATAACCTACATTTCCTGTTAATGGTTTTCTAGGTATTCTTTTATATCTCTTATTCTTATTATCGACAGGGATTGTATCTCTCGAAGATTTTGTTGAAGCTAAATATCCGACTTCTTCAGATAACTTAACACTTAAATTATTATATGCACCTCCAGGCCAACATAATATTGTTATTTCTTTATTCAGCTTGTTTTGCAAAATCTTCTTACTCTCATTTAACTCATAAAAGTACCTATCGTGAACCTGAGTCTTCTGTTTCATATTTTCCAATTGCTTTTTTATTTTTAATTAAATTTTCATACTCATTTTTGAGAATATTGAACCAGTCCGAACTATTAAAAAGATTATCGTTACCATTTACAAAACTAACCATGTGATTTTGAATATCTTCATCCAGAAAATATCTTAGTAATTCCTAATGACCTTCCATTTTCTAAAATTGGCATACCAATTTTCTTAGAAAAAAAAGAATTTGAATTATGAGTTAACGGTTTTGCGATTGGATTTTCATTCCATGAAATCCAAGGGTATTGTTTTATTCTCGGCATCCGGCTTTGATAATCTTTTGGGGTAAAGAAATCGATTAATTTTGTTCCGCTATAGTACCATGTGTGACTCATTGAATGAGATTGAATATCAACTAATCCCGAGTTTTCCATTTTAATCATTTCGTCCCATGAAAGAAATCCTAAAGCATTATCTTGTTTTTCAATAGATAATTCAGTTTCATATTGATTTCTTACAATTTCTCTTTTATCAACAAATTCCGGATTCACAAATATTGTAGCTTTGATATTGTATTTTTTAAGTAGTGGAAATAGATAAACCCAATTATCAACATATCCATCATCAAAACTCAGTGCAACGGAATTAGGTGGAGTTTTAAAATCAAATTCGTAAAGTTCACTCACAAAATATGTTTTAATTTTATTTTGATTTAAGTAACTTAAAAAAATTTTCTAAGTGCAATAGCTTTAATGATAAGAATTTGAAATTCCAATTCGTGTGCGTATTTCCTACGCTATGTAACATATATATCATACTTTTGAAATAATAAATTGTTTTTTTCCGGAATCCGGAATTTTAAATTTATCAACTTTGCTAAATTCTATTTCTAGTAAATTTTCACGAATGCTAGATTTATTTGATTTTTAAAAAATGAAATATCTAAATTTTTATCTGAGGAAATATATTCTACGATTATTTTATTAATTTCATTTTGATAAATTCTAAAATCTTCAATGCCATGGTTTTTCTCTAAAAAGATGAGTAAAAAATGTTGCTCCAATACTTGCCGCCATTTTTTAATTTAATTAAATCAAATGTTCTTCCATGAATAGATTTTAATAGCGGAAGATACTCGACCACAAGAACATTTTTTCTTTGTTAATATTCCCCGATCTAAATTTTTATATCTGAATAAATGGGAAAACATAATTTGATAAATCTGTAACTACTATTTCACCTTCTTCATCAAATACATTTTCTCCTTTTTCATTTACGACTTCAAAATTATATTTTCTGCCGTTATATGAAGTCCTTCATGTTCTTTACATTCTTGAGCAGTAATATTGACTTCACGGCAACCATAAAAACTAAATACATCAGAATTAAACGCTTTTTTAATTATCTCTCTTTGCCATTCATAAAGTTGTTCTCCCGATGTTAGAATTGCTTTCGGTTTATAAACAATGAGCATCTTTTTCAATAATTTTATTTGATATTTCATATATTGAAGATGGATAAGCATGTATTTGATCAGGCTTATATTCATTTATAAGTGATAATATATTCTTTAATAATTTCATCATTCAATTTGTAGCTTGATATAACTTTATAATTGCTAAGATAATTTTTAATTGTATTTATAAAAGTTCTTGCTTTGTTTACATCATGCATCGCTCCCCAAATTCTTAATTCTTTATCACCAATATTTATATCCAACCAGGTTAAGGCTCTTTTGACCAATGCTGATTTAATCAATTCTGAATCTATATCAGAATAAAAAATTGTTTTACTTCCAGAAGAACCACTAGTGGAATTTTCCCTTACTCTACGAGGTTCAATGTTTTTATTTAAAAGATTTTCTTTTTCTGTTCGAATAATTTCTTTAGTTAGAATAGGAATTTTATTAAAATTATCTATGCTTAATTGAATCCGGTTGGATATCTATATTTCTTGAATAAATCTTTATAATATTTTATATCCGAATTACAAACTTTTAACAATTTATGTAATCTTTTATTTTGATATGCTTTCAAATCTTCTTCATTATAAAATTGAGTTTCATTGTAAAGTTTAAAATTCTTATACTTTTGTTTCTTTCTACCGAAGTTAGAAGCTATTTTAAATATTTTGTTGTTTAGTCTTTGATTCATGATAGTATTTAAGATTTAATTATTTTGGGTTATAGCGATTTTTTTTCAACTTTCTGTTTCCGATTCATTATTGTCCCTTTCGCTATCTAATAAAATATTTTTGATGAAGTTGGACACTGAAGCAGTCTTCATTAGCGTATTTTGGTTATTTCCAATTAGTCCACCAAAGATTAGAAATGCTAAATTACTAGTTATCTCGCCATTATGAGAGACAGTAAAAACAGCTAAAAATAATAGTAAGTAAACAATAGGAATACTAGCTGTAGTTTGTTTAGAAATTTTCAAAGACTTGATAATTATCATAAAGAGACTAATTAAAAATAGCACAGATCCTATAATGCCTCTTTCTATTAACAAAAGAACGTAACCATTGTGTGCATTCCCCCAATTATCGCTGCTGAATTTTGTAAATATATACCCATCTTCACCTAAACCAAATGTTTGATCCACAAAGCTAGATTTTAAGAAATTATTTATATCCTCGGATGATTTTTCATATCTTTGAGACATGGTTCCATATTTAACATCCACAGTATAGACATGCCCATTCCCTGTAGATATGCCTAATAAAGTGAGTGGTTCTTGATAGAGACGCCAATAAATATTATCAATTAATACTGGCCTTTTAACATCGGATAAAATGATGTTGTAAACCATGTAAAATGAAGTAAAAAAAACATAGCAAAACTATTGCCCTGGTAACAATTGTGCGAAGATTAATTTTGATTTCTTTTTGCACAATAACCATTATAGCATATACTATAATTATAGAAGTAATTGCACCTCGTGAAGTAGTTAGTATAACACCTAAAGCGAAAATAAAAAGAAGTACAAAAGAAATAATTCTAGGATAAACTTTTCCGATGGTATAATAAAAGAGTATAAATTATAGCAATACCAATTAACATAGCGTGGTAATTATAATTTATTTGAGTCGGATCGTTATAAAGTAATATATTAAGAACCCTTGCCGGACTATTGTCTCCAAAAACAATATAAGTGTAAATTAAATCAATTGTCGCAAATATTCCGGAAGTCATTATTGCTATGATAAAAACATTTTTGCCTTTAGGATTTAATGCTAACCATGAAGCCCAAAAAGAAGCTTCCAATTAATATCAGGTTACTTTTTATTAAATCAAAATCCTTGATACCATAAAAACGAGGAATCAATATTGCTACACTGTAAAAAATAAAACCCATAAACAAATAAAAATATTTATCATTTAATAAATGCTTAGAAATTAAATTTAGATTCTCTTTATCAATTAATAGCCTGCCTATCATCCAATACTAACAATATTCCTCTTGCATCAAATAGAAATGGAAGTTTCAAATTAAATCCATACAAAAGCATAAACAAAATAACGCAGACAGAATACAACGGCTTTTTGATGAATAGGTAACCAAATAGGATTAATGATAAAATCAGAACTAATCTTAATTATTATAGTTTTGAATAAATGTTAAACTGTTTAAATTATGTTTAATATATTTTTTAGTAATATATTCCCAAGAATATTTTTCAATCCCTTCAAATGAGTATATTTTTTTTTGAACTAAAATATTATATAGTGCTTGATAGATAGATTCATCATCATCCATTTTGGCAATTTCTCCACATTCTATTTCATGCATAATATCCGTATATAGCCGAATTCGCTGAGGTTACAGCTAAAATCGGTTTTTTTGCACTTAAATAATCGAAAAATTTATAATGCTACGGAATATTTTACTTCGCCGCCTTGTGGCAAATATAAAATATCTGCACCTTTCATGTACGATATTACTTGTTATATTCAACTTTTTGATGTTTGAATATCATAAATTTTAAATTTCAATTTGTTTATAATCTCTAAATCTTCATCTCTAATTTCACCAAATACATGAATCGCTAAATTCTCCCTTTTAACTAATCCATTTTCATAAAATTTTTAATATGGATTCAAAAAGATAATTTAATTTTCTTGATCCCATAAAAATTACCTGTGTACAAAATAACAATTTTTCTTTTTCTAAGTTGCGTTGGGATCATCTCTTTCACTTTTTGAATCAAATGCATTTGAACACATATTTGTTTTACTTTGTAAATGAATTCCTTTATGAATAAACTTTGCAGCTTTATTAGTATTGAATATCAATGCATCTGAATAAGTATCATCTTATTTTCTCAATAATTTGCAAACTCTAACTCCGAGCTTTGATAAATTACCAGGTAAATAGTCCATGGATCTCTAAAATCCAAAATCAATTTCTTTCTTAAAAATTAAGCTTAATAAATAACCTATTAAAAAAGATGAAAAAGGAGGTCCTGTTACAATTATAATATCAATTTTATTGTTTCTTATTACGTTATTCCTTTTATAATGCCCGGGATTAGCCATCCAGATATAAGGATCAATCAAAATGTATAGCGTTAGTCACTCCCAAACCAATTAAAATTTTTTTGAAATAAATTAATTTTTTTTATTGGGAAAGGAGGAACATATACTTCTGAAATATCCTTGCCATCAAACTCAAGTGTTATTATCGAGATGCTGATAATATTTATTTTTTATACTGTTAAAACACTTACATTGTAACTCTTTTTTCTTAAAATATTTTGATAAATAACTGAATCTCTTTGCACCTACCGTTTCACTCGGAGAAATGAAAATAAAGATATCAGTAATAAGTTCTTCTTTCCCTACCACTTTAACTTAACCGTCTCAATATTTTATTCATAAATAAATCTATTTCATCAATCTTGGTTATTTTTAATATATAGAGATATAACAAAAAATAAATTGAACTGAAAATTATGGCATTTGCAACACTGTTGATATTTATTAAACTTCCTAGATAAAAAATTGGTAAACCAATTAAGCTAATAATAATAATCTTAAATATTTTTCTCCATCTTAATAGTTCCTTAATAGTAATTTTATATGTAGGAATAATTTTTGCAGCAAGAAAAATTGAGAGTGAAACTTCTGTTATTACATAAGCAACCGCAGGCCCATAAAATCCAAGAAGCTTAAACAAAATATATAATGCTATTACATTTATTATCAATGATAAGATATTCCCTATTACAAAGAATTTGTTTTTATTCATTGCTCTCAACGGTGAACCCATTTCAAAACATTGTCGAATCATTAATATCAAATAAATTCTAAACAAAGGGATAGCTTCAGCATAATTTTTTGTAAATAGTGTATTAATCCATACATCAGCATAAAAGAAAAATACCATGAAAACAGGTGCTGACTAAAAACAAATACAGCACATTAGATTTATTCCAAAGATGTAATGCTTCCATCGGGTTTTTATCACTCTTAAGGGCCATTTCAGGGAAAATCACATTGCTCACAGATTGTCGTACAATACTAATAATTGGAATGTTCTGATTTCCAACGGCATATATTGCTAATGCAGCTGCACCTAAATTTGCTGACATAATTACATTACTGATTTGGTTGTTAAACTGAAATATTAAAGATGCAAAACCCAATGGCAGAATGTAAAGTAATTGTTCTTTAAGCAATTTAAAGTCGACTCTTTTAACAAACAATTTGTTTTTTAAAAGATAATAAATTGTAAATGTGGTTTTACAAATTTCTAAAATTATTAATTGATATATTAAAAACTTAACATCTCTAGTTATGTAAGCAACTAAATATTAATGTCCCCGTTCTTATAAAGATATTAACACCCGACCAATATAAAACATAATCTGATCTTTTTTTAGCTAACCAATAATTATCAAGCAAGTCAATATTTAAATAAACAAATACATAAATAATTAATAATGAAATAAAATCGTAAGTTGTTAAATGTGAAATGTAGTTTCTGAATAAATAGATTATTATTAAGCCGGTAATGCTAAAAGTAAAGAGTAAAAAAACTGTATTCGAAATATATTGTTTTTCTCGATTTACATCTTTTGAAATGAAATAGAGTAAATTGCTTTTTATACCGAAACTTACAAAAGTTAATACTAAGAGAAGAGTAAACTAAGAATTCTTTGTATTGCCCATAAGCTGCTTTGTCCAAGATTCTTACAAGAAAAATAGGACTAAAAAATTGTATTGCATAGTTTAAAACTTGCGAAACAACTAATGTAAAAGTTCTTTGTGTTAGTGATGCCATTCTTTATATTCTACTTTTTAATAATCTTGCAGGATTGCCTGCCGATTATACTATTTTCAGGAAAATTTTTTGTTACAATTGATCCAGCAGCGACTACTGTTCCATATTTAATAGTAATCCGCTTAAAACAATAACCCCAGCCCCAAGCCATACATTATCTTCAATAATTACTTTTTTATATTCATGACCTTGTTTATTAATATTTATTGAAGGATTATCAAATTTGTGATTAGACGACCAAATTTTTACAAATGGGCCAATCAATACATCCTTTCCGATCTCTACATTTCCGCTTGACTGTATCATTGTACAACGCCCTGATATATGAATTATCTCCAATAATTAGTCTTTCAGGAATATTTTATTGAAACTAATTCTTCTATCATAACTTTTTTTCCAAGCTTTATTCGACCTTTATAATGTCATTCTCCTAATTTTTATACCAATTTTACTCGGAATTAAAGAGATAAAAAAATCTAAATATTTGAAAAATGAGTCCTTTGATTCAGACACAATTCCTTTAAATTTGCGAATTACTTTATTTAAAGTAATGAATTCATTTATTATATTATTTGACGAAATCTGAATCGGAAGAAAAATTAAAAATATTTCTTATCGTTGATTGGAAGTTGACTGGCTTGCTGAAATTAATTATTCTTCTTTGAATCTTAATTAAGTCATGTACTTCGGAGAATAAAAACTATTTTTACAAAAATATTACAATTATTTCAATAGTTAAATAACTTATTTGTTAGTGTTATATGAAAAAACAATTATTAATGATCTTTAATTTAATAATTGAATATTTGGGGCTAAATTAAGTTGAATTCAATTTGATGCTTTCCTTAACCCATTAATCGAATCTATTATTTCCAATGAAGATTCATTGCAAACAAATTCCCTATTTTATTTTTTATATCCGATAAACCATGAATAACCCATCTTGTAATATATTCTTTATCCAGAGGTACTTCTTATCAATTGAAATTTAATCTTACTTAAAGTAAGAAAATGCTCCGCGATTTGAATGCTGCTTGCTCTTTTCCATCAAGCATAATAGTATTGTGAGAATCTGTTTGTCTAAATTTATTTCTCATTGATAGGTCAGATGTATAACAATAAGTTCCAGAATCTACAATAACCTGAGTATCATTTTCTTGTAATACAAAACTACCTTTATCGCAATGATTATGACCGCTAACTTTACTATCTATCTTTCCTGCACCAATTAATAAGCCATAGTTATTATTTGAAAACATTCCGTATCCGGATGAATAGGTTTTATATATTCCATTGTTATTTTCTTCAAAATTGGTATTAATTAAATCATTTAAGTAACAGTGATCCTTGGGATCCCAATTAAAATAATCTTTATAAACTAAAATTCTACCATCTGAACTATCCCCAATTTGTGGTGATGATTTGATAGATGTTTATATAGTCATTCACAAATTTAATTGATTCATTTAATCTTTCCTAATATCATTATTTGATAAAAATCTATCTATACTTTTTAATTGTCAAATTTTCGGTTAAACAAATTAAGGAAATTAAAACATAATAAAACTGCTTCAAGCTAAGCTGATGATAATGATTTGCGGATTCAAAATTACATCCATCTTCATGAAATTGGTGAATGATTTCTTTTTGCAAGTCCTTCAATATTGAATTTAAATATTTTTCAGTATTCTCCTCATAAAAACAAAGAATAATGAATAACAAACTAACTGTTGATATTAGAGTAATGATTGTGCTTTTTAATTGGATTTGTTTGAAAGGATTCTTTCTCTAATATGTATAAAGCATGTGCCCATAGTACTTGTGCATAAAAATGCTTTTTCTTTTTATTAAACTTATTATAAAAATAGAAAATTCCTATGGCCAAGTTAATTGCGCGAATACCAACATCCATAGAACACATCCAATTAACACCATGTTTGAATTGATTATTTGTTATCCAACTATCAACGATTTTTTTCGTAAGTAAATATAATTCTTCGTCTTTCGTTTTTAAGTGTGCTTGAATTAAGGTTGGAATAAATTGTAATCTAGAAAATTCCCAGGGGATGATAACGTCATTATTTTTATCAATTTCTGTTTTAATTCTTAAATATGGTACATTAGGATATTTTTTATTTGAAAAGAAATCTTCATTCCAAATATAACCATCACTAAGTTCAATTGTTTTACTAAAAACTTTAAACTTACCTAATCTTATAGCTTTGAAATCTTTTTCATAAGTTAAATTTTTATTTAGCAATTGGATTAAGAAATTATCTGGTTCCCATAAATCTTTTATACAAAATTTAGATACTTCGGGGCATTTAATTTGTTTATAATCTATAAAAATGTATATATAAATACTTTTAAAAAAACGTTTTAACTTGTTATAAACAAAGTTAATTTTATTCAATGTTTTTTTTATGATTTTCAATGGACTTTAAGTTAATGCTTCATTTTGTTTACTTATAGCTTCGCCAGGTTAGTCACACTTTATTGTAACAATATTTGAGTCAATAGGATTTATAGAGCTAATCTATTTCACAAGTTCCATTGTACTCAAGTTGAATTTATTGAAAGTCCAAAAATAGAGCAAAAAATGTGCCTTCCAAAATATCAAATTATAAAGTTAAATATTTTATTTTGATTGAAAAAACATAAAAAAAATGAATTATAATAATAAATGTCTTTAATTCAGACAAAAACATTAATGTAAATATTTAATTCTCTAAGTATCATCAAATACAAAAAATAAATTTTACTATTAGTTAATATATTTTAACTCTCACTAGCAACAAATTAGTTTCATACATGTGAATGTTAAGTTTATTTCAATATTGCTAATAAAAACTCACATCAAATCTTTTTTACAATGCATTTTTATGTTATTAAGTTCAATTATTAATAGTTAAAATCAGATTCACCTTTAAACCGCAATAATTATTCACTTAATTATTTAATAAAAAGCTGAAAATAAGGAATATTTAATTTGGATTTAAGGGATTACCTTATATTAAACAATTATAAAAAAAAATATATTAATATCGAGTTTTATAAAAGGAAGTGGAAAATAATGAGATCTATATTAAGAATATTTATTATTATCGTAATTTTATCGGCTAGCATTAAGGCAACAGATTATTATTTATCAAACTCTGGAAGTGATTCAAATTCAGGTACCTCTGTTTCCTCTCCATGGGCTTCAATATCAAAATTGAATTCGATTGTTTTAAAACCAGGAGATAATATATATTTTAAAAAGGAAATATTTGGAGTGGAAGTTGGACTATCAAATATTCAGGATCCGTAAATGATTATATTTATATTGGGAGTTACGGAACTGGTTCATTACCGATTATTGATGGTAAAAATGTACTTCAATATTTATTTCAATTTAATTCTAATGTAAGTTATATCACTATAGATGGATTATATTTCAAAGATTGCGACCCGCAATATTCTGGTGGTACTAAGGGATTGCTTTATGGGAATTCAAATAATGGTAATATTATTTTAAAAAATTGTTTCTTTAGACAGGAAAAAATTTCCACCAACTCTACTTATGCTGTTTTTTATGCGAAAGATCCAAGTCATATTACAATTGATAGCTGCGATTTTAGCGGTGGTTCTCAAATGATACATTTCCGTTCAAATATGTCTAGTCATCATGATGTTCATCATATTGATATTGTTCACAATTATTTTCATGAGATAAATGCTAGGTTAAATAACGGCAATCAATATGATGGACAATATGGTTCCGGAATAAAAATGACTATGAGTTATACTGATGGTGTTGGTGATAACTTAGGCACAGAAGGAATTGTTCGAGATATTAAATATTACAGACAATAAATTTTATAAGCTTTCAGGTAATGCAATATATCATGAGGATATAAGAAACACAAAATTAAAGACTACGGATTTTCCTTCAGGCGTACCAATATGGCTAGTTGCTGGTCGAACATCCTACAATATCAATATCGAAAGAAATTGGGCAAATTAGTTGAGTGGTGTTTTGTGGACTGGGGAAGAATTACTGATCGTGGAAGTTTATTTCCTTGGAGTAATTGTTCAAATAATACAGTAGATTCATGTGGGTTTGATTTTGATGGAAATCCAACTACACATTATCCTACTAATGCAATAAATACACACGCATGGAAACAAGTATATATTGAGAACAATACCATTAGCAATGTAGCAACCAATAGTGGTGATGGGAAAGGAATCATTCTTGATTTTTCATGTAACTCCAAACTATTTCTTTGTGATAGTACAATCGTTAGGAGCAATATTGTAAGTGGGACAGGTGTGAATAGTAAATTAAATTATTCAAGTGGAATTATGATGAGTTCTGCTATCAGATGTTCAGTTTACAATAATGTTTGTTACAATAATAAGGCAGGTATAGCAATTGGTCGTTCTACTTGTTATGATAATTTAGTTTGTAATAATACTTTGGATAACAATGATTATGGATTTTGGTATGGTTGCACATGCAACAGGAAATGTATTAAAAAATAATGCAATAACTAATAATAAGTATTATGGGATAAGCAATAATGCGAATTTGATTTATGATTATAATGGATTTAGCAATAATGGGAAAGATTATTCCTTCGGATCACCTGCTAAGAATGATATTTTTGGCAGCCCTCATTATATTGATGAGATCCATCATGATTATAGAATTAGACAGTACCTCAAATTTTATCGGTAAAGGTGTTGACATGGGAATTCCAAACGATATTATAAATTCTCCCAGGAAAAATAAAATTGATATTGGAGCCTATCAGTTTGATAAAAGTAACCAGTCAAGTATAGGAATAAATGTTAATGTAAAAGTTTTTTTAGAAGGCCCTTATAAAGATGGCTCGATGTCTACCATTTTTTGTAAAGACGGAATTATTCCGCTCAAAGATCCTTATTTTAATTACTTAACTATTAAATCATTGCCAGATAGTATAGTAGATTGGATAGTAATTGAATTACGTACTAGTCCCTCATCAACTTCGAAAGTAACCCAAAAAGCAGCACTTTTAAAATTTAATGGTAGAATAGTAGATGTAGATGGTACAAATTCAGTAGTATTTAGCAATGTTAAATCGGGGGATTATTATGTTGTTATTAAACATAGAAATCATTTAAGTATTATGAGTAAAAACCCCATTTACTTTCTATTAACATCTACTCAATTAACTGATTTTACTTTAAGTTCAAATGCAACTTATGGAAGCAATGCTCAAGTAAAATTATCCGATGGAATATATGGCATGTATTCAGGAGACGGTGATGGAAATGGAATAATTAATATAAATGATTATAACTGTGTCAGTAATAATATATTTAATTCAGGTTATATTACAGGTGATTTTGATTTAAACTCTATTATTAAATGTTTTAGACTATAGTAAAAGTAGTAAGAATTTATTTAAGAGTACAAAAGTACCAAATTAATATTGTAGAATATCGAGTCGGGATAAATAATATCTAATTGACCTACTTATTTTAATTCTATTTCAAAATATCTTAACTGATACTTACGACTTTGAATTTATTTATTTGTAAAACCTTTTTAGTGTTATTACTTAAATCTTCACTTATCTTATTTTAGATTTACAAATCCATAGTGAATTTATATTAGCAAGAAATATAATATAATCTTCGTCATCAAAAAATTAAACAATTTTCGTAAATCAATTCTTAGCCACGAATTATTTTCGCATAGAGGAAATATGTTCCGATTTATTTTAATCAAATCTTTTGTTAAATGTAATAAATGTAAATATTTTCGATGGCATATATTATGTTGAAGAATAGACGTGAATTGTTGTGATTTTTGTCACTTTTTAATGATTTATTTAATTATAAAAGTAAATTGTTTATTAATCAAACGTTTTTTTTTGAACAAAGGGTTTTTAATTTTAAAATTTTTCCTAACCGATTATATTGAAAATAAGTCAACAATAATTACATACTAAATTGAACAATTGTTAATAATTAAGTCTCGAGGTTTTTAATGAATAACAAAGTTTTTCTACTTTTCAAATTTTGGATTACTACAACTCTCTTTTTACTTTTTACTGCAAACATTTTATCTCAAACGACATACTATGTGTCTTCTTCTGACGGAAGCGATTCGAACACTGGCAAATCATCATCTTCTCCATGGAAAAATTTGAGCAAAGTAAATTCAACAAAATTCTATCCCGGTGATAAAATTTTATTTAAAAAGGGAGATTCATGGATGGGTGCAATGGGCTTTGACAATATTCCGGCTCATCCTCCAATCCCATCTTAATTGGAAGTTATGGTAGTGGTTCTGACCCGGTTATTAGTGGAAATAATTCTTTGCAGAATTTAATTCTTTAAATACTGATGTAAGTTATATTACAATAGATGGGCTCTATTTGAAAGATACTGATCCAGAAGGATATAATGGTGCAATATATGGTAAATCGAATAATCACAATATCGATATACAAAACTGCACTTTTACACAAAGTAAAGCATCTACTAATTCTTCTTTTGCAATGATATATATGAGGGATGCGAATAATATAACTATAAGTAATTGTGACTTAAGCGGAAAAAGCCAGGGAATACATTTTCGTTCCAATAATAGCACGAGTCATTTAGATGTCCATCATATTAGTGTTGTTAATAATAATTTTCATGATATTATTGACGGTGTTCTGGGCAGAGCTATCAGATTTAGTTCCCAGTATTATGCTATGGAGTAGGATCTTCTTTAGGTACTGAAGGTATTATCCGAGATATAGATATAAGTGATAATAAATTTACGAAACTTTCTAGTCACGGCATATATAGCGAGGACACTCAAAATTCCTCTGGTATCCCAATCTGGCTTGCAGCAGGCAGAACTTCCTATAATATAAACATATTAAGAAACCAGGGTACTTAATTGAAAATTGTTTTTTCGATTGGGGTAGAATTACAAATAGAAATGGAAAATTCGACTGGAGTTATGTTGCAGATAACGTAATTGATCATTGTGGTTTTGATATAAATGGTAATCCCACTACAAATTATCCGACTAATGTTATAAACACACATGCATGGAAAGAAGTTTATATACAAGATAATATTATAACCAATGTTGCTGCTAATAGTGGTGATGGGAAAGCTATTATATTGGATCATTCCGTTGATAAATCTAAATATATTTGTGACGGTGTAGTTATCCGAAGAAATATATGTAGTGGAGTTAGACACAGTTCACTTGAATATGCTGCTGGGATAGCACTTTCAAAAGCCACCAACTGTAAAGTATATAATAATGTATGTTATAATAATAAAGCAGGAATTGCTTTAGATTTGGTTATCACAACCAATAATCAAATTTATAACAATACATTAGATGGGAATGATGCAGGACTCTGGTTTGGATCTACCGGAACTGGAAATGTTGTAAAGAATAATATTTTTTCAAATAACAAAAATTATGGAATAAGGCCAAATACTAATCTTATTTATGATTATAACTTGTTTTATAATAATGGAAAAAACTATGCTTACGGATCAGTTGGAACTCATGATGTTAATGGTGACCCAAAATATGTCGATAGAACTAATCATAACTATCAACTTAGTTCAACATCTGCTTCCATCGATAAGGGAGTGAGCATATCCGGTTTACTAACTGATATACTAGGTAATTTAATTCAAAATAAAGTTGACATTGGGGCATATGAATATACCAATTCAAAGACTTCTACTATTCCATCTGTTCCTTCATTATCTTCCCCATCTAATGCTGCAACTGGTGTTTCTTTAAGCCCAACTTTTAATTGGAATAGTGCTTCTGGAGCTGCTTCATATAGATTGCAAGTTTCTACTTCTTCAAACTTTAGCTCAACAATTTATGATAATAACGGACTTACTTCAACATCTAAGCAGTTAGCTGGGTTATCCGAAGATACAAAATACTTTTGGCGGTTGAATGCAAGTAATTCATTTGGAACTAGCTCTTGGTCTTCAGTTAATAGTTTTACAACCCAAAGTTCTGTAACTTCTGGCTCAAATGGAAGTTTTAACGAAATTAGTTCAGAAAAAGGTACTTTTAATGGAGATGTACGTTTAAAAACTAAAACAGGTTCTATAGGTTCAAAAGTACTTTATTTTTTAAATACCTATAGCACAGCAAAATATACAGTAAATCTTGATAAATCCGGTCAATGGTATGCTTGGGGAAGAATGTTCTTCGAATCTAGTGGAAGCCCTAGAAGTTCTTTTTATCTTCAAGTTGACAATGGACCAAAGTTAATTTTTGGTGGAGATGATAATAGTTTTGACAAATGGCATTGGGAAGGAAGTAGTTTAGCTAAACTTCCAATAGGAAATCTCAGTTCAGGAAGTCATACAATCACTATTTATGGTGTCCCAGGTGAAAGTGGTGAAACTGTATTACTTGATCAAATTCTCTTAACTGCTGACGCTAGTTTAATTGCTTCTGATAATCTTACACAGGGATCTAATAGCAACGACATTGTTAATTCCGCTGATAATGCTTCATTAAGCGGCGATGTTAAATTAAAAACTAAATCAGGTTCTATCGGAACTAAAGTATTATATTTTTTAAATACTTTTAGCACTGCCAAATTTACAGTTAATCTTGCACATTCCGGTCAATGGTATGCTTGGGGAAGAATGTTTTTTGAAGCTAGTGGAAGCCCAAGAAGTTCCTTCTATCTTCAAGTTGACAATGGGCCTAAATTAACATTTGGAGGAGATGACAATAACTTTAATAAATGGCATTGGGAAGGTAATGGGTTAAGCAAGCTTTCAATAGGAAATCTTAGTTCTGGAACACATACAATAACTATTTATGGAAGAGCTGGAGAAAGTGGACCTACCGTAATGCTTGACCAACTTCTACTTACCTCAGATCCAAGTATAATAGCAACTGACAATGTTATTAATGGAGGTAATGGCGGAAACGGAGATATTATTTCCGCTACAGAAAATGCTACATTAAATGGAGATGTTCACTTAAAGGTCAAAGCAGGATCTATTGGCTCTAAAGTACTCTATTTTTTAAACACTTACAGTACTGCCAAATTTACCGTTAATCTTAACCAATCTGGTCAATGGTATGCTTGGGGTAGAATGTTTTTTGAATCCAGTGGAAGCCCAAGGAGTTCATTTTATATTCAAGTTGATAATGATTCTAAGTTAATCTTTGGAGGAGATGACAATAGTTTTGACAAATGGCATTGGGAAGGTAATGGTTTAAGTAAACTTTCATTAGGAAATTTAAGTGCTGGAAGCCACACAATTACTTTATATGGTGTTCCAAGTGAAGGTGGAGAAACAGTAATGCTTGATCAAATTCTTATTTCTTCAAACGCTAACTTATCCCCTTCTGATAACACTATATTTAATAAAGCAGAAAACGATAGTTTAAATGCAAATCAGTCAGAAACAGATACTCCTGAGAATTATAAACTTTCGCAAAATTATCCCAATCCTTTTAATCCGAGTACAACAATACAATTTTCTATTCCTAAAGATGGGATTGTATCTTTAAAAGTTTACAACATTCTTGGAGCTGAGGTAGCTTCCTTAATAAATGAAAACAAATCGGCTGGGACATATGAATTTAAATTTGATGGATCAAATTTAAGTAGTGGTATTTACCTATATAAGCTTATTACTCCAAATTTTGTTGAAATTAAAAAGATGATGCTGGTGAAATAGCATTATTGTTCTGTTATAAACATTATTAAAAGTACGGATATCATATAATCCGTACTTTTATATTAACATATTACCATCTTTAATCATTACAATTTTTACCTTTCATTTCCTAACTGTAGTAAGATAATTATAATATAACCTTCATTCATAGCTTAAATATTTTAACTTAACTATTAATAACTTTCTCCTATTTTTCATAAAAACTATAAAATAAATTATTCTATAATGCTGATATCTAGGTAATCTTGAATGAATTAAAATTTTAATTAAATCATGTGGGAAAGTAGCAATTAAATATGATTACTGTGTAAATTATTATATTTTACTACGGAGCGCTCTCTATTTTTTTTATCGTTGTAATAACTTTGTAAAGAGGAAATAGCTGAATTTATTTCTTATTACAAATAGTTGTTAAGTGACTATTAGATAATTATTTACAATTTTAATATTTGCCGGAAAATGATTTTTAGAAGTAACATAAATAATTAAAGTGTTAATAAATTTCAAAACTCTTGACTTTCGCACTTTTTTAAAGGAGGGGCGAAATCCTTAGAATATTTATCATAAAGAGCATTTTTAACTTGCATTTGGGTGTCCCAGAAATAATATTGGGGATATGTTTGTCAGAAAGAAGAAAAATAAAAGCGGAATTATTAGTATACAGATTATTGATAAGAGTTCAGGCAAGTATAAGGTTCTTAAGACAGTCGGCAGTTCGGCAGAAAAAAAAATAATTGAAGAGCTTTTCATAAAAGCAAGTCGAGAAATAAAAAATCTTAATATTCAAGAGCAATTCAATTTTGAGATAGATAAGGAAAGACAATTAGTAGATACGTTTTATAATTCAATTGAAGATTTTAAATTATTAGGGCCTGAACTTTTGTTGGGAAAAATATTTGATGAAATCGGTTTTAATATTATAAAGGAGGAACTATTTCGTCATTTGGTGATAACACGATTAGTATATCCGGTAAGTAAATTAAAGACGATTGATTATTTGTACAAATATAAAGGGATTATAATAAATAAAGATAAGGTTTACCGTTACTTAGATAGGCTGCATAAAGGACAAATCGGTTTGGTAGAGCAAGTAAGTTCCCGTCATGCAATCAAAGAAATGCCGGAAGAAGTTTCGATAGTTTTTTATGATGTTACTACATTATATTTTGAAGCAGAAGATGAAGACGATTTACGCAAGAGTGGCTTTAGCAAAGATGGCAAGCATCAGAATCCACAAATAGTGCTTGGACTATTGGTAAATGCAAGCGGCTTTCCATTAGGCTATGAAATATTTGACGGTAAGAAGTTTGAAGGCCATACAATGCTTCCAGTAATTGAAGCATTCAAGAAGAAATATAAATTAAAACAATTAGTAATAGTTGCGGATGCTGGGTTGATGTCCAAAGCAAATATTAAAGAAATAGTAAAGAGGAAATACAAGTTTATAATCGGAGCGAGGATAAAGAATGAATCTGAAGCCATAAGAGAGAAAATATTATCGTTAAAATTAAGCGATGGTCAAAGTACAGTCTTCAAGAAACAAGAAGAAAGAATGATTGTCAGTTATTCCGAGCAAAGAGCTAAAAAAGATGAGCATAATAGAAAGCGTGGATTACAGAAGCTTGAAAAATCAGTCACAACGGGTAATCTTATAAAAAAACAAATAACAAACAGAGGCTATAATAAATATCTAAAATTGGATGGAAAAGCTACCGTAGCTATAGATTACGATAAATATAATGACGATGCTAAATGGAATGGACTTAAGGGTTATTTAACAAACACTGAATTATCAAAGGAAGAAGTAATAGCGCAATACAAACAGCTATGGCACATTGAAAAGACATTCCGAATATCTAAAACAGATTTACGAATACGTCCAATCTTTCATTATTTAAGAAAAAGAATAAAATCACATATCTGTATATCATTTGCAGCATGTGTTATTTACAAAGAGTTGGAGAGACAGTTAAAAAATAAAAAATCTCCTCTAAGCCCTGAAAAAGTAATAGACATATTAAAAACCATTTATGCATTAACAATTACTACACCATATTCTAAAACGAAGTATACTAGGTTATTGATTAAAAATGAAGAACAAGCTGAATTACTTAGACTCTTTAATATCCCTTTTGGGTGTCCCAGTGCGTAAGTCAGGAGTGAGTTTAATTTATAAAATTAACATCAAACAACCCTCTCACCAAAATTATTTTAAAGCAATTTTTTATTTGTGGATAGTAGTTTTTTCACCTCTGAATTACTTTAGCATTATACAGTCACCAATAAAAATAAAATGCCAATTCTACCAACAAAATTCCCCCTTAGAAAAGGGGGTTAGGGGGTTGTAAAAAATATAAATGAATATTTGAGTTTGAATTATCAGGAATATTAGATAAAAAGAAAATTTTTTATATGAATAGTATTTCCTAAAAGTTTTCTTTTGGGGAGGTTTGGGTAGGCTGCTTTTTTTATTTCGCTAAAATCATTTTTTTGGTTTGTGTATAGGTAGGAGTAGCAACTTTGTACAAATAAACTCCTGACGGAAGTTCGCTGCCGTCGAATGAAAATGTGTGTTTCCCTTTTGATAAATACCCCTTTTCAAGTTTTTGGACTTCTTTCCCTTCAAGATTATAAATTGTGATTTCAACTTCAGCATCTTCAAGCAGTTCAATTGAGATGCTGGTTTTAGGATTAAATGGATTCGGGAAATTTTGGTCAACTGTAAACGGCTCCATTATCCCCTGTCCCACTTTAACCTGCGATGAGTAAACAGCCGTTCCGTCACTATTACTCTGCTTTACTCTGTAAAAAACTACATCGGAATTTTCATCAACTTTATCGAGATATGAATAAACTTTATCCCGGAATTTTATAAGATTGAAATGTAAATACATTATAATACTCTGAACCTTCCACAGATTTTTGAAGCACATAAAATTCAGCTTGATTATAATCTCCGCCGCTCCATTCTAATTCATAACGTCTGTGAAATTGTAATATTCAATTCCGGTGCGTGTGCAAAAATTGGAGCGTTTGATTTTATTGTTTGTATTCCATCTGCATTAATCTCTGTTACTCCATTATCCAATGAAAGCTCGCTTTCATCAAAATTATAGCCGGTAATAATGGAAGAGCTATCGGAACTAAAATCAAGATAATTTGCATTTTGAATTGAAGTTTCAATTGTATTTCCGAAATCAACTAAACGAAGCAAATCTATTTGAAATGATTTATTCTGGTCTTCAGTGCCAATCTTAACTTCTAAGCTTGAAGGAATTAAATTATCATTAACTTTATTTTTAGATATCAAATTTCCATTACAATAAAACTCTACTGTATTATCCTTTTTTGAAATTTCAATTGAGAAATGATACCAGCTATCCTTGCTGATGAAAAAACGGATTTATATAAACCTGGTCATTTTCAAATCCAACTACATTCAACATTTGGAAAGTATTTATTGAAATCTTAAACTCACCTTGTTGTGTTTCATTATTTATGATGTTAAGAAAATCAAAATTAGCATTTGAAGTTTTAAACCAGAACTCAAAAAGAAGCTTGTCTTTTTGAAAATTGGGAAGCGGAAAATCAAGGCTCGCTTCATTCTCAAGTCTCAA
>CAVZSD010000064.1:0-38942 GCA_963777615.1 uncultured Bacteroidota bacterium | reverse complement strand
GACAAATTATCATACAGATTTGATTCAAATGTCCGTCGTAAAAACGGCGTAAAAAATAATTCTTTGCTGATGGCTTTATTTGATATATCCGGTGCTTCATCAAAACGTGGACAAGATATGTCAACAGCGGAAGCCAGGCGAGGAATAAGCGGCAATTCAATATGAACTATCCGAAAATTAGGCGAGGGGCATACCGTAACCAGGTAGCTGCATCCCTTTTTGAATAGCTCTAATGGATTCCGGTTAAGCTTGTTTTCACTATTTGAATTATTTCTGTATAACATAAATTTTCTCTTTCTGAATACTAATACTCATGAAATTTTTTTTTCAGTTTTTTACTGAATTTCATTTTTGATGAGTATTAATAGTATAAGAATTTAAAATTATTTTCGGGAGTTTTTGAGAATTATGAGTGAACTTGAAATAATCCAATCCAGGAGGGCGAAAATTGAATCATTCCTAAAATCCAACGACGAAACTTATTTGAGAATGTTAAATAAAATAAGGATGCGGTTAGGAATTTATTTAGGATATGAAAGAACTAATTTTTCGATTGAAAAAGGAATAATGAACGAGATTTTAGGTGATATAATAGACGGTACCAGGGCCTGGGATATGGAAAAATTTACCATACAACAGGTGCTTTGGTCAAATATTAATAGTGAAGTATTCAATTTTGCTAGAAAGAAAAAAAATATGTGTTTATTCCTTCTGCTGAATATGCAGATAACGAAAATAATATTAAAGGCATGGACTTGCTTATAAATTGTCCGCCTGACGATATTGAAGGAGAAATAGACGCAAAAGCAATCGAAGCTTTTTGTTTTGATAAAATATTTAAAGATGATGATGATGCACAAATTATACTTGATGAAATGATGAAATGCAAAAAACAAAAGGAAATTGCAGATTACCTTGGAATTCCAGTAAAAAAGATGGAAATGAAAATCAGAAGCATAAGGAGTAAGATTAGAATGCAGCTTCCTCCTTACCTGCTTGAAAATATACCGGTTGATTTAAAAAATAAAATACAAAACTAAAATATTTTGGAATAGCTGTCACTCTGTTAAAATTATTTTTCTAATATATGCATACTAATTGAAGTATATACATTGGCTAAAGTAATAAGGTTAAGCTATTTGATGTTAAGTCCATTACTAAGGTTAAAATCCGCCAGGGCTGAATAAGCTTTGGACTTAATAATGAAACCTGCATAAGTGTATTAACCTTAGTAACGTAGGATCCCTTGTACAGCTTTAACCTTATTACCTCATTGTTTTGTAAAAACATTTAATTTAAAATTTGAGAGACTTATTCTCAAAGAATAAATATTAAAATTTCTAAAACAAAAATAGGAGAATAAATGACTAATCAACGGCTGAAAATATTATTCGACATCTTATTAGAGCCTGCGGAAGATGAAGAAGATATTCGGTCTTATTTTGTTTCACTGGGAGAAGACCCGGATGCATTAATTGAGCAGGCACTAAACTTTGTTAAACAAAAGGAGGCAGAATTAAAATTAAAAATAGGGAAAGGCAAGCAGAATAGGGCTGCAGAGTTTTTATCGGAATCTGTGGCTAAATTAAAAGATTTGGGAGGAAAAAATTTACATGAAGGTCAAGATGATTCTTCATTGGACGGATTAGGGTTTGCTTATAGAAAGCAGGCTTCTGGTGATAATGGAAAATCAGAAGAATTAAAAAACCAGTCAGAAAAATTAAACAAACTGAAAAAATTTATGGATGATAATGATGAGCATATTAGCGAAGGCTAACGCCAAAAAATTGTTAAAGGATTTATTTATTAAAAATCCGGGAGGGATAGACCTTTATGCAATTGCCGGCTGCGAAAATATTTTTATTGAAGAAAGAGAGCTGGCCGTAAGCGAAGGAGAATTGGTTTTTAAAAACGGTATTGGAATAATATCCGTTGATAATAAAATTACAGAGCCGGGACAGAAGAAATTTACTATTGCACACGAGCTTGGCCACTATTTTAATTCGGGCAAAAAAGATGGGAGCTATTTTTGCAGCGGGCTTGATATTCGCGGCATTAAACAGAATATATCTGCCGAAGTTGATGCAAATGATTTTGCTGCAGAACTGCTGATGCCGGATGAATGGTTTATTCATGAATCAAAAGGTAAGAAGTTTAGCAAGTACATTCTTGAAGAGCTTGCCGAATATTTTAATGTATCTTTAAGTGCCGCCGCTTTAAGATATGCAGAAGTTGGAACTCATCCTGCTGCAGTTATTATGAGCAGGGATGGGGTGGTCAAATGGAGCCGGATAAATAAATATTTTCCTTTCAAGTTTATAAGAACCGGCAGTGAAGTTACTTCTTCATCCTACGCTTATGAATTTTATCATGGTGAAAAAATATCTAATCGAAGCTGATTTAATACTTGCAGACGCCTGGTTCTGGGAGGACTACAATTATAAAAAAGATTATTTCCTTTATGAACAAAATATTCCCATGTACCGATATAATGCTGTACTTAACTCTTCTTTGGGAAAAATAATATGATGTTAAAAACTACTTGTTAAATTACAAACCCAATCCGGCGGCTGCCTGATTGGGTTTGTTTTTAGTCTATAAACCTGTAGGAACATTATTTATAATGTTCAAGTCTATAATAAACCAAACAACCCCCGAACCCCCTTTGATAAGAGGGATTGTTGTGGCAGTATTAGTCTATAATATTTTATATCCTATCAACAATATTTGTAGAGACGTTTTGCTAAGCTTACCAAATTTTAATTATTACAAAATAAATAATAAAAAGGGTGAATTAATAGCAAGGTCATTAAAAATTTTATATTGAAAATAAAAACCCTCTACCTTGCTAAGGGGTAGGCAGGCATGCCGCTATGTGGGTGAGGTAGATTTACCGCAATAAAATAATTAATGTTTTTTATTTACAGCTGAGATCACATTCTACTGACAAACCCAATTCTTTTTAGGAATTGGGTTTGTATTTATTTTAATAGTACCATTTTTTTTGTAGAAGAATAACCTTCAGTTACTAAATTATAAATATAAATACCACTAGGAAACGATGATGCATTGAATTGTACTTCGTAATTTCCTGGCTGTTTCTTTTCATTAACCAATGTTGCTATTTCATGTCCAACTATATCGTAAACTTTTATACTTACAAACTGATTACTGGATACTGAATACTGAATACTGGTAACCGGATTAAACGGGTTAGGATAATTTTGAGTTAGACTGAAATTCTTTGGTATTAAATCTGCGGATACCTGTATTTCCTGGCTGTATTTAAAATCGCCGTTATTATCAATTTGTTTAAGTCTATATATATATTTGTTTCCGTTGGAAACTGTATTATCTATATAGCTATAATTATTCAAAATAGAACTTGTTCCGTTTCCCTCAACAAATCCAATTTTTCGCCAATTAGCTGTTCCAGCCCCTTCTGGGCTCCTTTCAACATCAAACCCGTAATTGTTGATTTCAGTTGCCGTCTGCCAAATTAGAGTTATGTTGTTGTCCTGGCTCATTGCTTTAAATGAAGTTAATTCAACCGGCATTGGCTCTACCTGGAATTTAAAATTATCGAAATTATAATCCGTTAATTCTGTGCTTGCAGAATTAGAAAGCTTAATTATTATTTTATTTATATTGTTGAAATTAAGATTTAACATCTGCCAGGAATTTAAATTTGAAAAAGATTTAGAATAAAGTTTTGTTGAGTTGTTCCATCCTTCGAAAATTAAATCACGTGTACAGTTTTCACTTACCTGGTAAGCTGCAACACTAATAAAATCTACCGGGTTACCATCAATTATTGTTATTGTGATTTTATCAGTGTTTGGATTTAAAAAAACATAATAAAGACTGTTCTCATCGATGTCAAAATTAAATCCGTAATTTGTATAAAAGTTATTATTGCTTGAAATTAAATAATTTCCAATCGTCAAATTGGAGGTCAAAGGTTGATTGTTACTCCAGTTCTGGTCATCAAAAGTAATTAAATCCTGGGTGTATATTAAAGGTGAAATTATAAACAAAGCAAAAAGAAAAATTGAACCAAATATTTTCATATCGTTTCTCCCCGTAAATCATTTTCGTCCTCATAAATTCGGTTTTTTATTTTCCTTGTCTATATGCAAACTATACTTTTGAGTGTATTCAAACTATCAGGTAATGCCTCAGGCCTTCTTAATTAAATACTGATTTTAATGTAAGGTGAAAGCTGATATTTGAATTTAATTGATATTTTCGAGTATAAAACCAAGAATGTAAATTTTGCTGATGCGATATATTGTCAGGTAAGCTTATTGATAATATTTATTGTTATAAGGTTATATGAATTGCTCAATAATGCTAATCAAAATTCTTCTCGTTGTAATAAATTAGATTGACTTAATTCGGTAAGAGGGCAGGCGGGGTAGTGATATTATAAATTTATATAATAAAATAAACCCAATTCCTATTAAGGAATTGGGTTTATGTCAACAATAATAAACTAATTTAATGCTGCAATAATTAGAATTATTTTATTTCAGCAGAATACGGCAACAACTAATCATTGTTATAGATCTGTAATCAATCGATAATTTTTATTATTATATTTTAAATAATCCATTCAAATAGTTATTATTTTTCTAAGGCGCCCTTATCCCAGGCTGAAGATCTAGGCCGTATTACCCCGAGAATGTCTGTAGAAAATAATGGATATAAATTTTCTCCTTTTTTAAGTGTATTTTTAACTGCATAATCTGTAATACTTTTACCGAATGGTTTAGTAAATGCGACATATCCGGTATCACTATGAACATCGTTTCCCAATGCCTGCCATTTTGACCAGGTATGTTTATCTGTTCCTGAAACAACTGAATTAGTGCATTGCTATTTTTAAATAAACTCAAATTATATCCCTCATATTGATAATGGTTATAATCAATATCAATATGATGTACCTCCGATATTTTATTATCACCTAATGCCCAGCAGGCAGTACCAATTTTAGTACCTGTATAATGAATTATATTATTATGAGCTCGAACTGTATCCACGCCGGTTTGTAAGAGGAAAACGCGACCGCTGCTGCTTTTGAATTAAGTTCTAAAGTATTATTGTTAAAATTAAAAGAAGTATGAATAGTATTTTTATTTGCTGTATTTATAGTAAATGGAATGCTTGCTACAGTATTATAAGAAATTATATTATTATATATATTAAATATATTTACCTTCATCTAACTTCAGAATAAAAACATTGAGCATAAGTTGATGCTTTGTTATCCATTATCAATTATATTATTTGCAATTGTAGTTGTATAATAATTAGATGAACCAACATCATATTGCTGAATAATATCCGGATGCTGCATATCCCATAACATCATGGCTGATTATATAATTATTGATTAATGTATTTCCACCATCATCATCACGTATATAAATTGGATCCTGTCCGCCAAGTAATTGAACATTATTCAAACTGTTATATTTAATTTCAATATAACAATTTGAAATTGTAGTATTTTTACTTCTTCCTAATGAACCATAACTTTCAATCCATATTCCGAAACCATTTCCATTGCTAACAATTGAATCTCTGATCAATTACAATATTATAACTTCCATAAATATGAATAATCGACCTGCAGGAGTTGAATTATTTAATCCATTGTCTAAATTCATATTTGCTAATCTTAATATTTGTGCTATTTGCAAATGAAAAAGAACCATGATAATGGTGGTTGGTAATTGCTGTCTCCAAGTTACTCTACCGTTATGCCCACTTTGCCATGCCCCGGTTATAGTTACATATCCACCAGAATATTGTTTATTTACTATAGCATCTTGGGAGTAAATTTTCCCTTTGTTCCCCCGGATACATAAATAGTATCTTCTGTTTTAATATAACTCCAATTTAATCCACTTACAGTTTTAGAAGCATTTGTCCAACTAGATCCATTTCCATTCCCTTTTGCATCTTTATCAACATAAAAACTATTTGGCATCAAGTAGTATTAAATTTTAAATTTGGATTAACAGATGCAGCCTTAGACTTAACACTATTAACATAGGTTTGAGTAAGATAATTAAATGATAAGTTTTCTCTTAAATCTGCTATGGTAAAAGCTTCAAGATTTGAATATCTTAAAGATAATTGTGCAATTTCATTAGCCCAGGTTACATAATCATTTTTAAATGGTTGAGAATAGCTGCCGTTGGATCTATTGGTGGTGTTTTTGAAGGGGGTTGAAAGAAACCCAAACTTTAATTCCTGTCATTTTTGCCAGGGGCATAAATGAATGAAGATCGTCCCAATCATTGGTACTTTCAATAAGCCAAGTATAATTAGCTAGCATTACTATCTTTTAAATTTTGAATTAGTTTATTAAAATCAACATGGTTCCCATTCATCGGCTTTGATGCAGCATTTAACAAATAGGGAGTATATATGAAAATTAGTATTACCAAAATATTTATGAACTTAAAAATGGAATAAAAATTTATATTTTTAATATTTAATTCAATTTTGAAACTATACTCTCTAATAGATTTTATTAATTATTAAAATATCCATCAATCATATTTAATTACCATTTCGTTTTTATTTTAAATGAACTTTTTAAAATTACTGTATTCAATATTTGATTACAAATACTATTATCAATATTATTTTACGAGAAGCATCTTTTTAATTTGAACAAAATTAGGAGTTATAAGTTTATAAAAATATACTCCACTGCTTAAATTTGAAGCATCAAATGTTAACATTATATGTACCAGCAGGTTTGTTTTCATTTATTAATGATTGCAACTTCGCACCTAAAATGTTATAAACTTTTAATGATACATTCCCTTCATTTGGGAATAGTGAATACGATTGTTGTACTTGGATTAAATGGATTTGGATAATTTTGTGAAAGCGAATAGTTAGAAGGCATTTCTGTTCCAGTTTTTTCTAATCTTAAGCTATCACTTTCTGATTTATTAAACATAATATTATCGGTTGGAATTAAACTTGCATCTGTGGTGATCAAAATTTGGTCAAGCATTACAGTAGGACCACTTTCGCCAGCCTTTCCATAAATTGTAATAGTATGTTCACCGGAGCTAAGATTTCCTAATGACAGATTGCTTAATCCACTTCCTTCCCAATGCCATTTATCAAAACTACTATTATTACCGCCAAAAGTTAATTTAGAACCGTTATCAACTTGAAGATAGAAGGAACTTCTCGGGCTGCCATTAGATTCAAAAAACATTCTTCCCCAAGCATACCATTGTCCAGACTGATTTAAGATTAATAGAAAATTTTGCCGTACTGTAGGTATTTAAGAAATATAGAACTTTAGTCCCTATTGAACCTGTTTCTGTTTTTAAATTTACATCTCCATTTAAAATCGAATTTTCAGCCGCAAGAAATTAAATTTTCATTATTGCTGCTGATATTATTTATAGCATTATCTGCAGCAACAAAATTTGGGTCAGAAGTAAGAAGTAATTGGTCTAACATAACAGTTGGACCGCTTTCACCTCCTTTGCCATATATTGTTATAGTATGGCTACCAGTGCTGAGATTTCCTAAAGATAGTTTGCTCAGGCCGCTTCCTTCCCAATGCCATTTATCGAAACTATTATCGTTACCACCAAAAATCAATTTTGGTCCGTTATCAACTTGAACATAAAATGAACTTCTTGGTTTTCCGCTTGATTCAAAAAACATTCTTCCCCAGGCATACCATTGCCCAGATTGTATTTAAATTAACTGAAAATTTAGCTGTGCTGTAAGTATTTAAAAAATAAAGGACTTTAGTTCCTATAGAACCTGATTTAGTTTTTAGTTGTACATCTCCACTTAAAGCTGCACTATTAGCAGAATAACTAATGTTGCCATTATTGGATCCCTGTTTATAACCTTGAAAGGAAAAGTTATCAAAATTATAATCAATTAAACCCGATGTAGTAGAAGAAAGCCTAATTATAATTTTATTTATTTTATTGAAATTTAAGTTTAAGGTCTGCCAGGTATTTAATTTTGAAAATGATTTTGAGTAAAGTTTCGTTGAACCATCCCAGCCTTCAATAATTAAATTTGCTGTGCTGGATTCGCTTACCTGACAAACGTCGAAGCTTAAAAAATTTATATAGCTACCATTCTTTGGTGTTATTGTCACTAAATCTGTTTTTGCATTAAGGAAAATATAGTAAAGACTGATGCTGTTAATATTGAATTTATACCCGTAGTTTGTATAAAAATTATTATTGCTTGAGAAAGAATAATTCCCGACAGTCAAATTTGAAGTTAATACCTGATCATTATCCCATTTCTGGTCATCGAAAGTTAGTAAATCCTGGCTGTGAAGAATTGGTGAAAGTATTGATAAAATCAGAAGGGAAATAGTTGCAATAATTTTCATGTGTCTTTTTATTAAAATTTGTTATTAAAAAAAATAATTATGTATTAATGGTATTTCCGTAATCCATGTTTGAATGAGCAATTTAATGTGTTCAGCATAACTATTAATTGATAATATAAACCTGTTAAAATTTTTCCGAGAAGATATGAATTAGAATCAATTATTAACTCTCACTGTAAGATTATTTATTAATTTACTTGATTTTATTTATCATTAAATGATATTGGTTTTTTTTAGAAAGTTATTTATTTCATAAAACTTATATTATATTCTTTTAAGTTATGTTTTCTGCCTATCAGGTTAATTTTAAGATGCTATTAAAAATTGAAATTCAATATTTTCTCTTTTAATAATGATATTCTTTATCAACTTTTATATGAAAATTTCATTATTTACCCTTCGAATTCTATTCAATTTAGGACATATTATTTTTTACTAATGAAGGATGGCACATTGTCGTCAAATTGTATACCGCTAAATAAATTGCCTTTATTTTGTAAAATTCAACAGTTTTTTTAGAATATGATATAAATCACAAAAACAATACGTAATATATTCGTAGCATACGAATACTATTTTTGTAACAAATTCTTTAATAGCAGAGGTCTTAAAATCATTTTCCTGTAAATATCTATAAAATTTTTCATTCATTATCTTAATATTCTTTCATTTGTAGATTGTGACACATTCAAATGTCAAATATCGAATTGTCACTATACAAACAAACATTTTTCTTTTTATTAACACTCCGAATTTCTAATTTGTTTAAAGCCTGATTGCTTATTAACAAAAGATTTAAAAACTATTTCTCTTATTTTTGCAAAAATATTTTTAGATTAAAACAATATTGCGACAAATGACTATGTGATAGGAGAAATTATTTTTAGTAAGCTTGAACCTTTGGTTGTAATTTGATTAACAAATCAAAATTATCTCAGTTCAAAAAAAAGAAAAGAAAAATGATATGATTATTTTGATTAAAAATATTTGATCCCTCAATTAAGCTGAGTTTTGGTAATTGAAATAGTTAAATATTTAAATAGTTTACTCCAGAAAAGTTGTATTTTTTTTAAAATTATTTCATTTTGGATTAAAAAATTTTAGTTGTCTAAAATATTCTATCGAAAAATTGAGATTTTCAGTATTAATTTTTTAGTACGATTTTTGTTAATATTCACGATTGTACAGTAATTATAAGGAAAATGAGGGATAGTACTATTTCTATTTTAGCTTCGCTTCAGAATGTTATTAAAGCCGATTCGGACCAAAAGAGTTCGTGTGAAATTATTAAGGCGTCATATCAAATTGCACTAACTTATTTAAGTATTATTCACAAAAATACTATTGAAAATTTATTTCAAGATGGTACTTGTATTGAAGACATTGCTGCCGATGTCATCGCTCCTTTACTATTTAAAAATGAAGATGGTCATTTATTTGCTTTAATACATGCTTTTGAAAAATATCAGCCTGTGCTTAAAACTGAAGAGGATGCAATATATTTTTTAAATAAAACTATAAGCATGCAGGTAGAAAAGTGTGTTTCTTTTTGGATAAAAAAAAATGATCAATTATTTTCAAATATTCTATCTTCAATTAAACAATTAGTTAATAAAGAAGGCTATAAGACAATAAATTATTTTGGGAGTAATTATATAGTTGAAAAAGAAGTGAAACAGATATCCGGTTTTGTTTTAGATGAAAATAATATTGGTCTATTACCGGCAGAATTATTCAGCAGCAAAAATGAAATTCTTAAATCTATCTTAGATTATTTGTATAATGAAAATAGTTACTTCCCGGCTATTCCGGTAAATGCGTTAGTTGAACATTTAAAGAAGCATTACTCAAAAAATTATTCTTGTGAGAGTAGCATAAATAAGAGTATTAAACCATTAGATCAGAAGAAACGATTTAAAATTGAGTTTGGCATAACTAAACAAAATTTAGAACGAGGTTTTGATTTAGGGGGCAATCCATTTTCTGAAAATACAGAGATTTAATTTATACAAGAAATATATTAATTGAACAAGCTGCTCAATTCTTTTTAGAACGTTAATCTATTTTGATTCAATTGAAAAAACCTAACCATTCTAAAATATAAACTACCATCGTCCCAAATTAAGCCTAATAACCACTTCATAACAGCATTTTCAAAAAATAATTATTGCTTTCAGCATGATTATTATCTATTTTCGCAATAAAGTTCTCGAGTAAGTAAGGCTTTATGGCGCATTTAACACAATCGGATATAGCAAAAAAATTAAACGTTACCCGCATAACCGTTTCCAAAGCATTAAGAAATCATCCTGATATTTCAACAGAGATGCGGAAAAAAATTAAATCTACTGCCGAAGAACTTGGATATATTCCAAATCTAGTTGCTCAGAATTTAACAACACGTAAAACATTTACTATGGGTGTTGTAATTCCCGATTTGGAAAATAGTTTCTTCGCTTATGCAGTGGATAGCATTATCGATTCAGCATCTGAAAAAAATTATAATGTCTTTTTAACTGTGTCCAGGGAAAGTCAAAAAAATGAAATTCTAAATATTCAAAAGCTGATAGGAATGAGAGTTGATGGACTTCTTGTCTGCGTTTCGCAGCATACAACTGATCCTCAAATATTTAATCATATAAAAAAATTAAAAATTCCTCTTGTTTTTTTTGATAGGCAATTTGAAGGATTGGAATTCCCTTATATTAAATTTAATGATATGGAAGGTGCTGTCTCGGCTCTCGATAAAATTATTGAAGAGGGTTATACTAAGATTGCTCACTTTGCGGGATATTCAAATGTTAGTGTTGGAAAAGAAAGAGCTTTAGGATATAAAGAAGCACTTATCTAAAAATGGAATCGAAATAAAAAATGACTGGATAATTGAAGGCGGATTTGAAATAAAAGATGGATATGAAGCTTTCATGCAACTGTATAAAGCTAATAATCTTCCGGAAATAATTTTTACAGTAAATGACCGTGTAGCTTTTGGGGTTTATAAAGCAGCAAGAGAAGTCGGAATTAACATTCCTGAAAATATTGGTATTCTTGGGTTTGGTTTTAATGATACTGCACAAACTTTTTCTCCGTCTCTTTCTATCATAAATCAAGACCCAAGAAAAATTGGAAGTATTGCGTCAGAACTCCTTATAGAAATAATAAAAAATCCTGATAAAGATATATTTCATGAAAAAATTTTAGAAGAAGAATTTTTATGGAATGATTCTATAATTAGAAAAAGTAAATCTAATAATTTAATAACCGGAATTATATAAATGAATAAACCAATAGTTGCTAAAAATCAAATTGAACCCGATTTAATCCCTAGTTTAACTCTTTACACTGGAAGCAAAATTCCTTGTATAGGGCTTGGAACTTTCGGCTCTGATTCAATTTCTGCCGAGACGGTTGCATTAACAGTGAAGAACGCCATCTATTCTGGCTATAGGCATATAGACTGCGCTTCTGTCTATGGTAATGAAAAAAATATCGGGAATGTTTTTAACGATATATTTAGAAGCGGATTTCTTAAACGTAAAGATTTATGGATTACGTCAAAAGTTTGGAATAATATGCACAATAATGTTGGAGAATCATGCAGGCAAACATTAAAAGATCTTCAAACTGATTATCTGGATCTATATCTTGTTCATTGGCCATTTCCAAATTTTCATCCTCCTAAATGTGATGTTTCATCTACGAAGTCCAAATGCTAAACCCTACATTCATGAAAATTATATGAAAACCTGGCTGCAAATGGAACAGCTTGTTGAGGAAGGTTTAGTTAAAAACATTGGTACTTCAAATATGACGATTCCTAAAATGAAGCTTCTTCTTAATGATGCAAAAATAAAACCGGCTTGCAACGAAATGGAATTGCATCCTCATTTTCAACAGCCTGAGCTTTTTAACTACTGTGTTGAAAATAAAATTCAGCCAATTGCTTATTCTCCACTTGGGTCGCCTGGCCGTCCTGATCGCGACAGAACTGATGATGATACAGTTGATCTAGAAGATAAGGTAATTATCGAGATAGCTAAAACGATTGGAAATAACACCATCACAGGTAGCTATTAAATGGGCAATTCAACGCGGGCAAATTCCCATTCCTTTTTCGGTGAATCACTATTTTGAAAATCTTAACGCTTTAATTACTACTCAATTAACTGCAAATGATATGCAAAATATTGCAAAGATTGATAAGAATTGCAGATTGATTAAAGGACAGGTATTTCTTTGGAAAGACAATCAAACCTGGGAAGATTTGTGGGATATGAGTGGAGAAATTACTCCGGCATAAAAAATTTTTTTATCAAGGTGAATATAATGAGTAAAATGTTAGGCGCTATTCTGCCTGGGAACAACACGGCTGAGTTAAAAGAATTTGATATTCCTGTGCCCGGTCATGGTGAAGTATTAATAAAAATGAAATCCTCCACAATCTGCGGTTCGGATATAAGATGCATTTATCATGAACATCTTGGTAAAGGGCCGGAAGGATATCAAGCTGGAATGATTGCCGGACATGAACCAAGCGGTCAAATTATAGAAACCGGGCCCGGATGCCGCAGATTTAAAAAAGATGATCGTGTGATTGTTTATCATATTTCCGGCTGCGGTGTTTGTAATGATTGCCGGAGAGGTTATATGATTTCATGTACCAGTGAATATAGGCGCGCTTATGGTTGGCAGCGTGATGGAGGAATGGCTGAATATCTACTTGCAGAAGAAAAAGATCTTGTTTATCTGCCTGACGAATTAAGCTATTCCGATGGGGCACAAATAGCATGCGGCTTTGGAACTGTTTATGAGGGATTAGAAAAAATTGGTATATCAGGTAACGATGCTGTGTTGATCACAGGCTTAGGCCCTGTTGGCCTTGCTTCAGCCATGCTATGCAGAGCTATGGGGGCAGAAAAAATATATGGTATAGAGACGATTGATGATAGAATATCAATAGCAAAAAATCTTGACCTATTTGATGAAGTTTTTAAAGCTGATGAGGAAAATGTTCAACAAATACGGTACTTAACCGGCGGGCATGGAGTTGAAAAATCAATCGATTGTTCAGCTAACAATAAAGCCCGTTTAACATGTATTCAAGCAGCTCGCAAATGGGGGAAAATTGTTTTCCTTGGGGAAGGAGGAACATGTGAATTCCAGCCTTCACCGGATATCATACATGACCAAAAAACCATTTTTGGTTCATGGGTAACTAGCATCTGGCGTATGGAAGAGCTAACCGAAAGAATTGTTAGATGGAAAATTAATCCTGAAAAATTAATTACTCATCGTTTTAAATTAAATGATGTTGCCGCTGCGTATTCATTAATGGCAAGCGGGAAATGCGGCAAAGTTGCAGTTGTTTTTGATGAAGAAATTAGATAATACTTTTATATTAAAATTAAAAATAAGGAGTTTATTAATTGTTAAAGAATATACCAAACATTTTAAGCCCAGAATTGTTAAAAACTCTTATGGAGATGGGGCATGGCGATGAATTAATTATTGCGGATGGTAACTTTCCTGCTTCTTCAATTGCACAAAGATTAATTCGACTTGACGGACATGGGGTTCCAGAAATTTTAGAAGCCGTTTTGAAATTCTTTCCTCTTGATATCTACGTTGAAAAACCAGTTGGCTTAATGGCTGTAGTACCTGGAGACAATGTTAAACCTGAAATATGGGAAGTGTACAGAAAAGTAATTAAAGAAAGCAAAGAGAAGTTTGATGAATTTGAATTTATAGAAAGATTCGCTTTTTATGAAAGAGCAAAAAAAGCTTTCGCTGTAGTTGCAACTAGTGAATCTGCTTTATATGCGAATATCATACTGAAAAAGGGAGTAGTAATTTAGATTAAGTAAAGAGCTTTTATAAAAAAGTATCATGCTCGTATCATTGCAAAATTATTTTTTTCTTTGTTTATATCCATAGTAGCATCTACTAGTAAGCCATAACTGCCAAAATGGATTGGTGGTATCCAGCCTGTTTCGAATGTTTATTCATTTTCGAATATATTCAGGAATAAAGTCAATAGTTGAAAATACATTTATAAGACTCTCACAAAAGCAAGCTGTGTTTTATTGCTAAAATTTAACTTCTAATTTAAAGACTGAACTTAATAACTGTAATTTATCATAATTATTCACTCTTCTCGTTTTCCCTTCTATTTAGTATAAAAGTTAAAACCACCCATCTTGGTTTCAATTTACATTTGTTACAATTTTATTTTTCACTTTGTATCATCAATTGTTAGCTTAGGATTTTCGGTTAAGTTGGCTGTTGTAACTGATTGACCATGTTCAACAATTCAATCGATAATTAATACGTTTTAAGAAATGTTATTCCTTCCCCTGGGAAATTACATCCGTGGAAATTTAATTATATTAGTTATTGTAATTATTACACTATGTTTGTAAATTGATAAAAGCATTTGTCAACTTTTATAAATTTTGATTAAAAGAGAATACTTGGCTCTACCTGAGATTTATAATATTTCATTAATAACTACGCTTCAGCCTTGAAAAAAATTATTATCTATATATTATTTTTAGTTTTAATCACAGCTAATGGATGCAATAAAAATCATTATAAAGCTGATTCACTTGATGTAACATTTTTCGTTGCAGCAGATTTACATTTCGATCCGCCGCCGGAAACTGATCAATATTACCATATTGTTGCTATGAATTCTATTTGTGGAAGTATACAAAATAAAAAAGCTATAATTTGGCCTGATAAAATTGATGGAGTAAAAACTTATTTCGGCAGCACGGGAAATGTTTTAAATATTCCAAAAGGTGTTGTGCTTTGTGGAGACATTACCGACAGAGCTGATCCATCTGCATTAAAATTATTAAGAGAAAGATATGAAATAGGGAATTCTATAAAACAAATTCATTTCCCTGTCTATGTGGGATTGGGAAATCATGATTTAGATCCGCAACATGTAGAGACTCATAAAGAAGAATATAGAAATCAGATGCTTGCTTATGTTGCTGCAAGGCATCGTGGAAAAAATGCACCTGTACCGGTGGAAAATTTTGATAGTAACTCTTTCAATTACTCATGGAATTGGGGCAGGCTTCATCTTGTACAAACTCACCGATTTGCTGGCAATACAGAGAATGGACAAGTTAACAGTCTCGGATGGTTGAAGGAAGACCTAAAAAAATTTGCCTCTGATGGACAACCTGTTATTATTTTTCAGCATTATGGTTTCGATAAATTCTCTCTTGGCTGGTGGTCTAATGAGGAAAGAGAAGCATTAAAAAATGTTTTGAAGGGATATAACGTCATTGGAATTTTTGTAGGGCATAATCACTTTGCTGAAAATCTGAATTGGGAAGGGACCCCAGTTTTCCAGGTTAATAATGCCTGGAAGGATGAAGATGGTAATGGTTCATTTGCTGTTTGCCATATAACGGACAAATTTATGGATGTTGTTACCTGCAGATGGAAAGATGGGGAGGGGAATGTAGATCTTGTTGTACCTTTTTTTTCTAAAAAGTTTAATCAAAAATAATCATGGAATAAATCATGAAAAAAAAATTCACCATAGTTTTTGTTTTCCTCTTAGTTGGAACCCTTAATTGTTTTGGTCAAAATTTAACACAGTATGTTGATCCTTTTATTGGTACAGGAGGACATGGACATACTTTCCCTGGAGCATTAGTTCCATTTGGGATGGTGCAGTTAAGTCCGGATACGGATATTGAAGGATGGGATTGGTGTTCAGGTTATCACTACTCTGATAATTCAATAATGGGTTTTAGTCACACCCATCTTAGTGGAACTGGCGGCGCTGATTATGGAGATATTTTATTAATGCCGACAGTTGGTGATGTAAAAATTATTCCAGGAAGTAAATCAAATCCTGATGAAGGTTTCCGTTCCCGATTTTCACATAAAAATGAAAAGGCGTCACCTGGGTATTACAAAGTTTTTTTAGATGACTATAAAATAAATGTTGAACTTACAGCTACAACTAGAGCAGGGATTCATAAATACACTTTTCCAAAATCAAATAATTCAAATGTTATTATTGATTTGAATCATGGCATATCAGATCAAACAACAGATGCATATATAAAATTTATTGGTGATAATAAAATCGAAGGTTATCGAAGATCAACAGGCTGGGCTGTCGATCAAATAATATATTTCTATATGGAATTTTCTAAACCATTTGGCTCTTCCGGTATCGCTCTAAACGACAAAATATCTATAACCGAAAAAGAAATTAAGGGTAAAAATGTAAAAGGATTCGTACGTTTTAATACGAGTGAAAACGAGGAAGTATTAGTGAAAGTCGGAATCTCTGCCGTTAGTATTGAAGGTGCAAAAAAAAATCTTTTAGCTGAAATTCCTGATTGGGATTTTAATAAAACAAAAAATGAAGCAAGTAATTTATGGGAGAAATCATTAGGGAAGATAAAAGTTGATGGTGGAACAGTAGATCAAAAAACAGTTTTTTATACAGCTTTGTATCATACAATGATACATCCAAATATATTTATGGATATTGACGGAAAATACCGTTGTATGGATAACAAAATACATCAAACTAAAGATTTCAATTATTATACAGTTTATTCTTTGTGGGATACTTATAGAGCGCTTCATCCTTTATTTACATAATTTAATCCTAAACGCGATATCGATATGATAAAGTCATTGCTTGCAAAATATAGTACTGGCGGACTTCTTCCAGTTTGGGAACTTTCATCTAATGAAACCGGCACTATGATTGGTTATCATTCCGTTCCGGTTATTGTTGATGCTTATATGAAAGGGTTAAAAGGTTTTGATATTGAAAAAGCTTTTACCGCTATGAAACATAGTGCTGATATGGATCATCTCGGATTGAAATCATACAAAGAATTAAACTATGTCGCTTCCGATCAAGAGCATGAATCAGTTTCAAAAACTTTGGAGTATGCATATGACGATTGGTGTATCGCCATGTTAGCTAAAAAACTTGGGAAAGAAGATGATTACAAAAAATTTAGTAATAGGGCTATGAATTACAAAAATTTATTTGACGGATACAATGGATTTATGAGAGGAAGAAAAACTAATGGTTCCTGGTCCCCATTGTTTAATCCATATGCTGTGACACGCGATTTTACGGAAGCAAATGCATGGCAGTATTCTTTGTATGTTCCACAGGATGTAGAAGGGTTAAGATGTCTTTATGGTGGAGATGAAGGTTTAGTAAAAAAATTAGATGAAACTTTTATTGCCGATTCGAAATTGGAAGGGAAAGAACAATCCGATATTTCAGGAATGATAGGGCAATATGCTCAAGGGAATGAACCAAGTCATCACATGGCTTATCTTTATAATTATACTTCGCAGCCCTGGAAGACTCAAAAGTGGGTAAGAAAAATAATGAATAATATGTATCATGCATCACCGGACGGATTAAGTGGAAACGAAGATTGCGGGCAAATGTCTGCCTGGTTTGTATTGAGCGCATTAGGTATTTACCAGGTTTGCCCCGGCTCAGACCAATATGAAGTTGGTACTCCATTATTTGACAAAGCGACAATAAGTCTTGATAACGGGAAACAATTTATAATTGAGGCAAAAGGAATATCTTCAAAGGACATCTATATTCAATCAGTTAAAATGAATAATGAGCCCTATGATAAGGATTATATAAGTTATGGTGATATCATGGAAGGAGCTAAAATAGATATCAATATGGGAGCCGAACCAAATATAAGCTGGGGAATTAAAAAAGAAGACCAGCCTTATTCGTTTTCCAAGATTGATTTCGTTTCGCCACCTTATCAAAAAAACAATATAACCTACTTTAAAAATTTTGCAATTGTTGATTTAACAACTTTAACAAAAGATTCTGAAATTCACTATACTTTGGATGGAAGTAAACCGGGAGAAAATTCTAAATTATTTAATGAACCATTTAAAATTAATTCTACTACAATTATTAAAGCGATAGCTTTTAAAGATGGAATGAACCCCAGCCCGGTGTCATTGATTGAAGCAAATAAGCTGGTTTATCTTGAGCCGGTTGAACTTAAAAAAACTGTTAATGGAATTAATTATGAATACTATGAAGGCAATTTTTTAAGCGTCCATGATTTTTCATTGGATAAACCTTTAAAGACCGGGACTTTAAAAAACTTTGAGATTAATAATGCTCAGCAGGAAGATCATTTTGGGTTTAAGTATTCCGGTTATATCAAAATACTTAAAGACGGCATTTACTATTTTTCTACTCTATCTGATGATGGCTCTGTATTATATATAAATGATAAAGAGATTGTGAGTAATGATGGTTCACATGGACCATTAGAAGCATCTGGCATGATTGCACTAAAAAAAGGTTTCCATAAATTTACATTATTATATTTTGAAGATTATGAGGGAAACAGTCTTGAAGTTAAATTTGAAGGGCCTGAAATTGAAAAGCAATTAATACCGGATTCGTTATTGTACAGATAGGAATATATGTAATTGAAGATATATTGAAAGTAAAAGTAAAATGAAGTTATTCATTGTTAGGATAGTATTTATATTTTGCCTTTTGTTGCTGCCAAATTTATATGCGCAAAATGATAACAGAGATATAGGATACAATGCAGATGTATTTTGGTCGGCAAGTAATAAGCAAGCTCACTTACTATTAGATAGAGCAATCTCAGGAGAATCACATATTACATGGGGAACAGGTAATCATACAGCATCACCTGTTCCATGCGGTGCTATCGGTCCCCAAAAATATACAAACCAATTGAAAGGGATTATAGATAATACCAAGATAGGGCAAGTTACCCGACAGGCAATTGAAGACGGAGCTAATGTTATTTTGATGATAGGCGATGGTATGGGAATTAATCATATGAGCTTGCCTATTTATATGAGAATAGCTGAAGGTGATACTCAAAAGACATACTTCCAGAAGATTATGAATGAAGGGTCTTGCGGCATCGTTACAACTAACACTATTAATGGATTAGTGACTGGCTCTGCGGCTGCTGCAACTGCATTAGCGACCGGGCACAAAACTTATATCGATATGATTAGTGTCGATACCAGCGGTTATCCGCTTGAAACAAATTTAGAAATAGCGAAAAAACATGGATACAGAACTGGACTCGTTACGGATGCAGGTATAACTGATGCTACACCTGCTGCTTTTTATTCACATATATATAATAGAAATCTTGAAAATGATATTGCAGAACAGTTAGTCAATGGTAATGTTGAAGTTATATTAGGTGGCGGTGCTGCAAAGTTCATTCCTGAAAAATCCCAACTTAAAGATTATAAATATTATAAAAACTCACCGTATTTAAACGAAGCATTCTCGGATAGAAAAGATAATAAAAACTTATTGGCTGAATTTGATTCAAAAGGTTACAAAATAATAACCAACAAAAATGAGTTGCTGAAAGTAGATAAAAATACAGATAAAGTTATAGGTTTATTTGCAGGCGGAGGAGTATCGGCGGCTATTGATAGAGATACTGAAGAAACCGGTGAACCATCTTTAATTGATATGACATCAACGGCATTAAATGTATTAAACAAACCAGGTAAAAGTTTCTTTGTTATGATAGAAGCAGGCAGAATAGATTGGGAGGCTCATGACAATGACGCTGGCGCTGTATATAAAGCCGTTGAAGAAATGAATAATATGTTAAAAGTTTGTTATGACTACCAAAAGCAGCATCCAAATACATTATTGGTTTTTACTGCCGATCATGAAACAGGTGATCTCGGCATTTCTTACACCAAAGTTTCTAAGTCTAATCTATTTAAAAAGAAATTAGCTAACGGCGATGTTTGGCAAAGTGAAACAGATCCGTTATTCTTTGATCAATTCATTAAATTGAAAAACCAAAAAAGAGCGATTTACAAAATTTTTGGAGAAGCCGATTCGGTTGACCAATTATTAGAAATGCTTAATGATAATTTAGATTATAAAATTACACATAAAGATGCAGAAGTAATATTTAATTCACTTCATAATTATAAAAAAATGAAATAATTGCCTATGAAAATGTTGGAGTGACTTTTTGCTAATTATAGTTATTTGATTAACTAAATTTCAAAGTTAAATCCTTTTTCCTTCAGCTTATCATATTTACGTTTATCAAAACGGTATAGCTTTGCAGCCCTATGAGGAACACCTTTTTGTTTTTCCTGCAATTGCAGCAATACTCCCATACCAAGCACTTTTTTGCGAAAATTTCTTTTATCCATTTCAATTCCGACAATTGTCTCATATAAACTTTGTAGTTGAGACAGAGTAAATTTTAACGGCAGTAATTCAAAACCAATTGGTCGTATTCTCAATCTTAACTTTAATCTTTTTAGTGCATACTCTATAATCTCGTTATGATCAAAAGGAAGCTTTGGGATTTTTTTTATCGGAAACCATTTAGCATCGCTTGCCTTTGGCCCGGGTTTAGTCACATAGTCTTCTATTTTAACTAATGCGAAATATGCAACAGTGATTACTCTGAATAAAGGAAATCTATTAACATTTCCGAAAGTATAAAGCTGTTCTAGATATATATTATTAATACCTGTTAATTCTTTTAAAACTCTATCCGCAGCAACATCAAGGTTTTCATCTTCTAATATGTTACTTCCAGGTAAAGCCCATTGTCCTTTGCCTGGTTCAACATTTAGTTTAATTAAGAGAACCTTTAATTGTGAATTATCAAAACCAAAAATTACACAATCAGTGGATAATTCTTTTATTATCTGGGTCATAGCTTTAATTCATTTTTGGATAAAAATATACTTCTTAAAATTATTTCAAAAAAAGATATATAAATATAATAAAAATTTAAAAGATATTGTGTCTTTGACACTAAGTAATTATATTGGATATTGTAAAAATTACACTATGTGTATTGAGTGTCATTGAATAAAGGAAAGATTAAAATTATCAAATGGTACCATATCACATTAAATATGTCAAAGATTCAGATGTTGATTCAATTCTCGATAGGAAATTGAGAAGCATCCTTACCTTGTGCTTTGCGAATCAGCCAATTTTCCGCGAACAACGTTACTTTAAAGAAAAAGCCATGCTGCAGATGGTATATTCAGGATAAAGATATAATAATTGGGCATGCAGCTTTACATGAAAAGAAAATTCTTGTAATGAAAATGAATTAAAGATAGGCGGTATAGCAGAAGTATGTGTTCATCCCGATTATAGAAAAAATGGAATAGCAAAACATTTATTATCGAAATCGAATCTATGCTTATAAAAAATGAGTTATGAATATGCAATGCTTTTTGGAGAATCTAAAGTCTATATCCACAGCGGTTATTTCAATATAGAAAATGAAATTAAATATGTTGATTATAAATCTAAAGAGATTAAAGCAAGAAAAAAATATTGACGCAATGGTAAAATTATTATCAGGAAATCCCGTGGCCGGATGGGATTGTTAGATCTTAACGGTCCCACTTTTTAAAGTCTAATTTATGAATAAAACTAATAAAGATAATTCATTTATTACCAGTAGAAATTGCTGATGAATCAACGTCAGATATAGATGCTGTTTATGGATTATTAAATAGATTATTGCCAAAACATTATAATAATTTTGATATCCGGATAAATAGTAAATCCAGCAAAGAATTTTTTAGCATAGAATCAGAAGGGGCGAAAATAATACTTGAAGGAAGCAATCCGGTTTGTATATCATCAGGGTTGAATTGGTATTTAAAGTATTTTTGTAATTCTCCATGTAAGCTGGAGCGGCAATCAAATTGATGGATTAAATATTCCAGCCAGTGTTGAATGACAAAATTAATTTTAGAATCAAAATTTAAATACAGGTATTATCTTAATTATTGCACATATAGTTATTCTATGCCCTGGTGGGATTGGGAAAGATGGGAAAAAGAAATTGATTTCATGGCGTTGAATGGTGTTAACCTAGTTTTAACATTAATTGGCCAGGAAGCAGTCTGGCAGGAGTGCTTAACTAAATTAGGCTGTGATCCAAAGGATATATTTGAATTTTTACCTGGACCTGCATTCTTAGCCTGGGGTTGGTTAAATAATCTTGAAGGCTGGGGTGGACCTACAACACAAAATTGGATTGACAATCAAAAAGAACTGCAGTTAAAAATCCTGAAAAGATTACGTGAATTTCAGATTACTCCTATATTGCAGGCTTTCACCGGAAGGGTTCCAAAGGTTTTTACTAAATTATTCTCTGAAGCTAAAATTACAAAATTGCCTGGATGGTATAAATATGATGGTGTATATTTTTTAGATCCTTCAGATAAATTATTTGATAGAATTAACAAAATGTTAATAGAGATTCAAAGTAATTTATATGGAAATGATCATTATTTTGCCGGTGATATTTTTCATGAAATAGATTCTTCTGATAAAAATAATGATTCGATGAGCCGCATTTACAAGGGAATCCAGGATAGTTTGCTGAATGCCGATCCTGAAGCAACATGGATTTTACAAAGCTGGACAATACGCGATGACAGTATTTCAGTTCTAAATCCAGAACATACTTTAGTGTTGGATATGTTCTGTGAATCAGAGCCTAAATGGGAGAAAACAGAATACTTTCATGGGCAGCCCTGGATATGGAGTATTATTAATAATTTTGGCGGCAGAACAGGTTTAGGTGGGCCGATTAAAAAAATTAATAATGATATTCAAAAAACAATAGAAAACATTAATACTAAAAACCTACTTGGAATTGGAGTTGTGCCTGAAGGTATTGAAAATAATCCGTTGGTTTATGAACTGCTATGGGAAGCAAATTGGCAAAAAATAATTGATTTAAATAATTGGATTAAAAAATACTCACATAGAAGATATGGTGTTATATCTAATAATATTGAGCAAGCCTGGATTAAATTACTTGAGACTGTTTACAGCGGCCCTGATGGTTATGCTCCTATAGAATCGGTCATTTGTGCCGCTCCATCTTTCAATATTAAAAACGTAAGCTCAAATGGTTCAATTGAATTATATTACTCTAATGCAGTTCTTTTGGAAGCATTAGAGCTTTTACTTCTGGATTCAGATAACATTAATGGTGCTGAAACTTACTCACACGATATTATAGATATTACCAGGCAGTTCGGGGCAAACCTGTCCAACGAGATATATAAAATAATTATTAAAAAATATTTTGAAAAAGATAAGGAAGAGTTTATAAAATATTCAGAAATATTTTTAAATCTTCTTGAAGATCTTGATGTGATATTATCTTGCAATAAATATTTCTCACTTGGATATTGGCTTAACGCAGCTAAACAAAAAGCTGTTGATGATAACGATTTGAAAATGCTGGAATGGAATGCTCGAAGACAAATTACATTATGGAGCTCTCCTGAAATTACAGAGTTCCACGATTATGCAAATAAGCAGTGGTCAGGGTTAATAAAAGATTACTACATCCCAAGATGGAAGAAATTTTTTGATATATGTAAAATTTCTTTGAATACAGAAAAGGAAATAAACGAAGATGACTTTAAAAACTATTTAATGAGACATGCTGTTGAATGGTCAAACAAGCACGAAGCTTATGAAGATGTTGAGATAAATAAAGTTGCAGCAGAACTTATAAAAAAATTCATAATAAATTATAAAAAATATGTATCAGTTGAATAGCTGATATACAAGTACAATTTTTATAGTGGAGTTATAAATATGTCGCTTATCGGCATTGATTATTTTATAATATTTCTTTACCTGGTTGGGACAATCGTGGTAGGGCTTTACTATGAAAAATATATTTCCACTTCTTCCGATTATTTTCTTGCCGGTAAAATGCTTCCCTTCTGGGCAATTGCAATATCAATTGTTGGAACAGACATTGGGGCCGTTGATTTTGTTGGGTTAACCGGACAAGCTTATCGCTATGGAATTGTAGTTGCAAATTTTGATTGGATTGGTTCAATTCCCGCCATGATACTTGCCGGTTTAATATTCATACCATATTACTGGAAAGCTGGCGTTTACACAATCCCTGAGTATTTAGGTAGAAGATATAATATTTATTTAAGAGTGATAAGCGCCATTCTTTGGTTGATATTTATTGCATTTACACTTGGTGTAATTCTTTGGGCAACAGGTGTTTTATTAAAAGAAATGCTCGGCTGGCCGATTATGTTTTCAATAATACTAACCGTTGTCGTAGTTGGCTTGTATACAATTACAGGCGGATTATATGCCGTTGTAATGACAGATGTATTGCAAGTTATAATAATGATAATTGGCAGCATGGCAATATTAATTCTTGGATTATGGCAAATCGGCGGCGTACATGAATTAATTAGTAAAGTAACTGCGATGGGCCCTGAATATCAAAATCACTTTAAACTTGTATTGTCGCCTGCAACAAACACTCCTTATCCATGGACTGGAATTTTGTTTGGATTAGCATTTGTACTTGCACCTGCTTATTTCATCGGTAATCAGGTTATTATACAAAGATCTTTGGGAGCTAAAGATGAGTGGAATGCAAAAGCAAGTATGATATTTGGCGCATTTATTAAAAATATTAATTCCGGTGCTTATTGTAACCCCTGGATTAATAGCAATCGCCATTTTCCCTCATATTGAAGACGGTGACGGAGTTTATGCAAAATTAATAAAAGAACTTTTACCTCCGGGACTAACCGGGCTGGTCTTTGCTGCATTCCTGGCTGCTTTAATGTCCAGTGTAAGTGCAATAGTAAATTCTGTAGCTACGATCTGGACCAAAGATATTTATGAATTGCTAATAAAGAAAAATGCTACAGACAGACATTATCTTGTTATGGGCAGGTATGTAACTGCGGCAATACTTGTCTTTGCCGTAATAACCTCTCCGTTAAGCGCAAAATTTCCGGGAATTTATGTTTATGTTCAAACGATTAATTCATTTATACAAGGGCCTGTTCTTGCTGTTCTTATTTTAGGTATTTTTTCAACAAGAGTTACTCAGTGGGGAGGTTTATGCGGCTTGTTGTCAGGAGTATTATTCTCTGCAATCATGTATATCTTTAAAGACTCTTTATTTACTATCGAACAACCATTCTTGTATATATCCTGGTGGAGTTTTTTAGGAGCACTGATTGTAGGAATAGTAGTGAGTGCTTTTACAAAACCTCATCGCCTTGAACATTTAAGAGGATTAGTATATGGACTTGTTTTGAAGGATGTTGAATTTCAGGAAGCAATAAGTAAAAAATTAAATGCTTAATTAAATCATGCTGAATTTTGATTGGATAAATGGTCTTGATATTCATATAGCTAAAATGCTCGTGATGTTAGCGTTTATAATACCTTTGGTGTTCGCTCTTACACTGAAGAAAAGTTATATCTACGCCGGTGCAGCAGATAAAAAAATATATAGAAATTTAAAGATATGGGTAATGCTTTTGTCAATAATAATGTTACTAATTTATTCTTCTTTCTAAATAATTGTGATATAAAAAATGATTGATGATAAACATAGACTTTCAATTACGATGCTCATAGGAATATTTTTTGGAGTATTCGCTTTAAGCTTGTTTGCTGCAATGTTCTTTACTCAATCGGAAAGAGGAAGAATTGTTAATCTTATTTGCAGCATTATTTTTATGCTTATATCTATAGGCGCGATTATTTTTTCAAAATTAAAAAAATAAAAAATCATAATGCGGTTTAAACCGGTATTAAATAAAGTTGATGCAATAAAAGAATTAACCCAAAAGGATAATCCTTTCCAAAGAAAGAAGGCCTTGTGTCGGTCGGAACTACTTTATTTAAAGTATTACATATTTTCATGCAAATTTTTACTTGCGAATAATAAAGTTGAAAAGTCTCATGTAGGTGTTGATGTAGTTAGTGGAGAATGTGCTCATATAAAAAATATAAATACAAATATTTCTTCAGGACAAGAAATAGAATTTAATCAATGTATTACTCAAGCATTAGCAAAAGAAAAAGCACAAAAATTTATTATCAGTGAAATTTTATATCGCAAAAAGAAATTGTCACTTAATTTAAATATTCAAATAGAATTTGAAACCATGCTTGAATACCCTTATTGGATTGGATACTTCAATAGAAAGAATGCTATTGATTTTAATGTTATTGATGGCATCACCGGGCAAAAACAAGGTTCCAAAATGAAAGCAGTTTTTATTAAATACTTAATGCAATGAGTTATTGTAAAATTAAAAAGGTACTATTAATGAAATTAATAAGGCAAAGCCTTTTATTTATATTTCTGTTATTGTTTTACTCTGCCAATTTATTGAATGCGCAAACAACTGGTAAAATAGCAGGCAAAGTTATTGACAGGGATTCAAAAGAACCTTTACTTGGGGCTAACATTCTCATCGCTGGTACTAATATGGGTGCAGCAACAAACGAGAATGGAGAATATTTTATAATCAATGTTCCTCCCGGAAAATATAATGTAAAATTTTCCATGATCGGTTATGGTTCCGTGCTGGTGGAAGGTGCGCAAGTTTCCGTAAATAGAACCACAACACTCGATGAAACGCTTCAATCTGAAGATTACAAGCTTGAAGAAGTAGTAGTAACGGTAAAAGCTGTTAATGATAAAAAAGATAAGACAAGTTCAGTTAACAATATTTCAGCCGATCAGATTAAAACTCTTCCTGTGGAGAGTGTAAGCGATATTGTGGGATTGCAAGCCGGCGTTGTGCAGGGCCATTTTCGCGGAGGACGAAATACGGAAGTATCATATCTTGTAGATGGTGTTTCTGTAATTGATGGATATTCCCGCCAAGGATTTACTGTTGAGATTGAAAATGAAGCAGTACAGGATTTAGAAGTTATAACCGGTACATTTAACGCTGAGTATGGCCGTGCTATGAGCGGAGTTGTTAATATTGTTACAAAAGAAGGCGGAGAAAAATTTAAAGGAAGTGCCTCAAGCAGCTTTTCAAATTACTTTCCTGGAAATGACAATGTATATATTGGATTGAAACCCTCCCATGTTGATAGAAATCAGGATTATAAATTACAATTTGAAGGGCCTATTTATAACAATTATATAACGTTTTTTACAAATGGCAGATACCAAAATAATAAAGGCTACCTTAACGGTATTCGAAGATTTAATGTTAATGACTATTCTAATTTTTCAAACACTGATATTAATAAAGGAGTAAGTACACCCTGGGATTTTGAATTTAATAATAATACATATTACTCCGAACACACTGGGGATAATGCATTCGTTCCAATGAATACATTTAAACAATACTCGATACTTGGTAAACTTACTTTCCGGCCTGTTACAGATATTAAGTTCTCTTTGATGTACTCTAAAAGTGACGGCGAAAGACAAAATTATCAGCATAACTTAAAATATAAACCGGATGGCAGGCGGACATATTATGATAAAAGTAATTTCTATTTATTCCAGCTTACACATTTAATTTCGAAAAGCATGTTCCATGATTTTAAAGTTTCTTATAAAAAAGTTCTGTATGAAGATTATCTTTACAAAGATCCATTTGATCCCAAATATGTTGCTGATAATTATAACTCTTCTATAAATGGATTTGTAACAGGAGGGCAGGATAAAGGGTACAACAGTGTGGAATTAAATGATTTAAATATTAAATACGACCTTACCTGGCAGGCTAATACACATCATTCATTCAAACTGGGAGCCGAGTATACGAAACATGATTTAACAAAGAAAACCATAATTGTGAGAGATGTAAAATACGGTACTGCTAAGCAGGATGAATTTAGTTATGACCCCATTACTGAAAGAATTAAATTTAATCCGTATGAGCCTGAGATACTTGCTCTTGCAGTTTCAGCAGATAACTATAACAAAAAACCTTTTGAATTTTCATCATACCTCCAGGATAAAATGGAATATGAAAATCTGGTTATGAATTTTGGCGTGAGGTATGACTATTTTAATGCGAATACAATTTATCCAACTCAATTAAGAAATCCAGCCAACCAGGACAGCTATCCGGATAACCCGGAAAGAATGTCCGAGTACCCAAAAGCTAAACCGCAAATGCAATATAGCCCAAGATTTGGTTTGTCATATACACTCGGATCAACGGCTGTATTGCATTTTAGCTATGGCCATTTTTTCCAGATGCCTCCATTATATGCATTGTATCAAAACAGCAGGTTTCTAATTCCTTCAGGTAATTTCGAAACTGTTATCGGCAATCCAAATTTGAAGCCGGAAAAAACTGTTCAGTATGAAATGGGAATTTGGCAGGAACTTCAGCAAAATCTTGGTTTGGAAGTTTCAGTATTTTATCGAGATATATATGATCTTCAAACAGCAATCGTAATAACTACATTTAACCAGGTTAAATATGGATATTTTAGTAATAAAGATTATGGAAATGCTAAAGGCCTTGAAGTAAAGCTTGATTATAAAGCCGGCCAATTTTTATTTTTTGGTAATTATACTTTACAATTTACCAGGGGAATTGCTGATAATCCCACATCATCATTTACCAGGGCAGGAGAAAATCTGGATGAGATATCAAAATTAATTCCTCTTGAATGGGATCAAAGGCATACTATAAATCTAAGCGCAGGCTATCAGCAAGAAAATTTTGCTATAAACTTAATAGGTACATTCAATTCTGGAATTGCATATACTTATAAGCCAATTTCCGAAAGTACACTTTCAAAGCAAACGCTTTTTCCTAATAATGAACACAGGCCGGCAATGTATGACCTTTCTTTAAAAGGTAATTATGACATTCCACTTTTAACTGATGTAAAACTGAGATTATTTTTATCAATTTATAATCTCCTGGACAGACGAAACGAAGTTACGGTTAATGAAACAACAGGGCGCGCTTATACGGCTATTATTAGGCCTACTGAAATTAGCACTTTTAAAAGTAACTTTGATGATATATATGACGCATCACAAGATCCATCAATGTTCTCTGCTCCAAGGGAAATAAAATTCGGAGTTGGAATTGTTTTTTAAAATGCGATTGAGGAATTCAAAAAGGTTTATTATGAATAATAAAATTTTATTATTTGCCGTAATTCTGATGTTTCTAAGCTTTGAAAATATCTATTCGCAAAAACCTTTTAGGGTAGGTACAACAGCCGCAAACTTTTTGGAAATTGGTTATGGAGGCATTGCATCAGCCATGGGAGATGCACATGTAGCTATTTGCAATGGTGATTTATCTTCATTGTATTGGAACCCGGCAAGCTTGGGTTACCGTGAAAAGAATGAAATCTTTGTAGGCATTCAACCCTGGTTTGCCGGCACTGATTTATCAATGTTTGGATTTGGATATGTGCATCCTATCCTTGGCACTTTTGCCGGCAGTTTTATCATGATGAATTATGGTTCTGAAGATGTTACTACAATATCAAATCCAGAAGGTACCGGTGAAAAATTTGATGGGATGGATTTCAGCTTTAATCTTTCTTACGGAAAAAGGCTTGCAGAATGGTTTTCATTTGGGTTTTCTGCAAAGTATATCAATTCCCAAATATGGCACGAATCAGCAAGCGCTGTAGCTCTTGATCTTGGGGCTGTTGTTAATACTAAATTTTTTGTTTGGTCTGATACTCCGGGAGATGGTTTAAATATTGGAATGTCAATTTCAAATTACGGTACAAAACTTACTTATGATGGAATTGATTTAAAACAGTCCGTAGACATATTACCGGATGAAAATGGTAACTATGCGAATATTCCAGCGAGATATGAATTGGATGGATGGGAACTCCCTTTGATATTTAGGTTAGGCGTTTCATTTTATCTATACAAATCTGATTTGCATTCTTTCCAGGTAGCTATAGATGCTTTACACCCAAATAATAATAGTGAATCAATTAACGCCGGAGGCCAGTACATTTTGGAAATACCTGCTTATGGTGAAGTCTTTCTGCGCGGTGGATATAAAGGATTGTTCCTTGATGAATCACAGAATGGTTTATCATTAGGCCTTGGTGTTAAAATAAATATTTTCGGCAATCAATCTATAAAGTTTGATTATGCTTACAGGCATCATGAAATACTTGGTGCAATTAATTCTTATTCAATTGGCTTTATATTTTAAATATATTATGTGTTGTTGGAGTAATAACATGAAAAAATGGATATTAAGTTTAACTCTTTTGCTAATCATCAATATTGATATCTTTGCCCAGGGAAGAATGTATGATGGCCCTGATGATCCGGCAGGGGACAAGGCCGCAAAAAGAGTTGGATTTATGACCGGCAATAGAGTATTAATTCAATTTAGAAACACTACTGAATTAAGTGATTGCTGTGGTTTAGGTTATGAAGTATCAAAGTGGCCGAATAACTATGATGGTACAAAAATGACCGATGGTATTGCCACTTTGGTTGGAGCAAGAGTTTATTTAGAACACGATACAATCCCGGTTACTATTGGTTATCAGAATAGAACTGACTTAGATACTTTATATTATATTCAGAGCAGCTATAGAGAGCACATGGATAAGGACCCCACCCTTACTATTGATTATGGCTTATATCCTGTTTTTGGTTATTTCAATCCTTTAAGTGAAACACCGGCAATGAGCAACCAGCCTGAATCCTGGCCGGTAGATGGCTGGCCATCCGGGAATGGTAAAAAATGGCCTGGTGAATGGGATGGAAGATTTGGCCGTGGAGTAATTAAATCGGATCTTGAATGTTTTTTTGTTTCCAATGATGCTCAAGATCAAGAATATCTTGAAGCGGGAAATAGAGTTCGTTATTATCCAAGGCCGAATGTTAAGATCGGTGATATAAACCCTAATGTTACAATTCAAAAAGGAAAACCATGGGGTGGAATTGGTATCAGGATTGAATCCAGAGGATTTCAATGGAGCAATCCATCAGCTAATGATGCTATATTCTGGGAACATACAATCGCTAATATTTCCGAATATGATTTGCCTGAAATGGTTTTCGGGTTTTGGATGGATAATGCTGTAGGCGGAGAAGAAGGTGTTGGTGATGATCTCGCTTATTACAGCAAATCTTTAAACATGGCTTATTCATGGGACGCAGATTTTATTCCTGTTGGCGGAGGTAAAGCTCCTGGAATTATGGGATTTGCATATTTGGAAAGCCCGGGGCTTCCATTTGACGGAGTTGATAACGATAACGATGGTATAACAGATGAAAAACGAGATAACACAGCTACCACAAAAGTAGGGCCTCATGATGGAATAACAGACCTTCAAAAATTTCTTGACTATTATCATATGACTGAAGCTGACCTTAAAGAACATTGGGATGCTGATGAAGATCAGGACTGGAAGTCAGGATTAGACCTAAATGGAAACGGCACTTATTCTTATTATGATGAAACAACAAATACATGGTCCTTGGAACCAGGTGAAGAAGCAGGAGATGATGTTGGTTTAGATGGTGTTGGGCCAACAGACCTAAATTATACTGGTCCAGATGCTGACGGAACCGAAGGAAATAATAAACCGGATTTTTCAGAAGGAATTGGAAGTGAGCCTAATTTTGCTTCTACGGATGTTGATGAATCGGATATGCTTGGCTTAACTTCATTCCATTACACTACAGATCTGGATAGGCTTGCAATAATCAGAACAGATGAAAGCCTATTTAAATATATGGCGGATGGATTGTTTCATGAATACCAGAATCAGCCTTTAAATTTTATGGAGTTTTTTGCTTCAGGGCTTTTCCCATTATATAAAGGACAAACAGAACGTGTATCAATGGCAGAGTTACATTCGTATGATCCGCTAAGCGGTTTATCAAGTGATGCACATTCTGCACCTGCGCTGTTTAGATTAAAAGAAGTAGTCCAGGTTATTTACGAAACAGATTACCGCTTTGCACAGCCTCCGCTAATGCCAACATTAAAAGCAACTCCTGCAAATGGTAAAATTATTTTAACATGGGATGATGCTGCAGACAAATTAACCAGGGATGAATTCGTAAATAATAAAAATGATTTTGAAGGATATAAATTATATAGGGCTACTGATAAAAAGATGTCGGACGCTGAAGTAATTACAGACGGCTATGGAAATCCTACTCTAAGAAAACCAATTTTCCAATGCGACTTGATTGATAACATTACAGGGTTTGCAAATTTCGGTGAGATAAATGGAGTTCAATATTATTTGGGTGATGACAGCGGAATTCAGCATTACTTTGTTGATGATAATGTTGAAAACGGAAGAACTTATTATTATGTGCTGGTAGCTTATGATTATGGCTTGCCTGATGTTGGGGATGGAATTAGTCCTTCCGAAAACAGCTTTACTATCAGGACGGATGAATCGGAACAAGTTGTTGAGATTAGTAAAAATGTTGCTATAGTTAAACCTCACCAATTTGCAGCCGGATATATTGAGCCTAACATACTTAATAACACCGAAGTGAAAAGATTAGGCAGTAGTGAATTAAATCCTAAAATAATTGTACCGGATGAAATAAAACCGGATCACACTTATAGAGTTTATTTTGATGTTGATACAGTAACATATTTGAGGTTAACACAGCAGCTAAGAAGTAGTACCGATATGTTATACGTTAATAACGGTTTTAAAGTTTATGATGTTACTGACGGTAACACTTTAGTTTATTCTGAAAACCCATCGAGTTATTCCGGAGAAAATTTACAGACTGATAAATTCATGTCTTCTAGCGGTGCACAATATGATTATTATAGACTCAATAATAAATTAGTGATATCCGGTATGTTTGACGGTATTCAATTAATAATGGAGAACCCAATAAATTTAGCTTCACAGGATAAACAAAATACCGGCTGGGTAGCAGGGGATTCTCCAATAAATGTTAAAGTGAGCGATGCAGAAGGAATTTATTTCCCCTGGGAATATAATATTGTGTTTGAAGAAAATAATAATTATACCACGAGAACAAATTCAACTAGTAGGATAAGGGACGTAGAAAATAATCCATTGGTTCCATCCCAGGTACTTTTAAACCAAAGTTTTAACTTTTATGTTATTAATAAATCAATCACTGATGACAATGGAGTACCGAAGAAACTGGATTTGATTGTATATGATAAAAATCAGAATGGAGTTTTTGATTATGATAGTGATGAAGTATTAGTGGGCGATGCTGCAGTATCCGGTTCTAAAACATATTGGGCTGGTACTATTTTCAGTATAGATTTCAGCACAGCTTTTAATGAAAATGCAATGCCTGTATCAGGCAATGTTTATCAAGTGAATTTCAAACGCCCATTAGTTTCTGAAGATTATTTTGAATTTACTGTAAAACCAGCAGTTGTTTTGGATGCAGAAAAATTAAAAGCAGATATAAATAATGTAAAGGTTGTTCCTAATCCTTATGTAATGACGAATTCATTAGAATCAGCGGTTGCAAATTATCAGCTAAACCAGGAAAGGCAATTGATGTTTACAAATATTCCGGCCGAATGTGTTATATCAATTTTAACTATTAGCGGAAATCTTGTAAAGGAAATAGTAGTTAATAATTCTGTTGCATCAAGAACGACCGGCTGGGATTCGAATTCAAATTCAAATGGAACTGCATTTTGGGATTTGAAAACAAGAGAAGGGCTGGATATTGCTGCTGGCTACTATATATACCAGGTTAAATCAACTGTAACTGGAGAAGTGAAAGTAGGAAAATTTGCAGTTATTAAATAAATGTTAATTTGAATTTATTCTATTATTTCTTTTAGAATGTATATAAAATAAAAATGTGTTTTAATAAAATTTTTTAAGATGAAAAAGTTCAAAAAAAATATTCAAAAGTATTTGATGTTTATTTGCCTGCCGGCATGCATCATTTTTATCGGGGCATTAAATAATAATGAAGAGTCTGTTCTGGCTAAGGTTGGTAATAAAGTTATTTCCTTAAATGAATTTCTAATGAGAGCTGAATATACATTAAGGCCATCATATTGCCGGAATAATTCTAACATTGATAAAAAGATTATTTTGAATTCACTTATTGCTGAAAAACTTCTTGTTATAGAGGCTGAAAAAAACAATTCATTTAAAGATAAAATAGAAGCCCAAACATACTTACTAGGCAGAAAAGAACAGACTATGAGGCTGTATCTTTATAATGAAAAAGTAAAGAAAAAAGTAGTGCTCGATACAAATAAAATAAATAAAGTGTTTAAGTATGCCGGTCGCGAATACAACATAGCTTATGTGACATTAAAGGATAGTTTAGTAGTTGAACAATTAAAAGATGAAATAATAAACCGGAAATTAAGTTTTGATAGTGTGCTACATGATAATTACAGCCTAAAAAAAATTCCGGAGAAAAAAGTTGTGTGGAGTGACCTTGAGAGCCCTTTAATCTTGGATTTGTTGTTTACACAAGATTATAAGAAAAATGATATACTTGGCCCGATACAAACTGAAGATGGCTACTATATGTTTTTAAAAATAAAAAGATGGACAGACACTCCGGCAATTACCGAAAAACAACGGGAAGATAGGCTTAATAAAATTAGAAACACTTATGAGCAGAATGAATCAAAAAAAGAATTTGAGAAATATATCAGAAAAATTATGAAAGGAAAGCAGATCGTTTTTAACAAAGATGTATTTTTCCATTTTGCAGATATTATGGGCCCTATATATATGATGACCGAAGCTGAAAAAGAGGATGCTTTTAAAATTGGTGCATGGAATACAAATATTGAAGAAGTCAAACATTTAAATTCAAGACAAGGCCTAAATGAAATCAGAAAAGAATTACTATTTACTATTAACGGCAAGAAATGGACCGTTGAAAAATGTATGGAAGAAATTAAAAAGCATCCTTTAGTATTTCGAACTAAAAAGTTTTCCAAGGATGAGTTTGGCTATCAATTGCAGCTTGCAATTATGGATATGATACGTGATAAATTTTTAACAATTGAAGCTTATGCAAATGGCTATGATAAAGCGCCTGAAGTAATTAATGATGATGCAATGTGGAGAGATAACTTAATTGTTTTAAATGAAAAATATAATATACTTGCAAAGACAGGGGAAGATTCAATATTTAATGTTAATTATCAGCAAGTTCTTGAGAAAACATTAAATCCAATGATCGATTCACTGCAGAAAAAATATTCCAGCCGGATACTTATTAATACTAAACTATTCAATAGCATAAAGCTGACCAGGATAGATATGGCAGTTAATTATAATGATGCCCCGTTTCCTCAGGTAGTTCCCGGTTTTCCGATAATCACCACTGATAATAAACTTGATTATGGAAGGCGAATGAAATGATTCAAAGAAAGAAATAATAATTTATTAACATGTAAAAAGTATATATGTATAGCCAAACTTTTATATTTCGTATATATTGTAAAAAACACACTAAGTCCGATGCTTATTTAGCATTATTCTATATCAAACTAATTCATTCATTAACAAAAAACCCAAGGAGGTTTTATGAAAACTAGTATCTTACTTTTGCTGGCATTCATATTCTATTTTGCAGGAATTGCAAATGCCCAAGCATATATCGATCCTGATTTAAATGTAGAAGCTAGGGTCTTTTCTTATAAGTTAAGTTCGGCTCCGGTCATTGACGGCATTGACAACGAATGGGCTGATATCCCCTGGCAAATTTTACATTATAATGATAAGGATTTTAACGGCGATAATTTATCCGATCCATTCCCAGGCAGATTAGATTATCAAAGTAAATTTAAAAGTGCATGGGTTGACGGTAGTAATATTCTTTATCTTTTAATTAATATAAAAGACGACAGGTTCTACACTGCTGATTCCGTCAACTGGTATAATGTAGATGGAATGGAAATTAGAGTTGATCCGTATGATGAAGAGGCTGCCGGTGAACCAGGAGATAATCCAAGTTCTGCTTTTAATTTGGGTTTTAAAGTGGGCCAGGATGCATCAAGCGGTGTCGAAGGTGCTGCTCCATCAAGTTATGAAGCTAAATGGGTTATTGATGAAAATACATTTCCAAAACAAGCTCAATTAGAAGTTGCTATAACTTTACCGGATGGGCTTAATTTACAAGAAGCATACAATATGGGATTTTATTTGTATTGCAGTGACAATGATTTGGGTCAGGATGATTCTCCCACAAGTAAAGATGCAGCAACAGATTTATGGCCGCAAATGTATAGTGCTGTTGACGGGGGAACAAAAGTTGGCGTAGATCAAGTATGGTCAAATATTTATTACTGGGGAAATCTTGAATGTATTACTTTAAATCAAAAAGAAGTTAAAGCCGGTGAATCAATTCAAGCCGCAATTGATGCTGCTAGTGAAGGAGATATTATTAATGTTGCTGCAGGAACATTTACAGAAAATTTAGTAATTGATAAGCCGTACATTCAGTTAATCGGAACAATGACAGATACCGACACTACTAAAATAGTTCCTGCTGATGGCGGACAACCTGCACTAAAGGTTGCAGACGATGATGCTGCTTACGGAGTTGTAGTTAAAAATTTATATTTTTATGGCTGGACAACCGGAGCTAATAGTGAAGTTGTGCATGGTGATAGAGGGATTGAATTTGGCTCTGCTCAATTGCAAGTGCTAGGAAACCATTTAACAGGTTTTGAATTCCCAATTAGAAAATCTTCTGTAGGGGACACTAAAGCTTATGCCTGTATATTTGAAGATAATTACATTAACGAATGTAATGCAGGCATACTATGCAATACCCCTGGCACTGTAATGAGATACAATGTCATCGAAGAAAACACTGGAGGATATGGAATAGAGGCAAAGGGGCTTCTTGAGGAAAACACGATTGATATAGCATATAATACAGTATTTAATCATCATGGAGAGTGTGGAGTTGGTTATGGCGGTTCTGGGATATTTACTATTCACAATAATATGCTGATTAGAAGTGAACAATTATATGGAGCAAATGACCAGACAGGTGATGATGGAATAGAAAATCAGGATGCCGGTGGTTCAACAGATTATATATATAATAACACAATTGTTGGCTGGAAAAGTGATGGAATGCAATTAGGCGGCTCATCCGATGGGACAAGTGATTATTATATTAGAAATAATTTAGTTGCTAATTGTGGTGCTAACGATTATGATATAAGAACTACAAGCAGCTATGATATTGATTATGGTTTATCATACAGTAATAAAGGCAGCAATTTAGTTACTACACTTGGCTCTAACAGCATTGAAGCCGATCCTCAGTTTACCGCAGAATTCGAAGACGATTTTACTATTATGGAAACTTCACCGGCGGTCGATAAAGGTGAAACAGAACCATCTGGCTTCAAATTGATGTACTTTGATGACGGTTTAGACATAGGCGCTTTTGAAACTGGCAGTGTTGTAGTTTCAGTTGAAGATGAAGTTAATAATGCACCTGTTAAATATTCGCTTGGCCAAAATTACCCTAATCCATTTAATCCTTCAACCACAATTCGTTTCAGTCTCCCGCAAAATGATAAAATAACAATTAAATTGTATAATGTTATTGGGCAGTTTATTTCAACTTTAGTTAATGGAAATATGAGCGCGGGAGAACATCAAATTAGTTTTAATGGAGCTGGATTAACAAGCGGTGTTTATTTCTATACTTTACAAGGAAATGATTATTCTGTAACTAAGAAGATGATACTTTTAAAATAATTTTGGTTATCAAATCATTAATTGATTTAAATAATTTTAAAGTGATAACATAAAATTAATAAGAAATAATTAATACCCTCCTAATAAAATTCGGATGAAGAGTTCATCTAATACTAAGAACTATGGATGAACTCTCTCCGAAATTTTGTAATAGGTATATAATTAAGCTTGGTAATTTTATGGAAAACAATTCCAATTCTATTTATTCTTTTATGACTTTGTTTTGTTTTATTCCTTTTTCTTCTATAATAATTTTCTACTGTTTTTAATTTGTATAAGTATTGCTATTGGATAGTAATATCCGAGAATCAAATTTTCCTATAGAAGGATTATGCTAAGCATATATATTAAAATAGTATATATAATTTTATTTGTCTTTATAGATATACTTGCGCAGTCGCCTATACCAGTTGGCCCGGTTCCTAATGCCAGGCAGTTAGAATGGTATCATCGTGAAGTAATTGCTTTTTTTCATTTCGGTATAAACACTTTTGGCGATAATGTAAATGAAGGCGATGGAAAAGCAAGCCCAAAAATTTTTAACCCTACTCAATTAGATTGCATGCAATGGATGACAGTACTTAAAAGTGCTGGCATATCATGTGGTATATTTGTAGCAAAACATGCAGATGGTTTTTGTAATTGGCCTAGTGCTTTTACGGATTATTCAGTTAAAAATAGCCCTTGGAAAAATGGGAAGGGAGATGGCTGGGATGGCAGGGGATCCAGCTTCACCGATAGTACAACCTCTTTGAGCTATGTTTACATAGTAGACTTCAAATTCCGCCCGCAACCTTTGTAAAGTTAAACATAATAAAAGGGGAAGGGAAGTATTTTACAGAATGGATGATGATAAATCCTATCTCCGTTGAAAGCCCTGATAGTTTTAATGTTGATTATCTAAAAGCTATGGGAGGTGAATTAAATGCTGAACCTAAAGTTACA
>CAVZSD010000063.1:0-20340 GCA_963777615.1 uncultured Bacteroidota bacterium | reverse complement strand
ATTGATTAATAACTTTAAATTCTCGAGAATAATGCAAATTCAAGGTTACGCATTGAAGAGGAAGCATTTTAAAATGAATCATTTGTTCATCAAACCATTTTTTATCAATTTGATTTGCAATCGCTACTGATCTTATATAATCTATTTCAACTCCTGCTATAGAACTATCGGAATGAGCGAGAGTTAATCCATCGATAATAAATGATTCGGCAATTTTTTTATTTGAAAAAATGATTGGGTCTTCTGAAATGTATTTGTTTGAAAGTAAACTTTTTAAGGTGTCTTCATAAAAGTCATGCGCAAAGCCAATTTCTCCGCAAACTGTCTAATTATTTTCTTTTCCTGTTCTGCTAATTGGTTATCTTTTTTTGCAATTATAAGTAATCCTTTTAAATAGCTGCTCTTATCAAGAACTGAAATTTCCATTTTGTCGCCCACTATTGATAGTTAATCTTTTTTTTACTTTACTAAATTTGCGATAATTTAAACTTAAATAAATCTCACAATTTTTACCTTGAACTTTATTAATTGAAGCATGAAATCAAAATTAATTGTGATGAACGGGATTTAAATTCTAAATCCAATATAAGGAAATAATTGTTTTCCATGATTAATCTTTATTTAAAAAAATCGTTAAATTTTGATTAAGAAATAAATGTATCAAGACATTATCGAAAAAAATTAAAATTTTTTTATTGAGGGAGATAAACAATGGACTATAGAATTGAAACCGACAGCATGGGGGAAATAGAAGTCCCATCCAATAAATATTACGGCGCACAAACAGCCACGCTCTTTAATGAATTTTAAAATTGGCGGCGAAAGATTTCCAAGAGAAATAATTAGAGCTTTAGGTATTTTGAAAAAAGCCGCAGCAATGACTAATAAAGAACTTGGGACTTTGCCGGCAGATAAAGCTGATTTAATAATAAAAGCTGCAGATGAAGTAATTGAAGGAAAACTCGATGAACATTTTCCGTTGGTAGTTTGGCAAACCGGCAGCGGCACGCAGACAAATATGAATTCAAATGAAGTTATTTCAAACCGCGCAATTGAATTAGCCGGCGGAGAAATGGGAAGCAAAAAACCTATTCATCCGAATGATGATGTTAATAAAGCTCAATCTTCAAATGATACTTTTCCGACTGCAATGCATATTGCCGCTGTGGAAGAAATCCATCAGAAGATTAATTCCAATGGTTACAAAACTGCGAGATGCTCTTCAAAAAAAATCAGAAGAATTTAAAGATATAATTAAAATTGGAAGAACACATTTGATGGATGCTACTCCGCTTACTTTGGGACAGGAATTTTCAGGATATGTTCAGCAGTTAACAAACGGACTTGAAAGAATAAATGCTGCTTTACCAAGATTGTATGAACTTGCACTAGGCGGAACAGCTGTGGGAACCGGCTTAAATACTCATCCTGAATTTGCTGTTAAAGCTGCAAAAAATATTTCAAATTTAACAGGAAAACCTTTTATTTCAGCAAGAAATAAATTTGAAGCGCTTGCAGCACATGATGCTTTGGTTGAATTTCAGCGGAGTGTTTAAAACTTTAGCTGCTTCTTTAATGAAAATAGCAAATGATATTAGCTGGCTTGGCTCCGGCCCTCGCTGTGGAATTGGAGAATTGAATCTTCCTGAAAACGAACCTGGAAGTTCAATTATGCCTGGAAAAGTTAATCCAACTCAATCTGAAGCTATGACTATGGTTTGTACACAGGTTTTTGGAAATGATGTTACGGTTAACTTTGCCGGTGCAAGCGGCAATTTTGAACTTAATGTTTTTAAACCCGTAATTATTTTTAATGTTCTTCAATCAATAAGATTAATTGCAGATGCGTGTGAAAGCTTCACGGATAATTGTGTTGTCGGGATTGAACCAAATGAAAGAAATATTAAAAAACATTTGAATGATTCTTTAATGCTGGTTACTTCATTAAATCCACATATCGGATATGACAATGCTGCAAAGGTTGCAAAGAAAGCTCACAAAGAACATAAGACTTTAAAAGAAGCTGCAATTGAATTGGGATTATTAACATCAGAAAAGTTTGATGAAGTTGTTCGTCCGGAAAAAATGATTGGCCCTAAAAAGTAATATCTTAGTCAGTATCTCGTCGTGAATTGAACAAAAATTGTTTTATTGCTTTATTGTTAAATTGCTAAATACAATTTAACAATAAGGCAATTTAGCAATTAAACAATATCATTTTGAAAGTGCCTCTTGATTTGTGTTTATTTATATTAAGAGGAAATATTTAATCACAAAGTAACAAAACTTTTTGCAAATCTGGAACGGAATAGCTTCACTTTTTATTGCCTGCATTGAATTAATTTTATTAGTCAATCTCCTAATTTTTGCAGAGAAAAATAAAGTTAATAAAATGGCAATGCTATTAATTCTATTGCTGATGATTTATCAGTCACTCGAATTTTTAATGTGCCATTTGGAACTTCAATTTTCATTTATGCCTTATTTAGCTTTTGTTGATATTTCTTTTCTTCCACCGCTTGGATTATTTTATATTTTAACTCTTCTCGGCTATAAATCAAATTATTTCAAATTGTTTTTTATCCCAGCAATTTCATTTTCAATTTATTACACATTTATCATTCCTAAATTTACAGTAACAAGCTGTGCAGTATTTTATGCAACATATAATTATCCGCTTGGAGATTTGTACGGATTCTTTTATTATTCGCTTGTGGTTGCAGCAATAATAATTTTGGTTATCAATTTTATCCGGGCGTCGGGAATTAAGAAAAAATTTGCTGCAATAATTTTATCTGCACACATTATAATTTCTATCCCGGTAATTTCGGCTTTTGTTTTAGCATGGATGAATAAACCGGAAGTATTAGATTTAATAGAAAGTGTTATGTGTAAATTTGCTTTCGCTTATGCCCTGGCTTTAACGGCAGTTGCCTTAATGAATAAACAATATGAATGAAATAATTTTAAATATTTATTTGATAATTAATAATAACCATGTGGTCGAGTTTAGAGCAATTGCTTATGAACGCGAAGGCGGGGATGATAACAAAATAAAATTTCTTAAAAGCAAAGCAGTAGAGGATTTTGAAATAGCTTATAAGTTTGATGCACCCTCGGACAGGTTTGGAAAGTTTATGACATATAATAAATTTTCACGGCTTGAAAAAAGGGGAAGGCAGTTTGAGTTGTTTGAAGAAATATTTCAGAAATTTGAAGTACCTCAGAATCCTTTAATCTGTGTAACTCCTGTGGTTGATGGAAAAATTTTAGCTGGTGAATAAAATTATTTTACTATAATGATATTTTTTATTGATTTGATTTTATCATCATAATATTAGTTTTATTTAACATTCGCTACATAAAAATATAATTCAATTTTTTCGATGAAACGCCGATAATAAAAATGAAGAACGTTGGTTCATTTTTTGTAATAATTCTTTTAATTGTTTTAACGAATAATATGAGAGGAAACAGTTTGTATATTTCAGATAAAACTAAAACAAAGCCTATATCTAAGAAAGAACAGCACTTAGCAAAGGTTAAAGAATTAGATAAATATTATTCTGATAAAAAATTGGGTTCTTTTGTAGAAGATGGAAAGACTATTTTTAGAATTTTTACTCCTACCGCAGAAAAAGTTACTCTTGTTACTTTCAAAAAAGTCGATGATGAAAACGGAACTGAATATGAAATGGCGCGCGATGAAAATGGTGTTTGGGAAACTTCAATTGATGGAGAAAATTACGGTTTGTTTTATGGATACAAAGTCATACATAAAAATAATGAAGAAGATGAAGATGTTTTATGTATAGACCCTTATGCAAAAGCAGTTGCCTCTTTAAATACTTATTTCAATCCCAGAAAATCTATTGTTATTAAAGATGATAATTATGATTGGGAAGGCGATTCTTGGATTCAACGTGACTGGCGGGATTTAATTATTTATGAAATGCATGTTCGCGATATGACAGCCGACCCTTCTTCCGGTGCAAAGAATTATGGTTCGTACCAGGGCTTAATTGAAAAAGGAAATAAAGGCGGTATTAGTTACATAAAAAATCTCGGTGTTAATACTGTCGAACTTTTACCATCACAGGAGTTTGGAAATATAGAATCTCCTTTTGATGATTCACTGAACGGAAAGTATAATACCTGGAACCCTTATGAGAGAAATCATTGGGGTTATATGACAGCAGCTTTTTTCGCACCCGAAGCATACTATAGTGAAGTTACAAAAGATATTGAGTGGAATAAATGGAACGGGCAGGATGCAAAGCAGGTAACAGATTTTAAAGATATGGTGAAAGCTTTTCATAAAGAAGGTATTGGCGTAATGATGGATGTTGTTTATAATCATCTGTCCGAATATGAATTAGGAAATTTAAAAGAAATAGACAATGAATATTATTTTCGTCTTGACCAGCATGGAAATTATATTGCTCAAAGCGGAACCGGAAACGATTTGAAAACTGAAAGGCCGATGGTTCGCCGGATGATTATTGAGAGCATTCTTTATTGGATGAAAGAATATCATGTCGATGGATTCAGGTTCGATCTTGGAAAATTAATTGATTGGGAAACAATCGAAGAAATAATTTATGAAGCAAAGAAAATAAATTCGCAGGTAGTATTTGTTTGTGAACCTTGGGGCGGTGGGTATGACCCGATGGGATTTTCCCTTCGAGGCTGGGGAAGCTGGAATGACCAAATCCGAAATGGTGTTAAAGGTGAAAATCCTTTTACAGGACAAGGCTGGATTTTTGGAAAATGGTTTGGAAATAATAATCCGGATAGAATAAAAAGTTATGTTAACGGTACATTAGTTAAAGATAAATTCGGATTATTTCAGAAGAAAGAACATTCTGTAAATTATCTTGAATCACATGACGGATATACACTTGGTGATTTTATTCGAATCGGTACAAAAGAAGTTAATCCCGAAGAGCCAATAACCGATGTTGATAAAAATGCAAAACTTACTCCTCTTCAATTAAAATTAAATAAACTTGGAGCTTTATTTTTATTGACATCACAGGGAATAACAATGGTTCATTCCGGGCAGGAATTTGGAAGAAGCAAAGTTATTTCAGCTAACACTAAAGCTGATGATAAAAATATTGGTTTCCTTGACCATAACAGTTACGATAAAGATAATGAAACTAATTATATTAATTATAACTATGCCAATATGAACGAAAGCCTTGTGGATTATTACAAAGGCTTAATTGAATTAAGAGAAAAGTATGACGCATTCCGCAGGGCAGATTATGATGATGTAATATTCTTTAATGTAACCGATAATGAATTTGCTTTGGGTTATTATTTAACCTACAAGGGACAAAATTTTATTGTACTGTTTAATGCCAATCAAGGTAAAGTAGAAGAATTTAATTTACCAAATGGTCAATGGGAAGTTTTAGTTAATGCAGACAAAGCAGGAATTACTTCTTTAGGTACGGTCTTAAGTAAAATTGAATTAGAGCCATCAACTGGATTTGTGCTAAGGAAAAAATAAAGGTTATTTAGTTTGCAGTTTCTTTAGTGAGTTCCCTTTAGTATTCGAAATACCTCTCCCCAATTTTAAAATCGATTCTTTAATATCATGTAATGAGTTTTGATAATTTTTTATAAGTCTTTCCTTAGGGTAGATTTTATATTTTTCATGATACTGTAAAGGAGTGAAGTTCGGCATAATAACATTTGCTCCAATCATCAATCCTTTCTCGTATCCGTTTTTTATTAAGGCAGCCAGAGCGGTAGTTGCCGGCATGTGAACATCCTTTAATACAATTCTTGCAACTGCTATAGTTTTAAAAATGAAATTAATATTTGCGTTTCTTTGATTTCTATATGGAGTTTCAGGAGAAGGAATAAAAGGACTGAATGAAACCATATCTGCATTTAATTCTTTACACAATAGAATATCATCTGCGATATCTTCAATTGTTTGCTTCGGCAGTCCGATAATATTTCCGGTTCCAATTTGAAAACCTATGGACTTTAAAAATCTTAAATTTTCAAGCCGTTCTTCTAATCTTTGTCCGAGGTGGTAGATGGGATATTTTTCTGCGTTGGCAGTTTCATGTTTTAAAAGATAACGGTCGGCGCCGGCAATTTTCCATTCGGCATAATTGTCAAATTCTCTTTCACCGAAGCTTAACGTAATTGCTAAATCAAAATCTTCTTTAATCCTTTTAATTACTCTTGTAACACAGTTTTTTGTCAAAAGCCTGTCTTCACCAGACTGAAGTACAACTGTTTTTATCCCTGATAAATAAATCCTTTCTGCGGTTTTAATAATCTCATCAAAATCCATTCGATATCTTTGAAGCTTATAATTTTCATTTCTCAATCCACAGTAAAGGCAGTCCTGTTCGCAATGATTTGAAATTTCAATAATGCCTCTAAGATGCACTTCTTCACCGCAATACAAAGAACGAACTGTATTTGCTCTTTCAAATAATTTTTCCATATCACTTTCATCTTCCAAAGAAAGCAGAAAAATTATTTCTTCTTTTGTTAATTCTTCTTTGTGAAGAATTTCTTCAATTTTAAACACTTAATTTATTTTTTTTGACTTTTGATATTTGACCTTTGACTTTCCTATAAGTAAACATCTCTTTCACCCTTACCAACTTTATCCAGCATATCTTCAACTTTTTTCTTTATTACACCTGTTACAGAATCAATTTCTTTTTGGAAAAATGGTTCGGAAACTTTTTTTGTTTCATCGGATGCATAATCCATCAAGTACTCTTTAAAAGTTGCCAGCGCATTAGGCACACAAATTTTTCCGATATTTCCTGTCTTAGCCAATTCCATAAACCTATCACCTGTTCTTTGAGAACGGTAGCAAGCAGTACAGAAACTTGGGAAGTATCCAAGCGAAACTACATCCCGGATTACTTCATCTAAAGTACGATGGTCGCCTAACTGAAATTGTTCAAGCTCATGTTCATTTAAGCTTTGCTGTGATTCTTTATAGCCGCCCGGTGCGGTTCTGCTGCCTGCACTTATTTGTGAAATACCAACTTCAAAAAGTTCCCTTCTTAATTCAGCTCTTTCTCTTGTGGAAAGAATCATTCCTGTATACGGAACTGACAAGCGAATAACAGCAACAAGTTTTTTAAATTGAACATCATCCACTGCAAAAGGTGGATTGATAGCAGCAGGTGCATTTAAAGCTGGTTCTAATCTTGGAATAGAAATAGTATGCGGCCCGATTCCAAACTTTGTATCTAAATATTCGGCATGAGTTAACAGCGCGAGAGTTTCAAATTTATAATCTGTTAATCCAAACAATGCCCCGATTCCAACGTCATCAATATCTGCTTGAAGTGCTCTATCCATCGCATATAATCTATAAGTATAGTTACGCTTTGGCCCAAGCGGATGCATTTGTAAATAAGTTTGATAATGATAGGTTTCTTGGAAACACTGGTAAGTGCCTATTCCAAAACTTTTAAGTCTTTTAAATTGCTCTAAATCCAATGGAGCTGTATTTACATTTAACCTTCTAATATTATTTCCGTCAAGGTTTATGGAATAAATTCTTTCGATTGCTTCACCTATAAAATCCAGGCTTGCTTTTTTAGGATGTTCGCCTGCTACAAGCAGTAATCTTTTTTGCCCGGTGTTGATTAAATAACGTGCCTCTTCTTCAATCTCATCTACAGTTAAAGTTCTGCGTATTAGCTCTTTGTTGTCTTTTCGGAAAGCACAGTAAAGGCAATTGTTCACACAAACATTTGTGACATAAAGCGGGGCGAATAAAACTAAACGATTGCCGTATATTTTTTCTTTAACTTTTTTGGCTTCGTGATGAAGCTCGTCTAACAATTCAGGTGAACTAATATTTAATAGTGCGGCACTTTCTCTTATGGTTATTCCTTTTCCTTCGCTGGCTTTTTTAATAATATCTTTTTGTAAATATTGGTCGTGTAATTTGTCGTCTTCTAATAAGGAGTTGATATAACTTTCATTTATAAATTCCATCGTTAACGCTTGCCCTTCTTTTGGTATTTATACATTGTGATGATTAAATCTTCACTCTTTAATAGGACAATAAGCATACCATCAGAAGCATATTACTAATCAAATAAAAACACTACGAATACAAATTATTTCTTGAAAGCGAGAAACGCTTTATTTGAAATGGTATGTGATTCGCTGAACAAGCATTGATTGTAGCGCACAAACACTTCAAATCATCAATGTTCTTTACGGGAATGTTCAATCATACTACACTAAAGTGATGGAACGCTTTTTGAATTTTTTAATTGTTATGAGAATAGAAAAAGACTCAATAGGAATAAAAAATCTGCCTGATGAAGCTGTTTACGGCGTTCATACGCAAAGGGCTTTGGAGAATTTTCCGGTTACAGGTGAAAGAGTAAATCTATACTTAATTAAAGCTTATTTGATTGTTAAACAGGCGGCAGCACGAACAAATTTTGAAGTTGGATTGTTAGAGTTTGAAAAATATAAAGTAATAGAAAAAGCAATAGAAGTTTTATTATGCGAAACTGAAAAAGCATTAAACGATGAATCACTTTCAATCTTTGAAAAAGTAAAAGTTGACCCTTACCAGGGTGGAGCTGGTACTTCACTTAATATGAATATAAATGAAGTGATAGCTAATACTGCTTTAAAATTCATGAATAAAAATTATGGTGAGTATGTTTTCATCCATCCAATTGATGATGTTAATCTTTCTCAGTCAACAAATGACACATATCCAACAGCACTAAAGATTGCTTCAATTATTTTAATTCGTGAATTAGCACAAGAATTTGCAAAGCTTCAAAGAGAACTTCAGAATAAAGAAACAGAATTTTGTAATAAAATTAAGCTTGGAAGAACTCAATTTCAGGATGCAGTCCCAATAACACTTGGACAGGAATTCGGCGCTTACGCACAAGCCATTGCCCGTGACAGATGGCGTTTGTATAATGGTGAAGAAAGGCTCCGCTCTGTTAATTTAGGCGGAACAGCAATTGGGACATCAGTTTGTGCTAATAAAGATTATGTTTTAAAAATAAATAATGTGTTGAATAAAATTACTTCACTGCCGATTGCTAAAGCAGAAGATTTAATCGATGCAACTCAAAATCTTGATGTGTTTGTTGAAGTGCATGGTTTGATAAAAGCCGGCGCCGTTTCAATAATAAAAATATGTAATGACCTTCGTTTTTTATCAAGCGGCCCGCATGGAGGTATAGGAGAAATACAATTGCCCGAAATGCAGGCGGGCTCAAGCATAATGCCTGGAAAAGTGAACCCTGTTATTCTTGAAAATTCTATTCAGGTTGCTGAATTAGTAAAAGGAAACGATGTTGTAATTTCAAATTTAGTTGGTGCCGGAAACTTAGAATTAAATGCATTTACACCTTTGGTTGCACATTTATTTTTAAAGTCAGCTGAAATGCTGAAAGATTCGATTTATAATCTGGCAGAGAAATGTATAAAAGGCATCAAAGCAAATACCGAAAACTGCCGAAAAAATCTAATCAATTCATCGGCAATTGCGGCTTCGTTAATTAATATTTTTGGTTACGATATGATTTCGGAAATGGTAAAAGAATCGGAAAAAAATAATTTAAGACTTATCGATATAATAAAACAAAGAAACTTACTAACTGAAGATGAGCTAATTAAAATTCTTTCAAATCAAATAGGGGTTGAGGATGAATTCAGTACCAAACTCTGAAAGAAAGCACATCGCGTTTGTCGGCAGACGAAACGTAGGAAAATCTTCACTCGTAAATTCGTTTATCGGGCAAGATTTATGCATAGTAAGTAATGTTCCCGGCACCACAACCGACCCCGTTAGAAAAGCTATGGAACTGCTTCCCTATGGGCCTGTTCTGCTAATTGATACGGGTGGTATTGATGATATCGGTGAATTGGGCAAGAAAAGAATTGGGAAGACATTAAATGTAATTTCTTCTGCGGATTTTGTGATTGTTGTTTTAGATGCTACCCAAGAAATGGCTCATGAGGAAGAGGAGCTAATTAAATATTTGAGAAAAATTTCTACTCCATTTATTGTCGCTATAAATAAAATTGAATTTGGAGTTAATCAAATTTTATTAGAAGAGCTTAAAGTTTTAGGTGTAGTACATTTTGAAATTTCATGTGCAGAAAATGTAGGTATTGATATACTTAAAGCACGGGTTACACGTACGCTGCCTGAAGATAAAAACCCATCGCTTATTGGCGACCTTGTTAAACAAGGAGACGTAATCGTTCTTGTAGTTCCAATAGATTTAGGGGCGCCAAAAGGAAGGCTTATCCTTCCGCAGGTGCAGACCATTAGAGAAGCATTAGATGAAGATACTGTTGTCATTGTTTCTAAAGATAAAGAGCTTCGTTCAGTGTTAAGTAAATTAAACGAACCACCCGCATTAGTTGTAACCGATAGTCAAGCGATAATGCGTGTTGCTGCAGATGTGCCCGATAATATTAAGCTTACAACATTCTCTATTTTGATGGCTCGTTACAAAGGCGATTTATTTTCATTCGCAAAAGGATTAAAGCAAGTTGATAAACTTAAAGACGGTGATAAAGTTTTAATTGCAGAAGCATGTTCTCATCACGCCCAGGAAGATGATATTGGAACAGTAAAAATTCCAAGATGGCTTAGGCTTCATACAAAAAAGAAAATTGTTGTGGATGTTGCACACGGTAATGATTACCCTGATAATTTATCCGACTATAAATTAATCATCCATTGTGGCGGCTGTATGATTACAAGAAACTTAATGCTTTCAAGAATAAAGTACGCAAAGCTTTTTGATATTCCTATTGTTAATTATGGAATGATTATATCCTACATGCATGGTGTAATCCCGCGTGTTCTTATGCCGTTTGGTGAAGCTGTTTATCAGTAGCTTTAATTAAATGTTTAAGCTAATATTTCTTTGGATAATTGCTAAACGTAAACTATTTCTAATCACCAAATACTTTTGTTGAAAAAGAAAAAAACTTCCCATTAACAAGAAAAATAAAAAGTTTTTTGTCTTAGCCTCACCCTAAATTTTTCATTAAATCTAATCAAAACATTAAACTTTAATGGCATCTAAAATGAAGATGTTAGTTGAATTATTTTGATGAGGAAATAATGAATTCGAACATATTTAATAATTATAAATCTAATGATAAAAGTAGTTTAATTCCTCTACTGCAGGATGTCCAAAATATCTACGGATACTTGCCGGAGGATGCGTTGAAAGATATATCAGTTTTTGTTGAAATGCCTTTAAGCCGTGTTTATGGTGTTGCAACTTTTTACAATCAATTTAGGTTGGCTCCGCTTGGAGAAAATGTGATTAGAGTCTGCCGTGGAACTGCATGTCATGTTAAAAGTTCTGCAAATATTTTATTCGCATTGGAAACAGAATTAAAAATCAAAGCAGGGGAAACTACAAGAGATAAAAAATTCACTATAGAAGTTGTTAACTGTATTGGTGCTTGCAGTATCGCCCCGGTTATTACTGTGAATGATGATTACTTCGGAAGAATAACCGTTAAAGATGTGTCTGGTATATTGAAAAAATATAAAGGCCAAAGCAAGAAAAAAGAAATTGAACCTGAACCGGAGGTAAGTTAGAATGAATAGCTTTATAGATAAATGTTGTGATGAATGCTGGCATTCCGCTGAAAGGCCTTGTGAACTTTTTGTTAGGTGCTGTACCGAAGGCCCATTATGCCATCATAATCCTGAATGTGAAAGTAAAATTAAATCGCTTAATAACAGAATAAAATATATTGAGCATGATTTACCAATTATTTTTATCGGGATGGGAACATGCGGTTTGGCTGCCGGTGCAAAAAAAGTTGAAGAAGCAATTGTAAAGGAACTTGAAAATTTAAAAATCAAAGCTCACATCGAACCAACCGGTTGTATTGGCTATTGTGCAAAGGAAGTTCTTGTTGATATAAAACTGCCTGGGAAAGACCGAATTTCGTATTGCGAAATTACCCCTAAGTTTGTTCCAAATCTAATTCAAAAAACGTTAGTTGAAAAAGAAATATTTAAAGAAAAACTTTTAGGAACTCATGGTGAGCAGAGCAATGAACTGCCTTCAATTAATTCCATTCCTTTCTTTATGCATCAGCAAAAGATTGTTTTAGAGCACTGCGGAATTATCGACCCGACTTCAATTGATGCATACATTGCGTCCGATGGTTTTAAAGCTCTTGATAAAGTTTTAAGATTAATGACACCTGAAGAAGTAGTTAAAGAAATTCTTAATAGCGGGTTGCGTGGAAGAGGCGGAGCCGGTTTCTTGACAGGCAAAAAATGGGAGCTTGCACATAAACAAAAATCATCAGTAAAATATATGATATGCAATGCTGATGAAGGCGACCCCGGCGCTTTTATGGATAGGTCTGTTTTGGAAAGCGACCCATTTAGAGTTGTTGAAGGAATGACGATTGCTGCTTATGCTATTGGTGCCAGCGAAGGATATATTTATTGCCGTGCCGAATACCCGCTTGCTATTGAACGATTACAAAATACAATCAATCAATGTAAACAATACAGCCTGCTCGGTAAAAATATTTTAAACAGTGATTTCAGTTTTGATTTGAAAATTAAAAAAGGTGCTGGAGCTTTTGTCTGCGGTGAAGAGACTGCATTGATAGCTTCAATAGAAGGGAAGCGCGGGATGCCAAAGCCGCGGCCTCCGTTCCCGGTTGTTTCCGGTTTATGGGAAAAGCCTACTGTTATTAATAATGTTGAGACTTTAGCAAATGTTGCTTCAATAATTAGCAAAGGGCAATGGATTGGTTTTCGTCAATTGGAACTGAAAAAAGTAAGGGTACCAAAGTTTTTGCTCTAAGCGGTAAAATTCAAAACACTGGCTTAGTTGAAGTACCAATGGGAATTAGTTTAGGAGATGTAGTTTTTGAAATTGGCGGCGGAATTCCTGACAATAAAAAATTTAAAGCCGTGCAAATTGGCGGCCCTTCAGGAGGATGTCTTCCGGACAGCGTAATGAAAACACAAGTTGACTATGAATCTTTAAAAGAAGTCGGCGCAATGATGGGCTCCGGCGGATTTGTTGTTATGGATGAAGATACCTGTATGGTTGATGTAGCAAAATTCTTTTTAACATTTATACAAAATGAATCTTGCGGTAAATGTGTTCCTTGTCGTGAAGGTACAAAACGTATGCTTGAAATAATCGAAAGAATTCCAACCAGCTACAAGAATACAAAAAATAAATTAGACGAGCTTAGAAGATTTAAAGGCATCGTTCATTTAAATAGACTGGCGGATGTAATTAAAGATACTTCTCTTTGCGGACTCGGACAGTCGGCTCCAAATCCTGTGTTATCAGGATTAAGATACTTTAAAGAAGAATACGAAGAACATTTATATGAAAGAAAATGTTCATCAAAAGTCTGTAAAGAATTATTAACCTTTAACATTGATAATAGCAAATGCAACGGCTGTGGTGTATGTTCAAGAAAATGCGCTGTTGAAGCAATAGCAGGTGAAAAAGGCCATGCTCACTATATAGTTGAAGATAAATGTATTAAATGCGGAATGTGTTATGAAGCATGCCGGTTTGATGCTATCAATGTGAATTAAATTTTTACTTCGGAGAAAATGATGGTTCAGCTTACAATAAATAATATAAAAGTAAATGCGGAAGATGGAATGACGGTGCTTGAGGCTGCTAAGTCAGTGGGAATTTCAATACCCACTCTTTGTCATTTAAAAGAATTAGCCCCCACAGGTTCCTGCCGTATTTGTACCGTTGAAGTTGATGGACAAAGGGGATTAGTTCCTTCATGTGCATTCCCGGTTTTTGATGGAATGGTAGTTCAAACTAATTCAGCAAGAGTTAGAAGAGCAAGAAAAACAATTGTCGAGCTGTTAGTTGAAAACCATCCGCAAGATTGTTTAGTATGCGTTAGGAATAAAAACTGTGAACTTCAAAATCTCGCAGAAACTTACAGCGTTAGAGAGCATAGATACGTTGGTGAAACAAAATCTCATGCAATTGATGTTTCAAGCGCATCAATGGAAAGAGACCCGGCAAAGTGTATTCTTTGCGGAAGATGTGTACGAGTTTGTCATGAGATTCAAAAAATCGGAGCAATAGATGTTACACAACGCGGATTTACAAGCATTGTCACCACGCCTTATAACAAAGGATTAAACATAAGTGATTGTATTCTTTGCGGACAATGTATTCTTGTTTGTCCCACAGCAGCGTTAAGAGAAAAAAGCTCATTGAAAGAAGTTGCTGCAGCACTTAATGATAAAAATAAATACACAATTGTTCAGATAGCACCTGCAGTAAGAGCCACTCTTGGTGAAGAATATAATATTCCTCTTGGTACGGATGTAACAGGCCAGCTTGTTACAGGATTACGAAGACTCGGATTCAAAAAAGTTTTTGATACTAACTTTGCTGCTGACTTAACAATTCTTGAAGAAGCTGCAGAATTGATAGATAAGCCCATCCCCCCCCTTCAAAGGGAATAATAAAACCCCCTTCCTTTGGAAGGGGCATGCCCATGTTTACAAGCTGCTGTCCGGGATGGGTAAAGTATGTTGAACAAAACCGCCCTGAAGTTTTAGAACACATTTCATCTTGCAAATCTCCGCATGAAATGGAAGGTGCAGTATTAAAAACTTATTATGCTAAAAAAATGGGTATCGACCCAAAAGATATTTTTGTTGTATCAATTATGCCCTGTACTGTTAAAAAATATGAATCAAACAGAGCCGAGCTTAAAGAAGAAGCTTTCCAGGATGTAGATGCAGTTTTAACTACACGTGAGTTAGTTAGATTTTTCAAAGTTGCCGGAATTGATTTCAACGATTTGCCTGAAGATAATTTTGATAATCCATTAGGGGAATCAACTGGCGCGGCTGCAATTTTCGGAACGAGCGGAGGAGTTATGGAAGCCGCAATCAGAACTGCTTATTTCAATTTGACGGGAAAAGATCTTGAAAGCTTGGAATTAAATTCTATACGCGGTTTTGATGGAGTTAAAGAAGCTTCAATAAATATTAATGGAATTACTTTAAATGTTGCGGTAGTTAACGGAATAGGAAATATAAAACCAATACTTGATGATGTACAAAATGGTAAATCAAAGTATCACTTTGTAGAAGTAATGTCATGTCCCGGAGGCTGCATAAATGGAGGCGGGCAGCCCATTCATCAAAAATCTGAAAAGATACAGAAGAGAATGAAAGCTTTATATCAAATAGATTCTAAGATGAAGCATAGAAGGTCATACGAGAATGAATCATTAAAAGTACTGTACAAAGAATTTTTTGTGGAACCGAATTCTCACAAAGCTCACGAGATTCTTCATACAAAATATTTTAATAAGAGAGATGTGGTTAAAAATTGAAAGATTAAAAAATTACAAGATTGAATGATTGATTGAATGAAAGAATGAATGGTGTGATAAATAGGTCTTAGTTGTTTGAAAAAATTTAAGTGGTGAAATCGCTTGCAATATAACTGGTTGATGAGTTAAGATTGAATGATAAATTATATAACAAATACAGGCTAACTAAAAATTAGAATAAAAAATGAACGATGGAATTGTAACAACGATACTTGATAAATGCAAGAGGTGTTACTCCTGTGTTCGTGAATGCCCGGCGAATGCAATCAGAGTTATAAACGGCCAGGCAACAGTTATAACTGAAAGATGTATTGTATGCGGGCATTGTGTTAAAGTTTGTTCACAAAATGCAAAACAAATTTTAAGTGATAATGAAAAAGTTTTAACAGAAGTCCTCAATAATGGTAATGCTATTGCCGTTATCGCACCATCCTTCGCTGCATCTTTCCCTGACGATTATACAAAATTTCCAACTGCATTAAGAAAACTTGGATTCAATAAAGTAGTAGAAACTGCATTTGGTGCCGACCTAATCAGCGATGCTTATTTGAAAGAATTAAAAAACAGAAATGGAAAAACTGTTATCAGCTCTGCTTGTCCTGCAGTAGTTAATTACATTGAAAAATATTACGAACAGCTTGTTCCGAATATTGCAAAAGTAGTTTCGCCAATGATTGCTATTGGACGGTATTTAAGAGAAACGATTGGCAATGAAATTAAAATAGTTTTTATCGGGCCTTGTGTTGCCAAAAAAGAAGAGTATACAGAAGAACATGTTAACGGTGAGATTGATGCTGTGTTAACATTTACTGAAATCAAAAAGATGCTGAATGAAAATAATATTGTTATCAGCGAACTGGAAGAAAGTAACTTTGACCCTCCGCATGCAAATATGGGCAAAGCATTTCCATTAGCCGGCGGACTTTTAAAATCGGCAAATATTTCTGAAGATATTCTTGAAAAAGAAATTATTGTTGTCGAAGGGAAAAAGAAGGTTGTAGAAATCATAGATGAAATTGCTAACAACAATATAAATGCTAAATTTATTGATATACTTTTTTGCGAAGGCTGTATCAGCGGGCCGGCAATAGACAGCAATTTGAATTACTATTCCAGAAGAGAAAAAGTAATAAACTTTATTGAACAAAAAATTAATACAGTCGATAAGCAGGTTTGGAAAAGTGATCTATACAATTCAAGAAACATAAATTTCACAAGGGAATTTTCTTCTAAAAATCAGAGAAGGCCTTATCCTACTGAAAAAACAATAAAAGAAATTTTAGCAGAGACAAAAAAGTTTACGTCCGAAGATGAATTGAATTGTGGTGCTTGTGGTTATAATACTTGCCGTGAATACGCCGTTGCAATTGCGAAAGACCTGGCAGAAAAAGATATGTGCCTTCCTTATTTAATTGATAAGCTTGATAATGCCTATAAAGATTTAAGTTCAACTCAGGAACAATTAAGGTCTGCTGAAAAGCTGGCATCAATTGGTGAGCTTGCTGCGGGAGTTGCTCATGAAATTAATAATCCGCTTGGAACTATTCTTCTTTATTCATCAATGCTAAAAGAAGATTTAGCTAATAAAGTTTACAACTCACAGCAAGTAGATGATTTGAAATTAATGATAGAAGAAACAAAGAGATGTAAAAATATTGTTGCTAACCTTTTAAACTTTGCCCGTCAAAATAAACTTAAAATTACAAGAACAAATATTTGTCGGCTTTTGGAGGATATAATTAAATCTGTAAAAATTAATCCTAATTATAAAGATATAATTTTTGAAAAAGACGACAATTTGAATGAGTGCTTTATTGAAGCTGATGAAGAACAGATAAGGCAGGTATTCATTAACATCATAAATAACTCTTGTGAATCAATGCTTGAATCAAAATCAAAGGTTCTAAAATTAATTTTAAATAATGATTACGAGAAATTAAATATTAGTATATCAGATACAGGCTGTGGAATACCGAGAGAAAATTACGGGAAAATATTTACACCTTTTTTCACTACAAAAAAAATGGGTAAAGGGACAGGATTAGGTTTGGCAATTTCTTATGGAATTATAAAGATGCACAGGGGAGATATAACATTTCAAAGCGAAACCGGGGCGGGTACTTCCTTTAAAGTAACTCTGCCAAAAAATCTCCGGGCATAAAACATAAATCTGAATTAAAGGTAAATAAAATGGATAAGAAAAAAATATTATTAGTTGACGACGATATAGACCTGCTTGAACAAAACAAGCTTCAGCTTGAAGCCAAAGGTTACGAAGTTGTTATCGCTTCTAACGCTGACCAAGGATGGCAATTATATTTAAGAGAAAAGCCGGATGCTGCGGTAGTTGATTTAATTATGGAAGAGCATGATTCGGGATTTATTCTCAGTTACAAAATTAAAAAAGACAGTCACGGCAAAAATATACCGGTTTTTATTTTATCATCGGCGACATATCTAACTGGATACAAATTTGGCGCTTCAACTGATGAAGAAAAAGAATGGATACGATGTGATGAAATGATTAATAAACCGGTTGTAATCGAAGACCTCATTCAAAAAATTGAAAATTATTATCTGGCTCACAATACAGAAAAATAAATAATAGATGCAAGCTGTAGATACATATATCGATGTCAAGCCGAGAGTGTTAATTATTGATGACGAAAAAGGCCTTCGTTTAGGCACACAGAAATTGCTTGAACGGGAAGGCTACCAAGTTCAAACTGCGGAAAACGGAACCGAAGGAATTAGTATCGGCACAAACACCGAATTTGATTTTGCCATAATTGATTTAAAGATGCCCGATGTTGACGGGATTTCTGTATTAAAAAAAATACTCGAAAAATATCCCAATACAATCTGTTTTATTGCCACTGCTTACGCCAGCTATGATACTGCAATTGAATCAACCAAAGTTGGAGCATTCAGCTATATTCCAAAACCTTTTACACCTGAAGAACTTCTGGACAATCTTCAAAGAGGTTACGATAAACGTCAGCTTACTTTAGAAGCTGAAAGATTAAGGATGGAAAGAGAAGACAGGCTTTTAGAAATCGCATTCGAAAAAACCAGGATGAATACCATTATCAATTCGATTACAGATGGTGTGCTGGTGGTGAATAGAGAAGGCGAGACAGTTCTTTTTAATCCAGCTGCTTTAAAATATCTTGAGCTGAATGAAATAAAGATTGAAGAAAATATTATTGATAAGCTCCATCCAAAGATTGCAAGTATAATTAATAAATTTCTTTTAGGAAAAGAGCAAACTGCAAAATCTTTTTCAGTTCAAATAGAACTAAAACCAAATCGTGAATTTTTTGTTGAAGCAACGGCATCTTCAGTTGCTCACCCAAATGGTTCCTTAGCCGGGGTTGCAGTTGTATTAAAAGATATCACGGAATTAAAGAAGATTGAATTTTTGAAATCACAATTTGTGTCGATGGTGTCGCATGAACTTAAAGCTCCTATAGCTGCTGTGTACGGTTATTTAAAATTACTTAATGACGATTCGATTGAAATTCAGCAGGATAAAAAGAAAAAATTTCTTGAAAGGTCGCAGGTTAGGCTTGATGGATTATTAAAAATGGTTAATGACCTTCTGGATATTTCCAGATTAGAAATAGATACAGTTCAAAGAGAAATAAAAGATATTAATGTTGAAGAAATAATTGAAGGAATAATCGAGCTTTTCAACTTTGAAATAAAAACCAAAAATATTTCAGTTGAGATAAAGCATAATGATAAACAGCAAACTCTTAAAGCAGACCGGGAAGAAATTAACCAGGTAATTACCAACCTGATTAGTAACTCAATTAAATATAATAAGCGCGATGGAAAAATTAATATCAATTTGAATTCCAGTGATTCTTATTTGATAGTTGAAATTGAGGATACTGGAATAGGATTGAAACCGGATGAAAGAGAAAAACTTTTTCATGAATTCTTCCGTGCAAAAAATGAATTGACAAAAGATATAAGCGGGACGGGATTGGGATTAACAATAGTTAAACGAATTGTAGATTCATATTCGGGGAAAATTGAAGTTGAAAGTGAATTTAATAAAGGAACAAAAATAAAAGTTTATTTGCCTTTTCTTTATAAGAAGAAAAAGACTTAATAATAACATGAATAAATAACTTCATTTAATAATAATTAGTAAGGGCACAATATGTATAGAATAGCTATTATAGATGATGACCCCGATATAATTGATGCAAGTAAATTAGTTCTTACATCAAAAGGCTACGAAGTAATTACTGCAACAAATCCAATTGACGGATATCAAATAGTAAAAGATAAATCACCCGATTTAATTATCCTGGATGTTATGATGAACGAACCGGATGATGGATTCTTCCTTGCTCAAAAATTCAGGAAAGAAAATATAACTACTCCAATTCTGATGTACACTTCCGTTTCAAAAGCTATCGGGATGGATTTTGGAGTTAGTGAAATTGTTCCGGTTGACGACTTTGTTGAAAAACCCATTTCACCTGATGAGCTAATTCAAAAAGTTGAGAAACTATTACACGTAAAACAGGAGGGATGAAATGTTAGTATTAGAAAAAAATGCACTTTCAAATGAAATAGAAGAATTGGTAAAAACTTATGGCGGGCAGCGTTCTTCTCTCTTGCAAATACTTCAGGCAATTCAGCGAAAGCATAAATACATTTCAGATTTTGCACAGCAAGAAGTAGCAAGATTTATGAATATTCATCCTGTTGAAGTTTACAGTGTAATCTCTTTTTATACTTTTCTTCATTCAAAACCTCAAGGAAGAAATATTGTAAGGCTTTGCCAGACAATATCCTGCGATATGCAAAATAAAGAAAGTGTTAAGTCGGCAATTGAGAGAGAGCTTGGAATTAAGTTTGGAGAAACTACCAAGGATAACCGCATTACTTTAGAATTTACTAATTGTGTTGGAATGTGTGACCAGGGCCCCGCTA